>JALYTW010000054.1 GCA_030854075.1 Pseudomonadota bacterium
GGTTTGAGCTGCTCGGTCAGGAACGGATCGGCATCGCCCTGGTCGACGAGCAACTCAGCTACCCGCGCGCCGTCTTCGATCAGCGCACAAGCGTCATAGCGCCGCCACGCCGCGCGATCCGCGCCTAGATAGCCGCCCATCGCCTTCTCGCCCCAAGGCACCTGCGACGGGGCGACGATCGGCGCAAACGCCGACACGCTGCGAAACCGCGCGGAGTTGCGCAACGCGACGGTGAGCGCACCGTGGCCCCCCATCGAATGCCCGGTAATCCCCTGTCGCGTCATGTCGATCATCGGGAAATGCGCCGCGATCAATGCGGGCAGCTCGTCTTCGATATAGCTGCGCATTTGGAAATGCTCGCGCCAGGGCGCTTCGGTCGCATCGACGTAGAAGCCCGCGCCCTGCCCCATGTCCCACGCCGCGTGGTCGGCGACGCCTCCACCGCGCGGACTGGTGTCCGGCGCGACGAAGGCGATGCCGTGCTCGGCGCAGGCAGCACGGAATTCACCCTTGTCGGTGACGTTGGCGTGGGTGCAGGTCAGCCCCGACAGGAACCACAATACCGGCAGCGTTGCGCCATCCGGATGAGCGGGGACAAACACCGAAAAGGTCATGTCCGTCCCCGTCACCGCCGAAGCGTGCCGGTAGATGCCCTGGATTCCACCATGCGCCTTGCTGGTCGCTACAGTTTCCACGGAGGCTACTCGGCTGGCATCCGGTGCAGCGCGCACAGCTTGTTGCCGTCAGGGTCGCGCAGATAGGCGAGATAGAGGTTCATGCCGTTGCCCCTCCGCACCCCGGGGTCGTCCTCGATCGCGGTCCCGCCTGCCTCGACGCCCGCCTGATGCCAGGCATTGGCCTGCTCGGGCCCGGTGGTCGCGAAACCGACCGTCATGCCATTACCCGGCGTTGCCGCCTCGCCGTCGATCGGCGGGGTAACCAGGAACATGCTGCCACCGTGAATATAAATCAGCCGTCCCTTTGGATCGGTGATTGCGGGCTTGCCGCCGATCGACGCGAACAGCGCGTCATAGAATTTCTTTGACCGATCGATGTCGTTCGATCCGACCATCATATGGCTGAACATCGTTTGTTTCTTCCTGTGTCAGTAGATCACGACGGAGCGGATGCTCTCGCCGGCGTGCATGAGGTCGAACCCCCGGTTGATCTCATCGAGCGACAACCGGTGAGTGATCATCGGGTCGATCTGGATCATCCCGTCCATATACCAATCGACGATCTTGGGAACGTCGGTTCGCCCGCGCGCGCCGCCGAACGCCGTGCCGCGCCAGTTGCGTCCGGTGACGAGTTGGAACGGTCGCGTGCTGATCTCCTTGCCCGCCTCCGCGACGCCGATGATGATCGACGTGCCCCAGCCCCGATGGCAGCATTCCAGCGCCTGGCGCATCACGTCGGTATTGCCGGTGCAGTCGAAACTATAGTCGGCACCCCCATCGGTGAGCGCGACGATATGCGCGACGATGTCGCCGACCTGCTTGGGATTGGCGAAATGGGTCATGCCGAATCGGCGGCCCCACGGCTCGCGGTCGGGGTTGATGTCGACCCCGACGATCATGCCCGCGCCCGCAAGCTTTGCGCCCTGGATAACGTTGAGGCCAATCCCGCCGAGCCCGAACACGACAACGGTATCGCCGGGCTGAACCTTGGCGGTGTTGACCACCGCCCCGACCCCGGTCGTCACCCCGCACCCGATATAGCAACTCGTATCGAACGGCGCGTCCGCGCGGATTTTGGCAACCGCGATTTCCGGCAGCACGGTGAAGTTCGAAAAGGTCGAACAGCCCATGTAATGGAAGATCGGCTGCCCTTTGTAGCTGAACCGCGTCGTCCCGTCGGGCATCACGCCCTTGCCTTGTGTCGCGCGGATCGCGGTGCACAGGTTTGTCTTCTGGCTGAGACATGATTTACACTGGCGACATTCAGGGGTGTACAGCGGAATGACGTGATCGCCGGGCTGCACGCTAGTGACGCCCTCCCCGACCTCCCGGACAACGCCCGCACCCTCGTGCCCCAGGACGCTGGGAAACAGTCCCTCGCTGTCGAGCCCGTCGAGCGTATAGGCGTCGGTGTGGCAGATGCCGGTTGCCATGATCTCGACCAGCACCTCGCCCGCCCTGGGACCTTCCAGGTCGAGCTCGACGATCTCGAGCGGCTGCTTGGCTTCGAACGCGACGGCGGCGCGGGTCTTCATCGGTCAATCTCCTCAAGGCTGCCCATAGCGACGTCGTACGCGGGGGGGCAACGCCCGCAACGCACGACGCAACCCCTCGGCCCGTCGAACGCTGATGCCGATCGATGGCAGGAGCGACGCGATGAAGGATCCCAAGAAGGGCGACGAGGTCAGTTGGAAGAGCCACGGCGGCACCGCGCATGGCGAGGTGAAGAAAAAGCTGACAAGCGATACCAAGATCAAGTCCCACCAGGTCCGCGCCTCACCCGACGACCCGCAATATCTCGTAGAGAGTGACAACGGCGGCAAGGCAGCGCACAAGGCGTCAGCGCTCAAGAAGGCGTGACTCGCAACGCCCGGCGATGGACCGGGCGCAATAGGAAGGAATGCGATGGCTACAGCACCTAAAACCGGCGGCATCCACGCCCCCGTTCAGCCCTCCCCGGAGCTCGGCGCGATCGTCGGCAACGACAAACTCCCGCGCAGCCAGGTGATCAGCAAGGTGTGGGACTATATCAAGTCAAACAACCTTCAAAACCCGGAAAACAAGCGCGAAATCCTGGCTGACGAAAAACTGAAGAAGGTTTTCGGCAGGGACAAGTGCACGATGTTCGAAATGAACAAGTACATCGCACAGCATCTCAAGGCGTAGGCAAACTAGCCGACGATAGGGGGCGTCGGCATCGCTGGTCGGTGTATCGACGCCCTCGTTTCGCAGAGCCGGGTGTCACCGCCCCGGCGTTTGCGATGAATCGCTCCGCCAAGCATCAACTCCTGACGACGATAGCTGGGGGAGTTCATCTTGGGCGCCCGCTTTACCGTGCGGAGGGCGATGGGACGAGCCGCCACTGGCGCGGCCCGCATTATCGCCGATCTAAATTCCCCCTGCGACAACCTCGCGCCCATCCGCCTCCAGATCCGCAGTCAGCTTGGCCAGACACGCGTCGACCTGCGCTTCGTCGGGGCTGCGGACGACGAAGTTGGCGCCGACCCGGCCCTCGCGGAAAAAGGGATAGCTTCCGATCGCCACCCCCTCGAACGCCTGCTCGGTGGCGCGCAGGATGTCCGCGATCTCGCTTTCCGCGATCCAGCCACCGATCAGTTTCGATACCACCGGGCGCCCACCCTCCAGCGTCCCCGTCAGTGCGTCGAGCATCCCAGCGGTGATGTGCGGGACCCCTGCCATGATGAAAATGTTGGCGATGCGGATGCCGGGCGCGCCCGAGACGCGATTCTCGATCAGGTCCGCGCCCTCGGGCACCCGCGCCATCCGCGCACGCGCCTCGGTCAGCCCGCCCCGCGTCGTGTAATAGCTCTCCAGCGTCGCCATCGCTTTTGGATGATGCATCACCCCGACCCCCAACGACGCCGCGATTGCGTCGACCGTGATGTCGTCGTGCGTCGGGCCGATCCCCCCCGTCGTGAACAGATAGTCGTTGCGCGCGCGCAGCGTGTTCACCGCCTCGACGATCGCGGCCTCGACATCCGCCACCACCCGCACCTCGGCGAGCCGGATGCCCTGGACGTTGAGCCAGGCGGCGACCTGCGCGACGTTTTTATCCTGGGTCCGTCCCGACAGGATTTCATCGCCGATCACGACCAGCGCGGCGGTCCAGATACGCTCCCCGGTCTTTGCATCGGTCATGCCTTGCCATAGCCTCGCAAAACCGCGCGCGTCACGCTATATCGGGGGGCATGACCGATTACCTCACCGTCTCCGCCGACACGCCCGAGGGGCGGACCGGCGCGATCAAGCTTCACGGCCCGCTCGCCTTCGCCGGCATGCACAAGGCGGGCAGGCTCGCTGCCGAAACGCTCGACATGCTCGTCCCGCACATGGTGCCCGGCGTGACGACCGCGGAGATCGATCGGCTGATCTACGACTTCATCACCACCGCGGGCGGGGTGCCCGCGACGCTGGGCTATCGCGGCTATACCCATTCGACCTGCATCTCGATCAACCACGTCGTCTGCCACGGCATCCCGAGCGAAAAGACGCTCAAATCGGGCGACATCGTCAACGTCGACGTCACCCCGATCCTCGATGGCTGGCACGGCGACACCAGCCGGATGTACCTGATCGGCGACGTCCCGCTCAAGGCCCGGCGGCTGGTCGAGGTGACCTACGAATGCCTGATGCTCGGGATCGAGCAGGCCAGGCCCGGCAACACGATGGGCGACGTCGCGCACGCGATCCAGCGCTACGCTGAACGCCATCGATACGGCGTGGTCCGCGATTTCTGCGGACACGGGCTCGGCCGCCTGTTCCACGACGCGCCCGAAGTCGTCCACGTCGGCAAACCCGGCACCGGCCCCGAACTCAAGCCCGGCATGATCTTCACGATCGAACCGATGATCAACATCGGCCGCCCCGACGTGAAGCTGCTCGACGACGGTTGGACCGCGGTGACGCGTGACCGCTCGCTGTCGGCGCAATTCGAACATTCGATCGGGATCACCGCCGACGGCTGCGAGATCTTCACCGCGAGTCCGGTGGGATACACCCAGCCGCCTTACGAATAATCGCCTATGAAGTGGCGAATTTCACCAGCTATCGGCGCACGAAGCTCAGCGATAAATCTACCGATCTAGGTGTATCAGTGACTTAGCTCACTGGCACACATCCTGCATTGGCTCGGACGCAGGCAGCAGCCTGTATTCGATCCAGGAGGATACCATGATCATCACCATCGCGCTGCTCGCCCTGAGTGCGCCCGCCCCGGACGCCGTTCTGCCCGCCGCCAAGCCCGCCCCCTCATCCTATCGGGTTCGCTATGACGAAAAGCGCGGGCGCTATTGCCTCCGTGATCGCCGTGCCACGCCGATCACCGGCAGTCGGCTGGTTCCGGAAGAATGCAAGACGAGCAGCGATTGGGCCGCGCAGGGAATTACGATCACCGACAAGCGCTGATCCCGTGCTCACAGCGCCCGGGCTTACGGCCTGGGCGCTGATCGAGATGCTGGCCTCGATCGTCGCGGCTCGCTAAAGCCCGCGGCATGACCGAGATCACCCCCCAGATCGTCGCCGATCACGGCCTTAGCCCTGACGAATACGACCGCGTCGTCCACGCGATGGGCCGCGCGCCCAACCTGCTCGAACTCGGTATTTTTTCGGTAATGTGGTCGGAGCATTGCTCGTACAAATCCAGCCGCATCCACCTCAAGAAGCTTCCCACTACCGGCCCGCAGGTGATCTGCGGCCCCGGCGAGAACGCCGGCGTGGTCGACATCGGCGACGGTCAGGCGGCGATCTTCAAGATGGAGAGCCACAACCATCCCTCGTACATCGAACCCTACCAGGGCGCGGCGACCGGCGTCGGCGGTATCTTGCGCGACGTGTTCACGATGGGCGCGCGGCCGATCGCGAACATGAACGCGCTGCGCTTCGGCTCGCCCGATCATCCCAAAACCCGCCACCTCGTCGCAGGCGTCGTCCACGGCATCGGCGGCTATGGCAATTGCGTCGGGGTGCCGACCGTCGGTGGCGAGGTGAATTTCCACTCGGCGTATGACGGCAACATCCTCGTCAACGCGATGACCGTCGGCATCGCGGACCAGAACAGGATCTTCTATTCCGCCGCCAGCGGCATCGGCAATTCGATCGTCTATGTCGGCAGCAAGACCGGACGCGACGGCATCCATGGCGCGACGATGGCAAGCGCGGATTTCGGTGACGACGCCGACGCCAAGCGCCCCACCGTCCAGGTCGGCGATCCCTTCACCGAGAAGCTGCTGATCGAGGCGTGCCTCGAATTGATGGCAACCGACATGATCGTCGCGATCCAGGACATGGGCGCGGCGGGGCTGACGTCGTCCAGCGTCGAGATGGCGTCGAAGGGCGGGGTCGGCATCGAACTCGTCATGGACAATGTGCCGCAGCGCGAAACCGGCATGACGCCGTACGAAATGATGCTCTCCGAATCGCAGGAGCGCATGCTGATGGTGCTAAAGCCCGGTCGCGAGGCGGAGGCGGAGGCGATCTTCCGGAAGTGGCAGCTCGATTTCGCGGTGATCGGTCGCGTGACCGATACCGGGCGGATGCTGCTGACCTTCAAGGGTGAGACGGTGTGCGATATTCCGCTCGGCCCGCTGGCGGATGATGCGCCGCTCTACGACCGACCCCATACGCCGACGCCGCCTGCTAAAGCGTTGGTGAACGTGCCCGAGAGCACGGACATCGCCGCGGACCTGCTGACGCTGATGGCCTCCCCCGATATCGCGTCGCGGCGGTGGATCTGGGAACAATATGATTCGATGGTGGGTGCCGACACGGTGCAACGCCCCGGCGGGGACGCCGCGGTGGTGCGGGTGCACGGCCCAGCCGGTCAAGAAGGTGGCAAGGCCATCGCGATGACGACCGATTGCACCCCGCGCTATTGTTATGCCGATCCCGTCGAGGGCGGCAAGCAGGCGGTCGCCGAGGCCTGGCGCAATCTGACCGCGGTCGGATCGACCCCGCTGGCGGTGACCAATTGCCTCAACTTCGCCAACCCGCAGCGGCCCGAGGTTATGGGGCAAATCGTCGGCTGCTTGGAGGGGATGAGCGAAGCGTGCATCGCGCTCGACTTCCCGATCGTGAGCGGGAACGTCAGTCTCTACAACGAATCGAAGGCCACAGGCGGCGGATCGGCGATCCTGCCCACGCCGGCGATCGGCGCAATCGGGTTGCTGGCGGACTGGCGCAAGAATGCCACGATCGCGTTCAAGGAGGCGGGCGACATCATCCTCGTCGTCGGTACCCGTCGCGGTGACCTCGGCCAATCGCTATGGCTCCGCGAATGCCATGGTCGCGAGCAGCATGATGCTGGACCGCCGCCGCGGGTCGACTTGAACCTCGAACGCAAGGCCGGAGACGTGATCCGCGCGGGGATAGCTGCGGGGCAGCTGACCGCGGTCCACGACGTGTCCGACGGTGGAGTCGCGGTGGCGCTCGCCGAAATGGCGCTCGCGGGCAATATCGGCGCGATGATAGATCGCAAGCAGCCGCATGAGGGGGCTGCTGCGTTCTTTGCCGAAGATCAGGGCGTCTACCTCGTCACCGTCTACGACCATGCGCTACTCGATTTCCTCCACGCCGCCAGCGATGCCGGGGTCGAGGCCGAGCCGATGGGGCGCACCGGCGGCAAGCGGCTGATCTTCGAACTGCCCAAGGCGGATTATGCGGTCAGCCTCGACGCGCTGCGCGCCGCGCACGAGGGGTTTTTCCCGATGCTGATGGGCAGCGACGCAGCCATGGCATAAGGGTTTTTAACCGGCGAGGGTTCAGCGGGTATCGGTAGGGTCCGTCGGAATGGGCATAACGGTCGGTCGTCCGCGGCCGACTGCAACCTGTACGAACCGATGCGGTCTAGTCGCTCCGTCGACCGAACCCGCCGGTCGGCTTGCGCGCCAAGAGCGGGCTCGCCTCACGCTCGAGCAGCAGCAACGTCTCATCGAAGAGCGCGCGCAGCTTGGCGACGTGGACCAGCGCGTCGTCGCAACTGTCCTGCAGCTCAACCGCATCGCGTGCGCTGATCTCAATTGCTTCGGCTAGATCAGCAAGCGGCTCGGCACCGAATTGGCGCGCCTCCCCCTTCAACGTGTGCGCCGGTATCACCATTCCGGCCGCACTGTGATTGCGCATCGCGGTCTCGATCGCGGCCACCGATTTCACGCCATCCTCACGAAAATATCCCAGGATCCGCACGAACCCCGCGCCCAACTCGCTTCGCGTCTGCGCGTAGGCGGTCCAATCTACCAACGTGCTGCCTTCAAATGACACTGTGGTCTCCCCGCGGTCGTGCTGCGACTATCCGATAATCTCTATGAGAAGCCTATTGGACCCGAAGGGTAAATAACGAGTTGCAAATATTGCCTAGATTTAGGGATCGAACGGATTTTTCGGTGCGCGCAGGCTTAAGCGGATCGGCACCGCGCCAAATCCCAGTTCCTTGCGCATCGAATTGACCAAGTAACGCTCGTAACTGGCGGGCAGTTGATCGACCCTTGTCCCGAAGATCACAAAGCTCGGCGGGCGCGTCTTGACTTGGGTGACGTAGCGCATCTTGATCCGCCTGCCCCCCGGTGCGGGCGGAGGGTTGGCCTTGATGGCGCGTTCGAACCAGCGGTTGAGTTCGCCCGTCCCGACCCGTTTCGACCACGCCTCGCGAGTATCGAATGCGGCTTGGATCAGTTGATCGATGCCCTTTCCGGTCGCCCCCGACACGGTCATCACGGTGACCCCCTTGACCTGCGACAGGCCGTCCTCAAGCGCGCGCTTGACGCCGTTGAACAACGACGAGGCGTTCTCGGCGACGTCCCATTTGTTGAGCGCGATTACGAGCGCGCGCCCTTCCTCAAGCACCTTGTCCGCGATCCGCAGGTCCTGCGCCTCCAGACCCAGCGTCGCGTCGAGCAGCAGCACCACGACTTCGGCGAAATCGACCGCGTGGAGCGCATCGGCGACCGACAGCTTCTCCAACTTGTCCTGAACCTTGGCGCGCTTGCGCATCCCTGCGGTGTCGATCAGCCGCACTTGGCGCGGTTCGCCGCCCGCGGGTTCCCACAGCCAGTCGATCGCGATCGAATCGCGAGTGATCCCCGCCTCGGGACCGGTGATCATCCGATCTTCGCCGAGCATCCGGTTGACCAGCGTCGATTTGCCCGCGTTGGGTCGCCCGACGATTGCAAGCTTCAACGGGCCGTCGAGCCGGTCTTCGTCCTCGTCGTCGTCGACTATCTCGTCCTCGATCTTGTCGAGCAGCGGTAGCAGCGCCTCGAACAGATCGCCGACGCCCTCGCCATGTTCGGCGGACATTTGCACCGGATCGCCAAAGCCAAGACTTAGCGATTCCAGGATGCCCTGATCTCCTGACCGTCCCTCCGCTTTGTTCGCGACGAGCACGACCGGGGTCGTCGACGCGCGAAGCCATCGCGCGATTTCCTCGTCGAGCGGGACGATCCCGGCACGCGAATCAAACAGGAACAACGCGACGTCGGCCTGCGCCACCGCCGCCTCAGTTTGCATCCGCATCCGACCGGGGAGCGACTGCGCGTCGTGATCTTCGTAGCCCGCGGTATCAATCACGCGGAAATCGAGGCCGATCAGGCTCGCATCGCCCTCGCGCCGATCGCGCGTCACACCCGGCCGATCGTCGACCAGCGCGAGCTTCTTGCCGACGAGACGGTTGAACAGCGTCGACTTGCCGACGTTGGGGCGGCCGACGATCGCGACGGTGGGAAGGCGGGACATCGCGGCCCCCTACCCTAACCGCACCCGTGCGTCACGCGTCGCGACAGGGCACGCTAGAGCAGCGCTTCGATATCGGCCCTGATCTCGGCTGGCTTGGTCGTCGGCGCGTAGCGGCGGACGGTGGTTCCGTTTCGATCGACCAGGAACTTGGTGAAGTTCCACTTGATCGCCTTCGACCCCATCAGCCCCGGCGCATCCTGCTTCAGCCGTTCGAACAACGGATCGGCGTCGCCGCCGTTGACATCGATCTTGGCGAACATCGGGAAGGTGACATCATAGGTCAGCGTGCAGAAATTCGCGATCTCCGCGGCATTCCCCGGCTCCTGATGCCCGAACTGGTTGCACGGGAAGCCCAGCACCTCGAATCCTCGATCCCGATAATCGCGGTGGAGCGCTTCGAGCCCCTCATATTGCGGGGTGAAGCCGCATTTCGACGCGGTGTTGACGACCAGCAGCACCTTGCCGCGATAGGTATCGAGCGGCGTCGGCGTCCCGTCGGCGGCCGTGACGAAGAGGTCGGTGATCGCGGTCATGACGATGCTCCTTCGTGGCGCGCCAATTGAGTATCGAGGTTGAGCCGCACGCCGGGCCATTCGTGCGCCAGAATCGAATAGACGACGGTATCGCGGATCGATCCGTCCGCGGTCACCATATGCCCGCGCAGCACGCCGTCGAGCCGCGCGCCCAGCCGCTCGATCGCCGCGCGCGACGGGCGGTTGAACCAGCTGGTCCGCAACTGGACGCACTGGCAGCCGAGCGTATCGAACGCATGCGCGAGCAACAGCCGCTTCGCCTCGGTATTCAGCCCGGTGCGCTGGACGCGTCTAGCACAGACGGTGCCGCCGATCTCGACGCGACGATGCGCCTCGCTCATCCGCATGAACCGCGTCACCCCCGCAACTTCCCCCGCCGCATCGAGCACCGTAAACGGCATCGCCCGCCTTGCCGCGCGCTCAGCCTCGATCCGGTCGTACCAACCGTCGATGGTCGCCTCGTCGGGTACGATCGTCGCGAATACGCCTTCTAGGCCCGTCGCGAATGCGGCAACGATGGCGTCGCGATCGGAACGATCCAGCGGACGCAATGTGACGTGCCTCCCCACCAGCGTCGGCGTCGTCCGCCAGTTGTTCATCGTACTAAAGGCGGCGACGCGGTGACGCGGCCGACGAAAAAAAAGCCGTCATAGGCCGGATCAAACCTGATCCGTTCGTCAGTGGCTCCTAAAACGATCCGCGGTTTGCCCCCCGGTGAATTACTCCCCGAATAGGGGAAGGGCTCACACTTGATCTGCGAGGCATCGATGGGCTTGCCCGGCTCCGGGCGTCCGCTCATCTGGCAGTTCCAACTCGTGCCGGCATCGGCCCGCAAGTCGAGCGAGGTGATCTGCCCGCGCGATGCCAAGTGCATCGCCATCGCATCATAGGTAGATTGGCCAAAGCGGACGGGCAGCAATCGTGCATGCGCGTTCCCGGTCAGGACAAGCACACGATCATATCGCGCCAACGACGCGGCAGTCCGAATATTCGCCGCTTGAGATGCTTCGCGCACCCCCTGCCCGGGGAGACCCCCGAACCGCGCCCGCTGCGCATCGTCCTTGGGACCATCGAACGCGACGATATCGATCCGCTTGCCGGACGCGCTGAGCGCGTGCAGGCGGACAAGCAGTGCGAACATCGCTTCGCTGCCGACACCATCGTTGCGCCCCGCCCACATCGGCAGCGCCCGCAGCGCCGCGGTGAAGCCCGGATGCGGCAACCGCCAGACGCGTTGCAGCGCCTCGCTTTCGCTGCCGCGCTGCTCGATCGCGACCAATATCCGGTCGCCTCGCCTGGCCAGCGCGCAGGCCGTCTCGCCGACGAAATCCGGCGCTTCGGACGAACCGTGAACCTCACCGAACACGACATAGGGCGTATGCCGCGCCTCGACCGCATCCCACCCGGCAGGAAGCTGGCACGCCGTGGCAACAGCCATCGCCGCGGGGAACATGATCACGCTAACCTCCCCTCGTGCAACCTCACGACCCGGTCCATTTTGGCGGCCATCCGCTCATTGTGCGTCGCGACCAGCGCCGCCGATCCTTCGCCGCGGACCAGTCGGAGGAATTCGCCGAGGACGATATCGGCGGTATGCTCGTCGAGATTGCCGGTCGGTTCGTCTGCGAGCACCAGCGCGGGCTGGTTGGCGAGCGCGCGCGCCACCGCGACACGTTGCTGTTCGCCGCCTGACAACTGGCTGGGGCGGTGCGTCAACCGGTGGCCGAGTCCCAGTGCGGTCAACAGCGCGGCGGCGCGCGCGTCCGCCGCAGCGCGCTCGGCACCGTGGATCAGTTGCGGCAGCACGACATTCTCGGTCGCGTTGAAATCGGGGAGCAGATGGTGGAACTGATAGACGAAGCCGAGTTGATCGCGGCGCACCGCGGTGCGACCAAGCGCGTCGAGCTTCGCCGCCTCTTCGCCCGCGATCCGGATCGATCCCTCGAACCCGCCCTCGAGCAGCCCGACCGCCTGGAGCAGCGTCGATTTGCCCGATCCCGACGTGCCAAGCAGCGCGACGATCTCGCCCGGCGCGACCGCCAGATCGATGCCGCGCAGCACCTCGATGGTTACATCGCCCTGCGTAAAATTTCGCGTCAGACCGGTCACATGGAGGACCGCGTTATTCATAGCGCAGTACCTGGACGGGATCGGTGCTTGCTGCCTTCCACGCGGGGTAGAGCGTCGCGAGGAAACTGAACACCAGCGCCATGAGTGCGATGACCGTGATTTCGAACGGATCGGGCTTCGAAGGCAATTCGGTGAGATAGCGGATCGAGGGATCCCACAAATTCTGCCCGGTCACGAGTTGGACGAAGTTCACCACGCCCTGGCGATAAAAGAGAAACACGAAACCCAGGACGAGCCCAGCGAGGGTGCCGAGCGCCCCGATGATCGTCCCAACCAGCATGAAAATCCGCATCAGCCCGCTCCTGCTTGCCCCCATCGTGCGCAGGATAGCGATGTCACGAGTCTTAGCGCGGACGAGCATGATCAGGCTGGAGAGGATATTGAACACCGCGACCAAGATGATGATCGATAGCACCGTAAACATCGCGACCCGCTCGACCGCGAGCGCTTCGAATAACTGCGCGTTCATGGTCCGCCAATCCTGGATCACCGCACCACCCCCGATCTTCCTTGCGAGCGGCGCAAGGATTTCGCCGACCCGATCGGGATCGACCGTCTGGATTTCAACCATTCCCGCGGCATCGCCCATCAGCAGCAGCGTCTGCGCATCCTCGATCGGCATCACGATATAGGATTTGTCGTAATCATAGACCCCGATCTCGAAAATCGCCCCGACGGTGTAGCTAATGATCCGTGGCACTGTGCCGAACGGCGTCGTCTGCCCCTGAGGACTGAACAGCGAGATATCGCTACCGACTTGTGCGCCCAGCGCCTCGGCGAGGCGGCTCCCGATCGCAATCCGCTTGCTGCCGGGCGTTATGCTGTCGAGGCTACCCATCAGCACCTTCGATCGGATGGAACTGTTGGTGCGAATATCGGTGGCGCGCATGCCGCGGACCAGCACCGCTTCAGCGCGTCCGTTATAGGTTGCGGCGAGTGGCTGCTCGATCAACGGTACCGCGCTGGTAACCCCCGGGGTCGCCCGCGCTTCCGCCACGATGTCGCGCCAGTCAGGCAGTCGCCCCCCGACTCCTTGGATGACCGCATGGCCGTTCAACCCGACGATCTTGTCGAACAGATCGGCGCGAAAACCGTTCATCACGCTCATCACGATCACCAACGCGGCGACCCCCAGCATCACCGCGACGAGGCTGATCGAGGCGACGAGAAAGATAAACGCTTCACCCTTGCCGGGCAGCAGATAGCGGCGGGCTATCATCCGTTCATAGCGCGAGAGGATCATCGACGGGCGTCTAGTGTGCGATGGGGCGAGAGGCAATCGCCGCGCTTTCCGCCACCGGCTGGTGCGATGTGGCGAAATCGACACACCGTCGGCGCAATCGTCCCTTCTGAGCTACATCGCTGGTGACAATCGCGGGTCGGTTCCCTAGCACCGACGTACTGGAGCGCAGGCGAAGACGGCCGTGGTTCGGGGAAATTGCCAAGGGTAACGCAGCGACCACGCGCGGACCGGCGGCGACAAGGGGGCTGACGATTTTTGATCGTCACGCAGGCGCCCGGATCGGTGACGGTCCGGGCGTTTGCCGTTTGGGCGCTCGACGCGTCGACGTGATCATCGGTTCTGTGAACTCTCATCGACTAGGGAGGTCTTCTACAATCTGAGCGCCCCAGCACCCCTCGCCGTCGGCCGGGCAGGGAACGGGAGCTTCCAAATCGCGCTCGCTGCCCGGCCACCTCCGTCATACCGGACAATCATGAACCCAAGGTGGATTGGATCTGATCCGCCGTGATTAATCCCGGTCGCTACGGGTCCGACGCGGAGAGTCGGCTGAGATCAGCCCAAGGATTGCGCTAGCGCCTCAAGCAGGAATTGGTCGGCTGGGGGCATCGCCAGCGCGCGCATTGCGTCCACGCTCGTCCAAACTACCGTATCCGCCGCCAGCGCCGTCGGCTCCCCTAGCCATCGATCAGCCCGATAGAGCAGGAGCAGCAAGTGTCGATCCGCGTCCGCGACGCTCGCAAAGCCGATCGGCGATAAATCGCTCACTGCGATCTCGATGCCCAGTTCTTCCCGCGCTTCGCGCACCAGCCCGGCCTCGGGCCGTTCGCCGGAATCGATCTTGCCGCCTGGAAATTCCCACAACCCGCCATGGGGTGACCCCGCCGGCCGTTTTGCCAGCAGAACTCGCCCATCCGCTGCCACCAGTGCAACCGCGACCACCGGCAGCAACACGACCGAAACGGATACGCCATCGACCAAACGTTAACCCTCCTGCGCTATCGCATCGGTGATGTGGATGTCTCTTGTCCGTCGACCGCTGGTCGCGATGGTTCGCCTGCTCCGCGATGCGCGCGCGGCGACCGCGGTCGAATATGGTCTGATCGTCGCATGCATCGTGATCATCATGGTGGTCTCGCTCCACGGGCTCGCCGACGTGACCACCGAAATGTGGAACGGGGTCAGCACCAAGGTCGTGAACGCCAACTGACACCCCAGAAAATTTGTGTGCCGCTTAAACCTTTTTAAACCTACCCCGCTTAATTTGCAGACTGCTGTTCCGGACATCCGGGTCAGCCGGGTGACTGAAGCCATCGAACCATGGAGACCGGAATGCAGACCATTCGCAAGTTCATCAAGAGCAATAAGGGCGCCACCGCCATCGAGTACGGCCTGATCGCCGCGCTGATCGCCGTCGCCGCCATCGCCGCGATGCAGGGCCTGGGCAACAAGCTCAAGACCACATTCAACAACGTCTCGTCGAACATGACCGCCACGTAATAGCGGCGAAACGACGATCGAGCGATCGGGCGGCGGGGCAACAGCCTTCGTCGCCCGTTTTGCGTGTGGCGTCGTTCGCGCGGAGTCAGGGCCTTCCCATCGCGAGGAATTTCTCGCGGCGGCCGCGACGCAGCGTCTCGGCGTCGGCACCGCGCAATTCACCGAGCGCCGCGTCGATCGCATCGCCCAGCAGCCGGATCGCCGCGTCGGGATCGCGGTGCGCGCCGCCGAGCGGCTCGGCGACGATCGTGTCGATCACGCCCAATCCCTTCAAATCCTGCGCGGTGACCTTCATCGCTTCGGCGGCGTCGGGGGCCTTGTCGGCGGTGCGCCACAGGATCGACGCGCACCCTTCGGGGCTGATCACCGAATAGACCGCATGTTCGAACATCAGCACGCGGTTGCCCGCCGCGAGCGCGACGGCACCGCCCGATCCACCTTCGCCGACGATCGCCGCGACGACCGGCACGCCTGCGGCAAGGCACGCCGCGGTCGAGCGCGCGATCGCCTCGGCCTGCCCGCGCTCTTCGGCCTGGATGCCGGGGAACGCGCCAGAGGTATCGACCAGCGTGACGATCGGCAGCGCGAACCGGTCAGCGAGTTCGACCAGGCGGACGACCTTGCGATACCCCTCGGGTTTGCCCATCCCGAAATTGTGGCGGAGCCGACTCGCGGTATCCTCGCCCTTTTCGTGTCCGATCACGATCAGCTTGGTCCCGCGGAACGTCGCGAAGCCGCCCAGGATCGCCTTGTCGTCGGCGAACGCGCGATCCCCGGCCAACGCCACGAATTCGTCGAACAGCCCCGCGACATAATCCTCGAAATGCGGGCGTTCGGGATGGCGCGCGATCTGCGTCTTCTGCCACGGCGTCAGCTTAGCGAAGGTATCGCGCAACAGCTTGTCGGACTTCGCCTGGAGCCGGGCGACATCGGCATCGATGTTGACCGCGCCCTCTGCCGCGGTCTCGCGCAGTTCGTCGATCCGCCCCTGAAGCTCGGCGATCGGCTTTTCGAAATCGAGGAAACTTGGCATCGACGGCGGGTAGGCGTGCGCGTGCGTCAGGTCAACGCGCGCCGTCGCCGCGCTACATCGGTCAGCGGGTGGCGCGAATTGACCAGCTCGACCAGCCGCGCGGCGTCGACGTGGGTATAGATTTCGGTCGTCGCGATATCAGCATGACCCAGCATCGTCTGAAGTGCGCGCAGGTCCGCGCCCCCCTCAAGCAAGTGAGTTGCGAAGGCGTGGCGGAGCACATGCGGGCTCACCCGGTCGGGAGGGATGCCGGCGTCCGCCGCAAGTGTCTTGACGAGTTGATGAAGGCGGACTCGCGATAGATACGTCTTGCCGGACGGAAACAGCCACGCGCGATCCGTGCCGACATGGTTGCGCCACCGCGCCACGGCGGCGCGCGCGGGGTCGCTGATCGGCACCATCCGCTCGCGCCCGCCCTTACCCTTGAGGATCAGAAACGGGCGATCGGGCGCGATCGCGTTGCGTGGTAGCGATACCAGTTCGCTCGCGCGCAATCCCGACCCATAAAGGAGTTCGATCAACGCTGCGAGCCGCAAGTTGCGCGGATCTAGCGGCTCTCGCGCCAGCCGAACCGCCAGCGTCGCGAACAGCCGGTCGATATCGGCATGGCTCAATATCTTGGGCAGCGACCGCCCCGTGCCCGGTCGCGGCAACGCTCCGCCAGGATCGTCGGCGCGCAATCCCTCATCCGCCAGGAATGCGAAGAACCGCCGCAACGCCGCAGATTTGCGCGCGACCGTCGAGCGCGCCAGCGCACGCCAGCCATGCGCGACCGCGGCGAGCGCCTCGGTGCCGGCCTCCGCCAGTCCGCCACCGCGATCGACCGAGGCGAGCATCAGATCGCTGCGATATGCCAAAACGGTGTTCGCCGCCGCCCCTGCTTCCGCGGTCAGCATTTCGCAGAACCGGTCGATCAGCGCGGTGTCGCCGCCGACGGTCCGGATGTCCGTCACGCTCTCGCGATCGCCTCAGCGGCGATCATTCGCGCCTCGCCGTCCAGCCCCACCGCGCGCAGCGCGGCAACGATCCGGTACAGCATCGCGGGCGGTACCCCCTGCCAGGCCGGCGTCTGCATCCCGATCGCGGCGAGCAATGCCACTGTGCCCGGCTGGTTTTCCGCCGCCGCGCGATCAAGCGCGCGGGTCCAGCTATTCTCGGTGCCGATCCGGACATCGAGTGACTTCGCGGCGCGTTCGACATCTTGCTGGTCCAAGCGCCCGAGCCCCGCCAATCCCGCGAATAGCAACCGCTGCTTCAACTGCGCATCGCCCTCGCCCGAATAGGAGGAAAGGTTGCCATAGCTCAGCCGCCCACGCGCATCGGGATCGGCCAGCACGATCATCGCCCAGGCATCGCTCCCCTGCGGCACGACATCGCGCCACCGCGCCGCGCTTCGATCGAGTCCTGCGGTCAGCATCGATCCGATCAGCGCGCGATAATCGTCGACCTTGGTGCCCAGTGGAACCCGCGCTGCCGCCCGCGCGGTCAGTACGAGCTTGGCATAGGGTATGGGCGAAGCGGCCGGCCCCCAGATCTGGCGCAGCGCGGCATAGCGGGCATCCCCCGTCGTCGCGGTATACGCGGCGCGCAGGTCTTGCGCGGTAGCGCTAGCCTCGCGCGGCGAATCGTCATCTTCATCGAGGCCACCGTAGAAGTCGACCAGCGCGCTTGACGACAGCACGCCCTGCCCTGCCGCCGCCTCGACGGCCGTGATCTTTGCCGCAGGCGGGATGCTCGGCGCGAGCGCGTACCAGTAGGTCGCCTGCCGCCCGGTCGACGACAGCAGTGATCCAGGGATCGTCACCCCGGTTGCGATCGCCAGCCCGAACCGCCAGATGGTGAGCGCGTCGATCCCGGCCCATTCGATCGTCACGGCCTGCCCGCCATTCGGACCGGCTCCGACGACCTTCTGGGCGAGTTGGAGATCGATCCCCGTCGCTAACCCGCGCCGCCGCGCCTGAGTAATCCCTGCCTTCGCCTCGTTAGGATTGCCCGACAGCGCCGCGCACATCGACTGCGCCAGCGACCATCCGCGTTCGTGGGTCGCCCCGATTCCCTCAGGCAGCAGCGGGCACAGTTCGGCAGGATCACCGTTCGCGAGCGCGCTGTTCATCGCGACCTCGAACAGCTTGGGGGTGTAGTTGGCGGTATCGACGCCCTGGACGACGGCGCGCCCGGCGACTGATTCCCCCATCCGCAGCAGCAGCCACGCGCGCTCGGCGGCAAAATCGGCGGCATCCACGTTCGGTGGGGTCGTGAGCGAAGACACCAGCGCGCGTCGGAGCAAGATCGACAGCCAGCGCGACGGCAGCGGCGCGGCGGTGCGGCGCATCAGCGCCTCGAGGAACCGGCCGTCGGCAGTCCCGAAGGCATCGGCGCGCATCCCACCCTCGCGCGGCCCCGCGGGACCCACGATCGCAAGCGATCGGCGGGCCGCAACCGGCATCTCATATTGCGCCAGCAGCGCAGGATCGATCGGTTCAGGAGTAGGTGATTCGCTGGGAGTCGGCGTCGGCGTGGGGGCCGCGTCGTTTGGTGCTGACGGGAGCGGCTGGGTCGTCGGCGCCGCAGGCCCGGAGGGAGGTCCCGGCGCTGCGGCCGTCGGTCGTGCGATAACAGCGGGACGCGGCGGGGGCGGCGGCGCCGGTTCCCCGAAGCCTGGAGGCAGAATCGATTCGGGTTTATCCTGGCCGATCGCCGGAGCCAGCGCCGACAGCGCCGCAACGGCGATCGCCGCTGCGGCCACGCCGATGCGCAGCCTAGCTGAGATTTTCAAGCGAGACGGCCTTTTCGACTTGGGTCTGGGGCCGCTCCGAATCGCGGCCCGCCAGGAAGAACAGCCCCCCGATCAGGATAACGAGAACGATAACGACCGAAACGGCAAAGCGGGACATGGCAACCCTTGTACAATCAACCGGTGCGGGCTTTTGCCCGCGGTGCGCCCGGGCTGTATAGCGCGCCTACCCATGTTGCAAAGCGCCAACCCCCAATCATCGACGATCGAGCGGCCGATCGTGCTCGTCGGGCTGATGGGGGTCGGCAAGTCCACCGTCGGGCGGCGCCTCGCCGCGCGGCTGCGGCTGCCCTTCGTCGATGCCGATCACGCGATTGAGGAGGCGGCGGGGATGACGATCGCCGATATCTTCGAACGCTATGGCGAAGCGCAGTTTCGCGACGGCGAACGCCGCGTGATCGCGCGGTTGATGGATGGCCGGCCCAAGGTAATCGCGACCGGCGGTGGCGCATTCATCAACGACGCGACCCGCGCACTGATCCTCGCCGACGCGACCGCGATCTGGCTCGATGCGCCAGCGGGCGTCCTGGCAGAGCGCGTCAGCCGCCGCGATACCCGCCCGCTGCTCCGCGGCAAGAACGCACACGACGTGCTGATCGATCTCGCCAAAGTCCGCAACCCGATCTACGCGCTCGCCCCGATCCACGTCGCGAGCCAACAGGCTCCGCACGAGGCGACCGTCACCGCGATCCTGAAGGCGCTCGGCCGATGACAACAATCCCGATGACGACGATCCCGATGACGACCATCACCGTGGAGCTGGGCGCCAGGGCCTATCCAATCCTGATCGAACCGGGGCTGTTATCCCGCGCGGGCGATGCGATCGCGCCGCTCGCGGGTGGACGCCGCGTCGCGATCGTGTGCGACGAGCATGTCCGCGTCCACCTAGCGACGCTGCGCGGGTCGCTCGACGCCGCGGGGATCGCGAGCGAGGTGTTAGTCCTGCCGCCGGGCGAGGCGACCAAGAACTGGTCGCAGCTCCAGGCGGTCTGCGATTTTCTGCTCGACCTTGGGATCGAGCGCAACGACCACGTCGTCGCGCTCGGCGGCGGGGTGATCGGCGATCTCGTCGGGTTCGCCGCATCGATCCTGAAGCGCGGGTGCCGCTTCATCCAAGTGCCTACGACATTGCTCGCGCAGGTCGACAGTTCGGTCGGCGGCAAGACTGCGATCAACACCCGCGCGGGCAAAAACCTGATCGGCGCATTCCACCAGCCGGTGCTGGTGCTGATCGACCCGACCGTGCTCGACACCCTGCCGCACCGCGAACTGCGCGCGGGCTATGCGGAGGTCGTCAAATACGGGCTGATCGACGACCCCGAGTTCTTCGCATGGTGCGAGGCCAACGGCGCGACGTTGCTAGCAGGCGACCTCGCCGCGCGCACCCACGCGATCGGTCACGCGGTCGCCGCCAAGGCGCGGATCGTCGCTGCCGACGAGCATGAAACCACCGGGCAGCGCGCGCTCCTCAACCTCGGTCACACCTTCGGCCACGCGCTCGAAGCGGAAGCGAATTATTCGGGCCGCCTGATCCACGGCGAGGCGGTCGCCGCGGGCTGCGCGCTCGCCTTCGCCTATTCCGCGCGATTAGGCCTGTGCCCACAAGAGGATGCCAATCGCGTCGCCACGCATCTCACCTCGGTCGGCCTGCCCGACGGCCTGATTGCCGCGGGGATCAGCGCTAACGGCGCGCTGCTCGTGGAGCACATGCGCCACGACAAGAAGAGGACCGCGGGTACCCTCCCCTTTCTGCTTGCGCGCGGGATCGGGCGGACGTTTCTTGACCGGACCGTCGATCTCGCCGACGTCGAACGCTTCCTCGATGCCCAACCAGCCAATGACCAGTCGCGCTGATGCCCAACGGCATCGACAAGCATAATCTCCCGACTAAAATCTGTCCGGTATGCGAGCGTCCCTTCGCGTGGCGCAAGAAATGGGCGCGCGATTGGGACAGCGTCGTCTATTGCTCGGATGCATGCCGACGAAAGCGCTAACCGCGCATTCCGATCCACGCGAGCCACAGCCAGCCAGCGATCAGCAGCGTCCCCCCGACCGGCGTGATCGCCCCGAACCAGCGCGGCGCACCGATCACCATCAGGTAAAGCGAGATCGCGAAAATCGCAGCGCCGACGACGAACAGCCACGCTGGCCCGCGCGCCTCCATTTTGATCGCCACCAGCGCCGCGACCGCGTGGATCAGCTGATATTGCCCCCCGGTCTTGAGCCACTCCGCCGCCGCGCCGCTCGCGCCATGCGCGCCAAACGCGCCCGCGCCCACCGCCAGCGCGCCCGACAGCGCCGCGATCACCGCCAGCCAGTTCATCGGTCGGTCCCCCACGGCACCTGTTCGGCGGTGTCGGCGCGCGCCGCGCGGATGTCGCCCGCCTCGACCTGGATGCGCAGTCGTTCCTTGTCCTTCGATCGGTACATGTCCTCCGCCCGGTCGATCGCGGTGCCGTCGAGGCCGAGTTGCTCCATCGCCAGCCGCGCCATCTTGACCGCCGATTCGAGCAGCTCGCGGACGATGAAATTGGCCGGGCCGTTCTTGAGCTTTACGAGTGCGCGCCGATCATAGGCGCGGACATAGATCGCGGCATGGGGGAACGCCTCCTTGACGCTTTCGAGGATGTCGGCGGTAATCTGGTCGCCATCGATGCAGAACATGATCAGTTCGGCCTCCGCCGCGCCCGCCTGGCGCAGCAGGTCGAGCCGGGTGCCGTCGCCATAATAGACCTTCGCGCCGAACTCGCCCGCGATATCGATCATCTCGATGTCGGTGTCGATCAGCGTCACCGGGATATCACTCGCGAGCAGCATCTGCCCAACCGTCTGCCCGAACCGCCCGTACCCAACGATCAGCGCATTCGCGCCATCTGCTTTGGGGCCGTCGCGATCGCCGTGCGAGTCGATCGGTTGCGCACGGAACCGCGCGGTGACGGTCATCAGGAACGGCGTCGTCGCCATCGACAGCGTCACGATCGCGCCGAACAGGCTCGCCGCCTCTGGGTCGATCAGATAGCCCGATTGCGCCGCCGCGAAGAGCACGAACCCGAATTCGCCGCCCTGGCTCAGCAGCAGCCCGAGCGCCAGCGCGCCGCGCCAGTTCATCCTGAACCCCAGCCCGATCAGGAAGATCACCAGCGTCTTGGTCGCGATCAGCGCCACCGCCATCGACGCCACGAACATCGGTCGCTCGGCGATCGCGTGGAGATTGAGCGTCATCCCGATCGCCAGGAAAAACAGCCCGAGCAGGATCGACCGGAACGGCTCGACATCCGCCTCCAGCTCATGCCGGTACGGGCTGTCCGCCAGCATCACCCCCGCGACGAACGCACCAAGCGCGGTCGACAGCCCCAGCGCCTCCATGAGCGCCGCCGCACCGATCACCGTGAACAGCGCGGCGAACACGAACATCTCGCGCTCGCCCAAATTACCGATCAGCCGGAACAACGGGCGCAACAGGAACCGTCCCGCCAGGATCAGCCCGACCACCGCGGCCACGGTATACAGTCCCAATTGCCACCCCGGCGGGCCGTTGGCATCGGCAGGGTTACGGCTCATCGCGGCGACGATCGTGATCAGCGGGACGATCGAGAGGTCCTGGAACAACAGGATCGAAAACGCGCGTTCGCCGAACGGAGTCCGCATCCGCCCCGACGACTGAAGCATCGGCAGCACCTGCGCGGTCGACGACAGCGCCAGCGGCAACCCCAGCGCGAATGCGGCCTGCACCGAAAAGCCGGTGGTCAGATAGATCACCCCGGACAGCGCCAGCCCGCACGCCACGACCTGGATCAGCCCGAGGCCGAATATCTCCTGCTTCATCCGCCACAATCGCGACGGGTTCAGCTCCAGCCCGACGATGAACAGCAGCAAGGTGATCCCGAGTTCGGCGACCCCGATCTTGCTCTGGGCATCGCCGACCAGCCCCAGCACCTGCGGCCCGACGACCGCCCCCGCGACCAGGAACCCCAGCGTTGCGCCAAGCCCAAGCCGCCGGAACAGCAGCACGAACGCCAGCCCGAACCCGAACAGCAGCACGCCCTCGCGCAGCAGCGATCCCGTCGCGGCGGGGTCATGCATCGGCGATCGCCTCGCGCGCCGCCGCCGCGGCCTCGGCGGCGGCCTCGAACGCCAGCCGGATCGAGGGATGCCGCGCGGTGTAATCGAGCGCGGGGGTGAACACGTCGATCCCCGGCCACTCGGGTGCGTCGCCGTCGCGCGCCAGCCACGCGGTCAGCGCATCACGCGCTGCGGCGAGTTCCTCGGGGGTCTTGCCGAGAATGCTCGTTGCCAGCAGCGATGCCGACGCCTGCCCCAGTGCGCACGCGCGGACCATCATCCCCACCTCGCTCACGCGCCCCTGGGAATCGACGCTGACGTCGATCGTGACGCGGCTCCCGCACACCGGCGATCGCTTCTCCGCGGTCGCCATCGCATGGGCGAGCCGTTCGTGATGCGGGATCGACGCCGCCAGCCGCAGGATTTGTTCGTTATACAGCGGCGCGCTCATCGCCCGGCGTCCGCATTACCGTCGGCGGCATCGCTATCGCGCGCGCGGGCGCCGAACACCGGCAACCCCCGCCGCCGTCGATCGACGAAATCGGCGATGCTTGCGCTCGTCGCGTTGAGCAGCGGATAGGTCCGCGACGTCACCATCCATTCGGGGCGCTGCGAAGGCCCGCCGTGCGCGGTGTCGAGCACCAATGTCATCAGCAGGAACCCCAGACTCGCCAGGATCAGCCCCTTCAACGCGCCGAACCCCAACCCCAGCGCACGGTCGACCGGCCCCAAAATGCTGGTCCGCGTCCGCTTTCCGATCGCGTTGGCGACGAACCGCCCGCCGACATAGGTCACCCCCGCAATGATCGCGAACGCCGCCACCGCCGCGCCCGACGCGGTTCCAATGGCCGTCGCCAGCGTCGCGGCGAGCGGAACGTGAAACAGCTTGAGCATCGCGACGATCGCGACCCACGCGAACAGCGACAGCACTTCGGTGACGAAGCCGCGCTTCAACCCCAGCAATGCCGCCCCCGCGACGAGGAACAGAACGATCATGTCGAGTGCGGTCAAACCCATGCGATACGGAATAGGGACGCGGGGGGCATATCGCTAGCCCTGCAACCACCTCCGTTCGTGCCGAGCGAAGTCGAAGCACCTGCCTCACCGCGCGCCAATGCCCGTCGACGTCGCTCAGGGCAAACGGCAGAAGATGACCCTACCCCCGCCCGAGCATATGATCGACGAACTGCCCCAGCGTCTTGAACCCGGCAAGCCGCATCGCGGATTTATCCGCCGCCATCGTGGCGGGCACCAGCGCGCGTTCGAACCCCAGCTTGCCCGCCTCCTTCAACCGCAGCGCGCCATGCGCCACCGGGCGAATCTCGCCCGACAGTGCGACCTCGCCGAACGCCACCGCGTCCGCCGCGACCGGCTTTTCCGACAGCGCCGAAATCAGCGCCGCCGCTACCGCCATATCCGCCGCCGGGTCCTGCACCCGGTATCCCCCTGCGATGTTGAGATACACCTCGCACGTCGAGAAACTCAGCCCACAGCGCGCCTCGAGCACCGCCAGAATCATCGCCAGCCGTCCCGCATCCCAACCGACCACCGCGCGCCGCGGCGTCGCCCCGCTTGCCAGCCGGACCACCAACGCCTGGATCTCGACCAGCACCGGGCGCGTCCCCTCCAGCGCGGGGAACACCACCGCCCCGGTCACCCCCTCCTCGCGCTGCGTCAGAAACAGCGCCGACGGGTTCGATACCTCGGCCAGCCCCTCGGCGACCATCGCGAACACGCCGATCTCGTCGGTCCCACCGAACCGGTTCTTGATCGCGCGCAGGATGCGATACTGGTGGCTGCGCTCGCCCTCGAACGACAACACGGTGTCGACCATATGTTCGAGCACCCGCGGCCCCGCGATGCTGCCGTCCTTGGTCACGTGCCCGACCAGCACCACCGCGGTCCCGCGCTCCTTGGCGAAGCGGATCAGCTCCTGCGCCGACGCGCGCACCTGGCTGACGGTGCCGGGTGCGCCCTCGATCAGGTCGCTATGCATCGTCTGGATCGAATCGATCACCAGCAATGCGGGGGGCCGCCCCTGCCCAAGCGTCGTCAGGATATCGCGTGTCGACGTCGCCGCAGCAAGCTGAACTGGCGCATTCCCCAGCCCCAACCGCCGCGCGCGCAAGCGCACCTGATCAGCGGCCTCCTCACCCGAGACATAGGCGACCGGCAATCCGGCGAGCGCCATCTTCGCCGCGGCCTGTAGCAGCAAGGTGGATTTCCCGATTCCCGGATCGCCGCCGATCAGCGTCGCCGATCCCTCGACGAACCCGCCGCCGAGTGCGCGGTCGAACTCCGCGATCCCGCTCGCCAACCGCGACGGTAGCGCGACCTCTGCGTCCAGCGGCACCAGCGTCATCGTCCGCCCACCGCTTTGCAGATTATGCTTCGCCTGGAACGGGGTGACGTTAACCCCCGCCTCCTCCACCAGCGTGTTCCACTCCGCGCAGTCCCCGCATTGCCCCGCCCACCGATGCGCGACCGATCCACACGCCTGGCATACATATCGTTTCTGGGGCTTGGCCATCGGTGTCAGCATAGCAGCAGTAGAACGGGAGGGGAACAGGCGTCAGCCGGATTGGCGCACATCAAGCGGCTCGACCCCGCGCGTTGGCGGGTCATGGGACCGGAGCCAAGATCGGATAATTCGAGGCGGCGATGAGGGCCAACGCAGTTTCGATGCACTGACGGACCGATTGGTCGGCCGGCATGTCGCTGGCGACGCTGGCGAGATCCCTCAACCTGCCGATCGCGCCGGCCATGATTACCGACAGTGCACTGGTGCCGTTGAGCGAACCCTTTTGGCCGGAAGAGTCCCACTCGCCGGCGTGCGCTATACGCAGTTCAGGTGATGGCTGCACCGAAACAATACGGGATGCTTTGATCGATCAGCCCGTGCATCTCGGGGGGCCGCTCGCCGCGGCCCGTGAGGGGAACGAACATCGCCAGCCCCAGCGAGCAGCGCTTGACGCCGCCGTCGTTCTCTTTGGTAAAGCGCAGCAATTGTTCCTGCGCCGTGGACGGGCCGATCGGCATCACCAGCCTTCCGCCAATCTTCAGCTGGTCGAGCAACGGTTGCGGCACCTTGCTGGCCCCGGCCGCGACGACGATTCCGTCGAATGGCGCGTGCTCGGGCCAGCCAACGAAGCCATCGCCGCTCCGGACATTGATATTGCGATATCCCATTCGCGCGAGCCGTCGCGCGGCGGACCGCGCCAGCGGCGCGACGATCTCGATCGACCACACCTGGGCGGCGAACGGCGACAGCGCTGCGGCCTGGTACCCCGAACCGGTACCGACATCGAGTACAGTCGCGTTGGCTGGCAAATCCAACGCGGCGGTCATGATCGTGACGATGTAGGGGTCGGAGATCGTCTGGCCGTACCCGATCGACTGCGGCACATCGACATAGGCCAGTTCGCGCCCAGCCGCGATCACGAACGACTCTCGCGGTAACCGACCGATGACCTCGAGCGTGCGGCGGAACGCAGCAGTGTCTGCAGCGGGGGCCGCGGTGCGCACCGACGCGGAGATCTTGGCGACCATCGCCGCCCGCCTCGCCGCGAAGATATCCTCGGCTGCCGAAGGGAGCATGAGCGCGGATGCCACCGGGATCCAGAGCAACGACAGACTGAACATCGACTGATTACCTGTCTGTGATTGCGCAGTGGCGGCGCGATCAGCGCGGGGGGAAAGGGCAGAAAGAGTGGCACCGCGGCGGCGAGCCCAAAAATAGGTGTATTGTCAAGTTGCTGCTGAGTCACGCACCCCGACTGACGCCGAGTGCAAGCGGCGCGAGCGTCATAATCGCGTGCCGACCAAATCGCAATCCGAACAAGGGGCAGGGCGATTAAGCTGAATAGCACGCACATGGTTCCGAATTGCAAAGCCAGGCCATGTTAGCAATTGGACGATGTGACTATGAAACAGGCGTTCTATCCCCATCATTCACAGCGCTCTCTTCGCGTGAACAGCTCAGCCTTTTTGCGTGAACGGCTCGGTGCCGTTTTCGCCATTCGCCACCCCTTTTGAGTGGGCCTTGGCGGATGGAAGCGAGAAAGTTCGAGACCGGCAACAGCCAATCTACCGCAGATTTCGCGGTTTTTTAGGGCATTCACAATATGTCTTGGTGCCGGTTGCAGGATTCGAACCCGCGACCTCCGCTTTACAAAAGCATTGCTCTACCAACTGAGCTAAACCGGCTTGCGGAGTCGATATCACGCGTAGTCGTGTCGACCAAGTGCGTGCTTGTCGATTTTTGCCGCACTGCGGAACGCAATGTGCTAGAACTCGTTCACAATGTTCGAATCATCAAATCAAGGAATTGCCATGAGCTACAAGATCATCACTGTCGCAGCGGCAGCGTTCGCGCTTGTGAGCGCGCCGACATTGGCAAGCGCCGCGCCGGCGGTACCGCAGAACGCGGCGTCCACGCTGTCGCTCTCCCCGGTCGCGCGCGCTGCGACCGCGTCCACCGGCAAGAGCCATATGACGAAGCGGGGTGCGATCATCGGCGGCGTGTTGGCGCTCGGCGTGATCGTTGGGGGTATCATCGCGATCACCAACAATAATAATAATAACGGCCGTCCCGCTAGCCGATAATATATTGCCGGTACGTGAAGAGGGCGTTGCGATCGACGTGATCGCGGCGCTCTTTTTTTGTTCCCCCGCGCGCGCGCCTGTGTGCAACTCTCGCCGCCCTTGCCGCGTTACGTGTCCGGAATGATCAAGGTTGCCAGTTACAATATTCACAAGGGGGTGGGCCTCGATCGGCGACGCAATCCCGAACGGATCGTCGAGGTCCTGCGCGAGATCGATGCCGACATCATCGCACTTCAGGAAGCGGACCTCCGTTTCGGCGAGCGCGAGGCGGTGCTCCCGCTTCACCTGCTCGCGGAGCACAGCGACTGGCAGCCGGTTCGGTTCGGAATGCGGGCGCGCTCGCTGGGCTGGCATGGCAATGCGGTACTGATTCGCAAATCGGCACAGTTGGTGGATTGCGAGGCGATCCACCTTCCCTCGCTCGAACCGCGCGGATCGGTGATGGCCGATGTCCGGACCGCGATCGGCACGGTGAGAATTGTGGGAATGCATCTCGACCTGTCGGGATTGTGGCGACGGCGGCAAGCAGCGGCGATCATGGCGCATGTCGATAGCTGCACCCATCGGCATCCCGTGGTTCTGATGGGCGATCTCAACGAATGGACCGCTGCGGCGGGTTGCCTCAAGGATTTTGCGCGCGATTATTCAGTCGCCGGCACCGGACCCAGTTTCCATTCTCGGCGCCCGGTGGGGCGGCTTGACCGGATCATGGCGTCGCACGACTTGCACATCGTCGATTGTGGGGTCCACACCAGCGCGGCAGCGCGAAAAGCATCGGACCATTTGCCGATCTGGGCCAAGCTGGATCTCGCGTGATGCAACGGGAGGCCTGATGCGCGAGAAGGAACTGCGGCTGGCGCTGGTCTGCTACGGCGGAATCAGTCTCGCAGTTTACATGCACGGGATTACCAAGGAAATTTGGCGTCTGGTCCGCGCCAGCCGCGCTTATCATGACGGCGAGCCGGTGAGCACCGGTAGCCAAGCCGTCTATCGCGCGCTCATCGAGGAAATCGAGGCGGAGGGATCGGTTCGGGTCCGCGTGCTGACCGACATCATTGCTGGTGCCAGCGCAGGCGGGATCAACGGCATCTTCCTGGGTCAGGCGATTACCACGGGGCAGAGCCTCGATCCGCTGACCGACCTGTGGCTGGAATCGGCGGACGTCGAGGCGCTGATCGATCCCGCCGCGGCCCCGTCCTCTCGCTTTTCGAAAGTATGGGCGCTCCCCCTCGCCTGGATGGCGGCCGGGCGCAGCGCCGACAAGGTCGAGGAACTCGACGAGACGACCCGCGAAGAGGTCCGTGGGAAGCTGTCGGATTTCGTCCGCTCGCGCTGGTTCGAACCGCCGTTCGGCGGGCGAATCTTCACTGGGCTGCTACTCGACGCGTTCGATGCGATGGCGGCGAGCGAGCGCGGGCCGCGGCTCCTCCCCCCCGGTCAGCCGCTCGACCTGTTCGTGACAGTCACCGATTTCGCCGGGCATCCCGAACGGCTCGCGCTCAATTCGCCCCCCGAAGTGCTCGAAACCGAACATCGGCTGGTAATCGACTTCAGCGATCATGGCCACCCCGCCGAGACGCTCGCGGCGATCCCCGAACTGGCGTTCGCGGCGCGCGCGACGTCCAGCTTTCCCGGCGCGTTTCCGCCGTTCACCGTCGCCGAACTCGACGACGTGCTCGCCAACCGCCACCAGGATTGGGCGGGCCGCCGCGGCTTCCTCAAGCGCGCATTGCCGCGCCAGTTCGCGGCGGGGCATGCCGAAACCGTGGTGCTGATCGACGGATCGGTGCTCGCCAACGCGCCGTTCCGCCCTGCGATCGACGCGCTCAAGGAACGCCCCGCGCGCCGCGAGATTGATCGCCGCTTCGTCTATATCGATCCCAAACCGGGCATCCGCCTCCGCCTCACCAAGGGCGGCGCGCAGCCGGGATTTTTCCAGACCATCCTCGGCGCGCTGTCCGATCTGCCGCGTCAGCAGCCGATCGGCGATAATCTCAACGCGATCGCAGGGCGGTCGGCGCGGATCGATCGGATGCGCGGCATTCTCACCGCACTGCGCCCCGCGGTGGAGACCGAGATTGAGGCGCTGTTCGGCCACACCCTGTTCCTCGATCGACCGACCGCGTCGCGGCTGGTCGCATGGCGGCGGCGCGCGCAGCATGCGGCGGCGGTGAAGGCCGGCTACAGCTACGCCGCCTATGGCCATCTGAAACTGGCGGGCGTCGTCGAAACGATCACCGGGCTGCTCTACCATGTCGGCGGCGAACTGGGGCAGACCCGGTGGCGCCGGATTCAGGGCGCGATCGAGGCAGCGATCGCCGCGCGCGGGTTCGGCGACGCCGCGCCGAGCTTTTCGGGCAAGGAAAGCGCGGCGACGATCGATTTTCTGCGCACCTTCGACCTCGGCTTTCGCATCCGTCGCCTCCGGCTGATGGCGCGGCGGCTGAGCGAGATCGATACCCAGGGCGAAGAGGTGACCGCGATCAGCGACGCGATCTACACCTCGCTGTCCGCCTATCTCGATCGCCAGCGCGTCGATGACCATCCCGAACTGCGCCAGCAAGTGCGCTCGCTCCGCGGGGAAGCGCACGAGTTGCTCGATGCGCTCGCCACCTCGCTCGACCTCAAGACGCTCGATGCCGAAACCGACGAACGGCTCGCAGAGGGCTTCGCCACACTCGACAAGCCACTCCGCCGCGCGCTGCTGCTGACCTATCTGGGCTTCCCCTATTTCGACACCGCGACGCTGCCGCTGCTGCAGGGCGAGGGGCTCGACGAATTCGATCCGATCAAGGTCGACCGGATCGCCCCCGACGATGCGACCTCGATCCGATCGGGCGGTGCCGAGGCGACGCTGAAGGGCATCCAGTTCAATAGCTTCGGCGCGTTCTTCAGCCGCGCCTATCGCGAAAACGACTATCTGTGGGGGCGGCTCCACGGTGCCGAGCGGATGATCGACATCACGGTGTCCACCCTCCCTCCCCACATCCGGATGAAGCCAGGGCGGGTCGCGGCGATCAAGCGCGCCGCGTTCCTTGCGATCCTCGACGAAGAGCAGGACCGTCTAACCAAGATCGCACCGCTGTTCGCCGAACTCAGGCGGGAGATCGGCTAGGCGAGAAATCGGCTGCAGGCTGGCCATGCAGTCCGCACGCGTATAGCGTCATCGCCCCAAGGGAGACCCCGATGCAGTTTCTGAAAATCCTGTTCTGGTGCCTGCTCGCGTTCGTCGCGGCGCTGTTCACCTATGGCAATTGGATGTCGGTGCCGATCCAGCTGTGGAGCGGAACCGAGGCGCTGGTGAAGCTGCCGTTTCTGCTGCTGGTCGCATTCCTGATCGGGTTCGTGCCAGCGTACCTCTATTATCACGCGGTTCGCTGGCGGCTGAAGCAGCGGCTGTCCGGGACCGAGCGCGCGCTCGTCGAGGCACGCGCATTGCCCATCACACCGCCTCCGCCGATGGATCGGCCTGACCCACCCGCGACGGTCGACGACCTTGCGGCGAATGGTCGGCTGGTATGACGAGCCGGATCTACGTCGCGATCGACACGCCTGACATCGCGCGGGCGAAGGCGATCGCGACCCGCTGCAAGCATCATGTGGGCGGGCTGAAGCTCGGCCTCGAATTCTTCGTCGCCCACGGCCAGCCCGGGGTGCGGGAGATGGCGGAACTCGAACTGCCGATCTTCCTCGATCTCAAGCTCCACGACATCCCCAATACCGTGGCCAAGGCGGTGCAGGCGCTCGCCGGGCTCGACCCGACGATCTTGACGGTCCATGCCAGCGGCGGGCGGGCGATGATGGAGGACGCCAAGGCCGCAGCGCCCGCGCATACCAGGGTTGTGGCGGTGACGATGCTGACCAGCCTGGATGCCGCAGACCTCGCTGCAACCGGAGTCGGCGGCGATCCGCACGATCAGGTCGTCCGGCTGGCGGGCCTCGCCGAGGAGGCGGGGCTCGACGGAATCGTCTGTTCGGGCGCGGAGGTCGCGGCGGCGAAGGCGGCTTGGCCGAAGGGATTCTTCGTAGTCCCTGGCGTGCGCCCAGCCAACGGACAGGCGGGCGATCAGAAGCGTGTCGTAACCCCGCGTGAGGCGGTGGACGCCGGCGCGTCGATCCTGGTGATCGGGCGACCGATCACCCAAGCCGAGGATCCGGATGCCGCCGCGCGCGCGATCGCCGGGACGATATAGATCATTCCTATAACCCGGCGTCCTCTTACTTCGCCTTGCTCCACGTCTGGGTCTTGCAGAAGAAAAGGACGCAGCCCTTGACTTTGATCCGGTCCTCTCCCGCGCGGGTCATCACCGATTTGTAGGTCTTGCCCTCTTCGGGGCTATAGATACGCCCCTTCCAGCTGTTGCCGTCAGGCCTAAAGCCGCTCAGGATCTCAAGCCCTTCGATCGGACGGTGGCGCAGCTTCGGGTCGGGATTATACTCGTCGACCGGCGGTCCCTTTGGCGTCGCCGCGAGGATTTTCGTGATCTTGCCGCAAACGGTGCTGCCACAGGTACCGATCGTCACGACCGCCTTCCCATCGTCGGTCACCCAGCGCCCCGTGACGGGTTGCGCGGCGAACGCGGTGGCGGGAACGGCGGCGAGTGCCAGCGCGGCAAGGACGTGGGGAGCGTTACGCAAAGGTGATTCTCCGTGTTAGGTTAAGACGATAGAAGGGGTAGCGCATGCCAGCTGAATGGACGCTTGGGATCATCGGGGGTTCCGGATTATACGCGATCGACGCGCTGGAGGATGCGCGCTGGGTCTCGATCGACACGCCATGGGGGGCACCGTCGGACGATATTCTCTTCGGCCGGATCGGCGATGTCGAGTTGCGCTTCCTGCCACGACATGGACGCGGCCACCGCATCCCGCCAAGCGAGGTTAACGCGCGCGCCAATATCGACGCACTGAAGCGCGCGGGCTGCACCGATCTCGTCGCGATCAGCTCGATCGGGTCGCTTCGTGAAACGCTCGAACCCGGCACCTTCGTCATCGTCGACCAGTTCATCGATCGCACCGTCGCGCGCGCGTCGAGCTTCTTCGGGTCGGGCTTGGTGGCACACGTGTCGATGGCGGACCCCGTCTGCCCGCGGCTGTCGATGATGGCGGCGCACGCCATCGACGCCGCGGGTGGCAAATCGGCGATGGGCGCGACCTATCTAGCGATGGAGGGGCCGCAATTCTCGACCCGCGCCGAAAGCCACCTCTATCGCCAATGGGGTGCCGACGTGATCGGGATGACCGCGATGCCCGAAGCGAAGCTCGCGCGCGAGGCCGAGCTGCCCTACGCGCTGATCGGGATGGTCACCGATTACGACTGCTGGCGCGAAGAGGCCGCGTTCGTCGAGGTCAGCGAGCTGATCGAGCAAATGGCCGCCAACGGCGCGGTCGCGCCGCGGTTCGTCCAGCAGTTCGTGGCGGCGCTGCCCCCGACGCGGACACCCTCCCCGCTCGACACCGTGCTCGACCAGGCGCTGATCACCGCGCCCGAGGCGCGCGATCCTGCGATGCTGGCAAAACTCGACGCGATCGCGGCGCGGGTGCTGCGCCGATAGCTTTCGCCGCGACGATGTGGTGAAAGGTGCGCCATGCGCAGCTTCAACGACCTCAACGAACGCGAAGTCCTTGCCCTCGCTATCGCGAACGAGGAGGAGGACGGGCGCATCTATGCCGATTATGCCGAAAACCTCCGCGAACATTATCCAGACAGCGCCGCCATGTTCGACGACATGGCCGCCGAGGAGGACGAACATCGCCGCGCGCTGATCGACATCTATGTCGGGAAATTCGGACGTCATATTCCCTATGTCACCCGGCGTGACATTCGCGGCGCCCCCGCCCCCGCTTCGCCACGCACGACGATCCTGCGCGGGATCGATTCGATCCGGGCGGAGGCGCAGCGGATGGAAACCAACGCAAGCCGTTTCTATCGCGAGGCCGCGGATCGCAGCACCGACGCGCCCATCCGGAAACTGCTTGGCGATCTGGCACACGCCGAACTCGATCATTTGAAGACCGCGGGCGAGATCGAAGCGAAGCGGCTACCCGGCGAACGCCGCGATCGCGAGGATGACGCCGCACAGAAGCGCTTCGTGCTCCAGATCGTCCAGCCAGGCCTGGTCGGGCTGATGGACGGATCGGTCTCGACGCTGGCCCCCGTCTTCGCCGCCGCCTTCGCGACGCGCGACCCCCACGACGCGCTGCTGGTGGGTCTTGCGGCGAGCATTGGTGCCGGCATCAGCATGGGATTCGCGGAGGCGCTGGCCGACGACGGCAAGCTGTCGGGGCGCGGCGCGCCGCTGCTGCGGGGGCTCGTCTGTGGCGCGATGACCACCGCGGGGGGGATCGGCCATACGCTCCCGTTCCTGATCAACGATTTCTGGACGGCGACAATCGTCGCCGGCTTGGTGACGGTCGTGGAACTGTCGATCATCGCGTGGATCCAGTTTCGTTACATGGACACCCCGCCGTTCTCGGCAGCGGCGAAAGTGATGCTGGGCGGCGCGCTGGTTTTGGCGGCGGGGATATTGATCGGCAGTGGGTGACCATCGGCGGGTTGCTAAGCAAACCTACCCGCGTCACGGTCGCGCGGTGAGCGACGCGGCGGGCTGGCATTTCTGGATCGATCGCGGCGGCACCTTTACCGATGTCGTCGCAAGCACACCCGAAGGCAAGATCGTCACCGCAAAGCTGCTATCGGAAGATCCAGGCCGCTACGATGATGCCGCGGTAGAGGCGATCCGACGGCTTACCGGGATCGCACAAGGGCAGATCCCAGCTGCCGACATTCGGATCGGCACGACAATCGCGACCAACGCGCTGCTCGAGCGCAAGGGCGAACCGGTACTGCTCGCGATCACGCGCGGCTTCGGCGATGCGCTGACGATCGGGACGCAGGATCGTCCCGACATTTTCGCGCGCGAGATTCACCGCCCGCCGCCGCTCCAGGCTGAGACGCTGGAGATCGACGAGCGGATCGCGGCGGACGGCAGCATCGTGCGGACGCTCGATTGCAGCGCGGCGCTGACGGGATTTCGCGTGGCGCGGGCGCGGGGCATCCGCGCGGTCGCGATCGTATTGATGCATGGCTATCGCCATCCCGCGCACGAACTGGTGCTGGCCGATCTGGCGCGTCAGGCAGGGTTCGATGAAATCGCGGTCAGCCACCGGGTCGCAGCGCTGGTCAAGCTCATCGGGCGCGGCGATACGACGCTGGTCGATGCCTATCTGTCGCCGATCCTCACCAGCTATGTCGAACAGCTGACCGCGATGCTCGGCGGCGAACAGGCGCCGCTGTTCATGCAATCGACCGGTGGACTGACCGCCGCCTCGATGTTTCGCGGCAAGGACGCGATCCTGTCCGGTCCGGCAGGCGGGATCGTCGGGATGGTGAAAACGAGCACACGCGCGGGGTTCGATCGGGTTATCGGGTTCGACATGGGCGGCACCTCGACCGACGTGTCGCTCTATGCGGGCGCGTACGAGCGCGACAACGAGACGATCGTCGCGGGTACCCGAATCCGCACCCCGATGCTGCGGATCCACACCGTCGCGGCGGGCGGCGGATCAATCTGTCGGTGCGACGCGGGGCGGTTCGTGGTCGGGCCGGAATCGGCGGGCGCGGTCCCGGGCCCCGCCTGTTATCGGCGCGGCGGCCCGCTCACCGTCACCGACTGCAATCTCATCCTAGGCACACTTCAGCCCGACGCCTTTCCGACGGTGTTCGGATCCGACGGTGACGAACCGATCGATGCCACCGCCGCAGATTTGCGGATGGACGAATTGCTGCGTGACACGGGCATCGCGATGACGCCGCAGGAGGCCGCCGCCGGATTCATCCGAATCGCTGTCGCGGGGATGGCGAATGCGATCCGCACCGTCTCGGTCGCGCGCGGGCACGACGTCACGCGGTTCGCCCTCGCCTGCTTCGGCGGTGCGGGTGGGCAGCATGCCTGCCTCGTCGCCGACGCGCTCGGCATCGAGCATATCGTTATTCATCCATTGTCAGGGGTATTGTCGGCCTATGGGATGGGGCTTGCTGACCGCCGTGAGGTGCGCGAGGCGACACTGGGAGTAGCGCTGGACGAGACGAAAACCGCACGGATCACTGTCACCGCTGCTCATCTGGCCGACGCTGCGCGTGCGGCGCTTACCGCGCAAGGAATCGACGACGCCGCGATCCGCATCGAAACACAAGCGCATATTCGCACGGGCGCTAGCGACAGCAGCATTGAGGTGCCGCTCGCCGATATTGCGACGATGCGCACCGCCTTCACCGACGGCCATCGCCGCCGCTTCGGCTACGACACCACGGCCGCGCTCATAGTCGACACGATCCGCGTCGAGGCGATCGCCGACGCAGCTACCGCGAAGCCGATCGAGCGACCCAAACCCGCGGGAGGTTCGGAAGCGATGCGATCGGTTGATCTCTATGTCGCGGCTCGGCGACGGCTGGTCCCGCTCCACCACCGGAATATGCTGTCGACCGATCGCGTCATCACCGGTCCCGCGTTGATCGTCGATCCCGTCGCGACCGTTGTCGTGGAACCCCGCTGGTCCGCGCGGATAGATGCGGAGGGAGTACTGATCCTCACCCGCACGCATGCTGCGCAGCATGCGGCCATCGGTATCAAGGTCGATCCGGTACGGCTGGAGATTTTCGCCGGGCTGTTCATGGCGATCGCTGAAGAGATGGGCGCCGCGCTGCAACGATCGGCGGCATCCGTCAACATCCGCGAGCGGCTCGATTTTTCCTGTGCGCTGTTCGATGCAGAGGGCAGCCTGATCGCCAACGCCCCGCACATCCCGGTACATCTCGGCTCGATGGGCGACAGCATCCGCGCGATCCGCTCCAACCGCGGGACGATGATCGCGCGCGGAGAGGTCTATGCGCTCAACGCGCCCTACGACGGCGGCACCCACTTGCCCGACATCACCGTCGTCCAGCCGGTCTTCGTCGGCGACGACATCGCGCCCGCCTATTTCGTCGCGGCGCGCGGTCACCATGCCGATGTCGGCGGCATCAGTCCCGGGTCGATGCCGTCGGACAGCCGGACGATCGCCGACGAAGGCGTGATCTTTGATGACGTGCTGATCGTCGAGGACGGGCGGCTGCGCGAGGCGGCGATTCGCACTCTACTCGGCAGCGGCGCGCACCCGGCGCGAAACATCGATCAGAATATCGCCGACCTCGCGGCGCAGGTCGCCGCGTGCCAGCGTGGGGCCAGCGGGCTGCTGGGGCTGGTCGCGGATTACGGCGCGGACATCGTGACCGCCTATATGGGCCATGTCCAGGATCACGCCGAACGCGCTGTGCGGGGTCTGATCGCCGGGCTATCTGACGGTGCCTTCACCTATGAAACCGATACCGGGGCGCAGGTTTCGGTGAGTGTGCAGATCGAGGGCGACAGTGTCACGATCGATTTCGCGGGGACGAGCCCACAGCAGCCCGACAATTTCAACGCCCCGCTCCCCATCGTCCGCGCCGCGTGCCTTTACGTCATGCGGACGATGCTCGATGCCGCGGTGCCGATGAACGACGGGTGCCTGCGCCCGGTGACGATCCGCGTGCCCGAGGGCTCGATGCTCCGTCCGCGCTACCCCGCTGCGGTGGTTGCGGGGAATGTCGAGACGAGCCAGGTCGTGACCGACGCGCTCTTCGGCGCGTTCGGCGCAATGGCGGCGAGCCAGGGGACGATGAACAACTTCACGTTCGGCGACGCTACGCGACAATATTACGAAACGATCGCGGGCGGCAGCGGCGCGGGGCCGGGGTTTGCAGGGACCGACGTCATCCAGACGCACATGACCAATAGCCGACTGACCGATCCCGAGATATTGGAGGAACGGTTTCCGGTGCTGGTCGAGGAATTCTCGATCCGGCGCGGATCGGGAGGCGCGGGCGCATTCGCCGGCGGCGCGGGCGCGACCCGGCGCATCCGCTTTCTCGAACCGATGCGCGCGAACATCCTGTCGAGCCACCGGAGCGTGCCGCCGTTCGGGCTGGCGGGCGGATCGTCCGGCGCGTGCGGCGCAAACCGTGCCGAGCGCACCGATGGTCGCATCGAGACGCTCGGGCCCACCGCGGGAATCGACATGGCGGCAGGTGACGTCTTCGTCATCGAAACGCCGGGCGGCGGCGGCTACGGGAAGATATCATGACCAGCACCTCCACGTCCGTTCGTTTTTAAGAATGCTGGTCCTGCTCGGCATCGCGGTGATCATCGCGGGGTTCCTGCTCCGCTTCAACCCGCTGCTCGTCGTCGCGGCGTCGGCGCTCGTCACCGGACTCACTGCGGGAATCGATCCGCTCGCGATTCTCGCGGCGTTCGGCAAGGCTTTCAATACCAGCCGCTATGTCAGCGTCATCTACATCGTCCTTCCCGTGATCGGACTGCTCGAACGCCACGGGCTGCAGGAGCGCGCACGCGGGCTGATTGCAGGCCTGAAGGGCGCGACCGTCGGGCGGCTGCTGATCGGCTATATGCTCTTTCGCCAGCTGAGCGCAGCGCTGGGTCTTACCTCGATCGCGGGACCTGCGCAGAGCGTTCGCCCGCTCGTGGCACCGATGGCGGACGCTGCGGCCGAAGCGCAAGGTGAAGCACCGGGCGGCGATCGCATTGCCGCGATGGCGGCGGCGACCGACAATGTCGGGCTGTTCTTCGGCGAAGACATCTTCATCGCGATCGGTTCGATCCTGCTGATGAAGGGCGTGCTCGATGGCTATGGCATCGAGATTCAGCCGCTGCATTTGTCACTCTGGGCGATCCCGACCGCGATCGCGGCCGCGCTGATCCACGGGACGCGGCTATGGTGGCTCGACCGCAAGCTGGCCCGCGCGCGGGACCCGGCCCGATGATCGGAGCCGGGTTCATTTATGCGATCGCAGGCGCCGCGTTCGCGCTGTTCGCTCTGCTGAGTGCGATCGACCGCACCAACCCCAAGCGCTTCGGCAACGCCGCCTTCTACGCGCTGCTGGCGATCAGTTTCTGGGCGGGCGATCTGATCGGCGATGTCGGCAACGGCGTGCTGGTATTGGGGCTCGTCGCCATTGCGGGGTTCGGACTCATGGGGCGCGGCGCGCGCGAGACGACAGCCGTTGAGGCACGGCGCGCGGAAGCGGTGGCGCGCGGCAACAGGCTGTTCGTTCCCGCACTCGTCATTCCGGTGACCGCGCTGATCGGGACGTTGCTGTTCTGGCAGGTGCCGACGCTGGTCGACCCCAAACAGGTGACGCTCGTCGCCCTGACATGCGGCGTCCTGATCGCGCTTGGCGTCGGCTATGCGTGGCTGAGGCCCGCCCCCGCGACGCCGTTCGCGGAGGGAACGCGGCTGATGGACAGCGTGGGTTGGGCGGCGGTGCTGCCGCAGATGCTCGCCAGCCTCGGTGCGGTGTTCGCGCTCGCCGGAGTGGGGGAGGCGGTCGGGTATCTCGCGGGCATCGCACTCCCTGCGGGCAGCCTGATTGGTGCGGTGCTCGTCTATGGCCTCGGCATGGCCGCCTTCACGATGGTGATGGGCAATGCGTTCGCGGCATTTCCGGTGATGCTCGCAGGGATCGGGATGCCACTGTTGATTCGGCAATTCCACGGCGACCCCGCGATCGTCGCGGCGATCGGCATGCTCGCCGGGTTCTGCGGCACGCTGATGACGCCGATGGCCGCTAACTTCAACCTCGTCCCTGCGGCGTTGCTCGACCTCAAGGACCAGGGCGCGGTGATCAAGGCGCAGATCCCCACCGCGATCCCGCTCCTCGCGGTCAATATTCTGCTCCTCTACTTCCTGGCATTCCGATGACCCTGACCCGCGATACCGCCGCCCGCTTCGCCGCACTGACACTGGGACATCTGGGGCAGCAATATCCCTACAAGCTCGACCTGGTGCTGACCGGGCCGGCGGACGTGACGACGCCGATCGCGCTCCACCCGATCTTTCACGGCAGCTTCGACTGGCATAGCTGCGTCCATGGTTGGTGGCAGGTGATGCGCATCGCGCGGCGGTTTCCCGACCTGGACGTCGCTGCGGCGGTTCGTGAACGCGGGGATGCGATATTGCGGCCCGAGTTGGTGGCAGGAGAGATCGCGCGGCTCGATCGGCCGTATGCAGCGGGGTTCGAGCGGCCTTACGGCTGGGCGTGGGCGTTGATGCTGCACCATGAGCTGGCGCAGCATGACGCGCAGCATTGGGCCGCAGCGGTCGAGCCGTTGGCACGCCGTTTCGCGGCGATGTTCGCGGAGCATTTGCCCAAGCTCACTTATCCAATCCGGACCGGCACGCATTTCAACACCGCGTTCGCGCTGACACTGGCGCGGACATGGGCGGTGCGGTTCGACCCGGCTCTCACAACGCTGATCGACCAGCGCGCGCATGACTGGTTCGGGAGTGATCGCGGGTGCCAGGCCTGGGAGCCTGGTGGTGACGAATTCCTGTCTTCGGCGCTGTGCGAGGCGATGCTGATGACGCGTGTAATGGACCGCGTGTCCTTCGTCGCATGGTTCGACTGCTTTCTGCCCGACGCGGCAGCGGGACGTCCCGCATCGTTGTTCACGCCCGCCCACGTCTCCGACCGAAGCGACGGCAAGATCGCGCATCTCGACGGCACGAACCTGTCGCGCGCGTGGTGTTGGGAAGCGATCGCTGACGCACTGGGCGACGCGCATCCGGTCGTATCTCGGGCGCGCGAAACCGCGGCGCGCCACCTCGACGTGAGCCTGCCGCACATCGCGGACGATTACATGGGGACGCACTGGCTCGCGACGTTTGCGCTGCTCGCCCTCGACCGACTGGATTAGTCGCCCGACGTTACCGGCAACCCCTCGACCTGTGGCACCTCGCCGCGGAGCGCCGCTTCGAATTGCGCGCGGTCGAACCGCCCCTCCCAACGCGAGACCACAATCGTTGCGACCGCGTTGCCTACGAAGTTGGTGAGGCTGCGGCATTCGGACATGAAGCGGTCGATGCCGAGGATCAGCGCCATGCCCGCGACCGGCACCGTCGGGACGATCGACAGCGTGGCGGCGAGCGTAATGAAGCCTGCGCCGGTCACCCCCGCCGCTCCCTTCGACGACAGCATCGCGACGCCCAGCAGCAACAGTTGCTGCCCCAGCGTCAGCTCGACGTTGGTCGCCTGCGCGATGAACAGCGCGGCCAAGGTCATGTAGATGTTGGTGCCGTCCAGATTGAATGAATAGCCCGTCGGCACGACCAGCCCGACGATCGACTTGGGACACCCCGCGCGCTCCAGCTTCTCGATCAGTAGGGGCAGCGCGCTTTCGGAACTGGACGTGCCCAACACGAGCAGCAATTCGGCCTTGAGATAAGCGATCAGGCGGAAGATCGAGAACCCGCACAGCCAGCCGACGAGCCCCAGTACCCCCAGCACGAACAGCAGCGAGGTCGCGTAGAATGTCCCTACCAATAGCGCGAGGTTGGCGAGCGTCCCGACCCCATAAGCACCGATTGTGAACGCCATCGCCCCGAACGCGCCGATCGGAGCGGCGCGCATCAGGATCGCGACGACGCGGAAGACGACGACCGACAGTTCCTGAAGCAGATCGAGCAATCGCGCGGCGCGATCGCCCACGAGCGCCAGTGCGATGCCGAACAGAATCGCGACGAACAATACCTGGAGGATGCTCCCCTCGGTCAGCGCAGACGCGAACGTTTCGGGGATGATCGCGGTCAAGAACCCGGTGATCGACGTCTCGTGCGCCTGCGCGGCATAGGTCGCCACCTTGCTGGTATCGAGCGTCGCCGGATCGATATTCAGGCCCGCGCCGGGACGGACCACGTTGGCGACGATTAGCCCGATGATCAGCGCGACGGTCGAGAAGAACAGGAAATAGACGAACGCCTTGCCCGCAACCCGCCCGACCGACCCCAGATCGCGCATCCCCGCGATCCCGGTGACGATGGTGAGGAAGATTACCGGTGCGATGATCATTTTGACGAGCTTGATGAAGGCATCGCCGAGCGGCTTCAGCGCTTCGCCGGTCGTTGGTACGAAATACCCGACCAGAATGCCCGCCACGATCGCGATGAGCACCTGCAGATACAGGTGCGCGTACCAGCGGGGGCGCGGCGACGTGCCACCTAAAGGCTCACCGGTCCGCATTGCGGCTTCTCTCCTGACAGGCTGCCGCTCGATAGGGGCGCACCCGCGCGCTCGCAAGCCGCCGGATCAGCGGCGTGGCAAAATCCGCGCGTCGCAGGGTTCACCGTAAAGCTGGCGCGCTGCGACGGTCTGCAACGCCACCGCCTGATCGGGTGACAGCCCGAGTTCACTCGCGGCGCGCTCGGATGGGCCGAACCGGCGCGGGTCCTGCCCGGTCATCGCGCCGAGCACGGTCAGCGCCGCGAGATAATAGCCTGCCGCGCTAGCGTGATATTGGTCGTACGCCCATAGCGCGATTTGCTCGGGCGCGACGCCGTCATAGGGGTTGGCGTCGGCGATCCCGGCCGCGATCGCGCAGTTGAACGACTGACCCACCGGGTTCACGCGGCGAATCTGACGGCTTCCCCGGTGTGCGCGGTCGTAACCACGACGGACGTCGAGCGCCATTTGGTAGATCGACTTCCCGGACCAAGGTTGGCCAGGTTTATAAACGAGATCAGGGCGCGACCAGGTCGCCGTCAGGCTGATGTCGACCTTGGAATTCCTCGCCGCGAACAACTGCGCGAACCGACCCGCATAGCTGACCAACTCTGCCGCGTTCCCCGGTCGAACCGGGTCGAGCGTGCTGTAATCCTGGAGCACGACATGGTCCCACCGGCGATCGAGCACGGACGCCTTGTTGTCCCAATGCCACGCAAGCGATTTGCCCGGCGCGGTTTCGAGGTAGACGTCATAGTCGAGCCCCATCTCGCTGGCGAGCAGCTTGAACAGCGCCGGGACCCCGCCGACGCCATCGCCGTTCAAATCGGTGACGGTGTCAGCACGGTAGCGCCAGACCGGCGACAGCGCCCCGAAGGTAAAGCTGTTGCCGACGAACAGCACGGTTTGCCTCGGCGGCGTCGCAGCGGGCGATGCTGTTGCCGGCGACGCGACCGCGACCAACAGCACCAGCATCGCCGCGAGCGAGGCGATAGGGTTCTCCAATACGCGTTTCCTCACAACCATGTCGACAAACGCAATGTCGACTTTCCCTGCGATTGCAAAGGCGCATGTCTCGGTGAATTAGGGTCGCGCGGCGCTGGCGTCGATCACTTCCGCCAGCCCCGCCGGTGTGACACCTCGCGCCTCCAGCCGATCGAGCATGACGTCCCACCAGCGCCAGAATTGCGCCAGATCGGCGGCATCGCGAACATAGGGGGTGTGACCAGGCTCTAGCGAGGGCGAGTGGAACGAGAAGACAAGCAGTCGCAGACCGCTCTCGATCGCGGCGTCCACCGCCTGGAGCGCATCGCGGATCGGCATGTCCTCCGGCGTGAGCGACACCCGCTGGAGCAAGCCTGCGCGTGCAAACAGCCCGCGCGCCCGCGGGACTCTGCCCAGCGCGTCATAAAGCGTGGCCCCGCGATGACGCATCAGCCCTGAGAACATCGTGGTGAAGGGCAGTTCGACGAGCGCGTCGACCCTATACGCCGCGCTGCCAATGTCGCGAAAATCAGGGCCACCATCGACGCGATAATCGTAGTGGGCGCGGATCGAACTATCGATGCAATAACCGCGTTGGGCAAGTAGGTCGAACGTATCGCGCCCAATCCCATAACGCCCCGAACGGAAGATCAGGGGCGACGCGCCGAACGCCGCGCTCAGCGTATCGGTCAATCGGTCGATCTTCGCCGCCTCCAGCGCGCGGGGCAGATTTCCCGCGTAGCCGTCCCCTAGCGTGGGTCCGACGAGCGGCGGGGTCACCCAGCCATGCAATTGCGCACCGATCGCCGAGCGCCCATCAGCCAGCGAGGCGGACAGGATGTCGACCGCCGCCGGGTCGCTCGCCACCGGATGATCGACGAACGATGTCAGCGGCACGCCGCGGTCCGCAAATCGGCGGTGTGCAGCGGGGAACGCGCGCATTGCCGTCGTCGCGCGGTTGGCGTGATCGAGCGGGCGTGACCAGTCGAATTCCTCCTCGACATCGACATGAACCATGAACCGCGTGCCGAACGCGTCGGGCCACGCGATCAGGTCGCGCGCGTGCGGAGGCGAAGCCCGATAGGGCGGTGCGGCGCAATCCGCCACGTCAGTTGATCGCTTGCCCCACTCTGTCATTTACGACGGCGGGCAGCCGTAATGTCAAGCGATCGGCGGCGACGACCAGTTCGCCGCCCAATTCGCGAGCAAGGTTACGCGTCAGCCGGAGCGCGAAACCGACCCCCAGCAGCGACGCACCAGCAGCAACGTCGGCATCGTCCTCCGTCGGCTCGATCCTCATCAGGGCATCGACGTCACGATCACCGAACGCGATCGGACGGGTGATATCGAGCACCACTGTATCGCCCACGATAACGCCGTGCACCGAGATGTGCTCTCCCTGTGCTGCCGCACCGACAGCGGTACCGAGCAGCCGCGCGAGCAATCGTTCGCCAAGCCGGTCGTCAATCTGAGCCGCAATCGTGGGATCAACCTCGACCGTCAGCGCCGCCGACCGGCTGTGCGCCAGCGGCTCGAGATCACGCGCAATCCGCGCCAGCACGGGTTGGATCGCGACGGTGGTGGGTCGCAGTTCGAGCGCGCTACCATCGATCCGCGCCAACGTGTCGAGATCGTCGATGGCGGCGATCAGAGCACTCGCCTGTTCGCGGATAGTCGTGGCGTGCGCACGATAGCTGGGCGCGACCGGACCGAGCAGTTCGGTTTCGATCAGTTCCGCGAAACCGGCAATGGCGTTGGTCGGGGTGCGCAATTCGTGGACCAGCTGGCGCAGCGAATCCGACCTCACGCTTCCTTCAGGGGTGCACGGCGACGCAATCTCATCAACCCGCGGGCGCCGCGCGACCCCGTGATAACCGGTGAACCGCCCGCTCGCATGATCGAAGATCGGCTCTCCCGCAATCCGCCACGACCCCGCCGCATCAGACGATCCCCCGATATCGAGGCGCGCCTGCGCGAACCGTGCTCGCTGGCGGATGGCGCCGCCAGCCGCGGCATCCACCTGGGTCTCGCCTTGCCGGGCCGAAAGGGCCAGCGACACCCCGATCAGCGCGCCCCGCGCAACCCCATCTAGCCACCGGACGACGCCGTCTCGGTCGGTTTCGTACCGGAATGACAGCGCAGGTTGTGACGCGACCGGGGCAACTGCGCCGCGGTCGCGCTGACGCTGGAAGGCATCGATGCGCGCAACGAGATCCGCAATCGGAGAGCCGGGCCGCGCATCTGCCAGCGTCGGCGTATCGCAGCGTCGTTCTTCTTGTCGCAGCGCCTCGGCAATCACGGGAAGCCCGCGGGCCACGTCGCCGAGCGAGACGAACGGGGTTGCGCTGCGCGGGGTGTCGGGTGCGGGAACGGGTTGTGGCGGCGGCGGCGGTGTATCGCGATCGTTGGCTGGACGCGCGACGGCGGTGCGCGCGCGCTCATCGTGCAGGACGAAGTCGGTCGCGCCGAAGCTTTCGAGGCCGCGGTCAACATCGCCCGGCAGATCGCGCCGGTGACGGAGGATCGAGCGTCCTTCGGGCGTCAGCCGCGACAGGAGCCCAAGCCACTCAGCGGCGGGAAGGATCGCAGTACGCAGCACCGGTGCCGCCACCGCCAGGCGGTCTTCGGCAAAGAAGCCGACCAGCGCCGCTCCAGGTGTCGCAAAGGCGACCGCCCGCGCGCTCGCCGCCCGCACCGACTCTGGCACCGCCTGGCGGAGGAGTCGCAGCCGGGCTAGCGTCGGTTCGTCTGCCGGGATCCGGCCGCGGCTCATCAGGTCGACCAGTTGTCGCCACGCCGATTGCGCCCCGACGCCGGGCGCCATGTCCGCGGACAGGATCGTGGTCAAGCTGTCGTCGAACCGCACGATGGCATCACTCCGGGACGCAGCGCGCTCAACGCGCGTCGCAACGATTCATTAACGCTTACTACACCTCGCGAACACCGGGTAATCGTACACGTCGCAATGTGGGACAATTGCGTTCGCCCGCAATTTTATTATCGTAGCGTTCGATTATGCGTACCAATCGGGTCCGCCAATTGGGGACAACTACGCCATGGCGTTCGACCGCATCGACCGACAGATTTTGGCTCACCTGCAGCAAGACGGTCGAATGACCAACGTCGAACTGGCAGACCGGGTGGGATTGACTGCGCCGCCGTGCCTGCGCCGGGTCCGCGCCCTGGAAGAGGCGGGCATCATCCGCGGCTATCATGCCGATCTCGACCCGGCGAGCCTCGGTTTTCCGATCACAGTGTTTGCGATGGTGTCACTGCGCAGCCAGGCCGAACGAGATCTCGCGGCGTTCGAGGCCCACGTCGCGACGATCCCCGAAGTCCGCGAATGCCACATGCTGAACGGTGAGATCGATTTCATCCTCAAGATCGTCGCCCGCGACCTTAAGGGGTTTCAGGAAATTCTTACCACGCAACTTACGCCCGCGCCCAATGTCGCCAGCGTAAAGACGTCGTTGACGATCCGCACTGCCAAGTCTCTGTCGGGAATACCGGTAGACGAAACCTGATGCCGACACGCCCGGGGCGGCTGCGTTGCCGCAACCGCCACCATTCAAGTCAAGACGATCGGCGCCATCAGCCGCCCGTATTGGTTTTGAGCGCGACCTTCCAGAGTCCGGCGATCCCTACGCGTGGCTGGCCATTAACCTTGTCGAACGACGCCATCGCCGCGGCCTTATCGCCACTGCGCGCCTGCGCAATGCCGAGGTGGAGATTTACTTCATCGGCGGCGACCCCGCCCTTGGCAAGCGCCAGATTGTAAAGTTCGACCGCCTTGGCGTTATTACCCTCGCCGAGATAGGCATCGGCAGTCTGCGCCGCCACCTTGCCATCCTTCGCCGTCTTGGCCTTAGCCTCGCTCGAAGATAGCGACCCCTCGTTGCGGATCGCGGCTGCCGAATCGGTGAGCAGTTGCTTCGCCACCGCGCTGGTTGCCGGGATCTTGCCCGATGCCTGACCCGCCTTCACGACCGACTGCGCTTCGGTCGGCAAACCTCGCGTGTAAGCTAAATTGCCGTATTCCTCATAGTCATATTGATCCGCGAGAGAATTGGTCTGCCGCATCAGCCGGAACACGTCGAGCCGCTGGTTCTGGTCCAGCTGCACTGCCGAATCCTTTTGCAAGCCGTAGGTAAACAGGACCTCGCGCCAATTCTTGGCCGTCGGATAGGCTGCGATGTACCGCTTGAGCAGATCGACCGTTAGTGCGAGATTCTTTTGCTGGTTGGATTTGGAAATCGCGTACCGATAATATTCCTCGGTTGGCTTCTGGCCGGCGGCTTCCTGCGCCTTGAGCGTGGCATTGAGGTCGGCGAGACCCTCCTCGGGCTTGCCGCCCTGCAGCTTCGCCTTGACGATCAGCCCGTCAAGATTGGGGTCGACATACCCAGCCTGTTTAGCCTGCGTGAAATACTGGATAGCGACGGGATACTGGCCACCATTGAACGCCAGTACGCCGCGGCGATAGATATACTTGGCCTTGTCGGCCTGTGGCGTGCTCGACGAGGCAATCAGCGTGTCGAGCGGCTTGGCTAGCACCGTCTCGTTGATTGGTGCCTTGGGATTGGTAGCCTGCGCCACAGCAAGCTTCAGGTTTTCGAAATCATAGCGCAACGCCGCGGCGACATATTTGTCGTCATCGGTCGTCGCGGCAGCTTCGACCTGATCAACCAGTGGCGCGGCGGTCGCGATATTCTGTTGTGCCGTGGCGATCGCGGTCTGCTTGGCCGCAGGATCGGTCGTCTGCTGCGCGGCGATCGCACCAGCCGAGGCGGCGCGGATGGCGGTCTGCGCCGGGGCGGCCAAGGCGAGCACAGGCTTGCTCAGCTTGAAACCGGGCTTCTCATCCTTTTTATTCTTCTGCGCGGCGGCAGGACCGGCGATCATCAGACCGCTGGCGCTCGTAGCTAGCAGCGCGGCCAGCGCAAGCTTGGAAAATTTCTTCATGCGGGTACTCTCCATGTAGCGGCGTTTGCGCCTCAACGAACTGGGGCGCTGTAATGCTCCGTCTCCAGCGGTTCAAGCAACGCGGACAGCGGGCTGTGGACTCGCCCTGCCTGCGAACGCGTGAACTGGTATTGAACACATGCCGTTGAACCCCAGCGGCCGCCCGGCTAGTCGCAACCCATGATTGCAACCCTCTCCCCCGCCAAGACGCTTGATTACGAGACCCCCCTGCCAAATATCGCGGCGACGGTGCCACGCTTCGCCGACGAGGCGGCGCGCCTCGCCGCATCGGCGGCCAATCTCACCCAGAAACGGCTGCGCGAACTCATGCACATTTCTCCCGCACTCGCGAAGCTGAACGCCGATCGATTCGGGGAGTTTCCCACCGCGCCCGAACGCCCCGCACTCTTCGCGTTCGCAGGCGACGTCTACACCGGGCTCGATGCCGCGACGCTCGACAGACCCGGGATCGACTTCGCGCAGGATCACGTGCGGATGTTGTCGGGGCTCTACGGGCTACTCCGCCCGCTCGACGCGATGAAGCCCTATCGGCTCGAAATGGGTACCCGCTGGGCACCGCGCCGCAAGTCGTTGACGGACTGGTGGAGCGACCGGATCGCCACGCTGCTGGCCGCGGATATCGAGGCGGAGGGATCGGGGGTCGTCCTCAATCTCGCCAGCCAAGAATATTGGGCCGCGGTCGATGGCCGCCTCACCGCCGCAATCCGGGTGATCGATGTCGACTTTCACGACGGCGGCAAGTTCGTCAGTTTCTATGCCAAGAAGGCGCGCGGGATGATGGCGCGCTGGCTGGTCGAACATCGGATCGACACGCCGCAAGCCATGAAGGGATTCGATAGCGACGGCTATGGGTTCGACGCCGCGGCGAGCGAGCACAATCGCTGGCGCTTTACGCGATGACCACGCCGCGCCACGCGTTGGTCGTCGGCGCCTCGGGCGGGATTGGCGCAGCGCTGGTCGCGGCGCTGGCCGACGAAGATGTCGTCGTCACGGCGCTGGCCCGTTCCTTCACCGGCGAGCGGCATATCGACATCGAGGACGAAGCGAGTATTGCCGCCGCCGCGGCCCGGATCAGTAATGCGCCAGACCTGGTGATTGTCGCTACTGGCTTGCTCCACGCGGGCAAGAACGCACCCGAAAAGACGTATCGCGATCTCGATGCGCCGACCTTAGCCAGGACGATCGCGGTCAATGCGATCGGGCCAGCGCTCGTCGCCAAGCATGTTCTTCCGCTCATGCCCAAAACAGGCCGCACCGTCTTCGCAGCGCTCTCTGCCCGGGTGGGCAGCATCGGCGACAACCGGATGGGCGGCTGGTACGGCTATCGGGCCGCCAAGGCCGCGCTCAACCAGCTGATCCGCACGCTGGCGATCGAGGAAAAACGCCGCAACGATCGCAGCATCGTCATCGCGCTGCATCCCGGAACCGTCGATACCGCGTTGTCGAGGCCCTTCCAGGCGAGTGTCCGTCCCGGTACGCTGTTCACGCCATCGCGCGCCGCGGTGCAGTTGCTCGACGTGATCGACGGCCTGAAGGCACCCGACAGCGGCAGGGTCTTCGACTGGGAGGGCAAGGAAGTGACGCCCTAGCCTGTGCGTCGCCCTGCCCGTCAGCAGAACGGTTCGCTCGGGTCCATCGTGAATCATTCGTCATCCGCGTGCCACGTCCCGGTCAGCCTGAACCGCGCACCGTGACTGTTGCCGCGAGGTTCGTGGCGCCCACCCTTTGCAACAGGATGCAGCCATGAAGACCGTCCCGTCCTTCGCCGTTTTTGCCGCCGCCGCGCTGCTGTCCGGCACTGCCGTTTTCGCCGCTGCGCCGGCACAGACCCGCACGGCGCAGAAAACCCCGCTCCACGCGGTTACCGCCAAAAAGACGATCGCTGCCAAACCGATGATGGCCAAGCCCGTCATGACCACCTCGCGCCGCGCCGCGCCGCCTGCTGCCACTGCCACTGCCAAGGGCATCGACGGTCGCATGGTCACCACCAAGACCACCACGGGCAAGACGATAACCTACAATTGCGGCAAGGCAGGCAACGCCAACAAGCAGGCGTGCAAAAACCACGGCTGAGCCCGATCCAGCAATACCCTATCGATCCTGAATCACGCGCGCGCAGGCACGTGCGCGCGCGTGACATTTGACAGTCGGCGCTCTAGAAGGATGTGACTCCTCTGTAACAATCTGAAAGCGTCATATTTTGGCCGACGAGACCGCCCTCGCCGAACCTTCCGACATCGCCACGATCTCGATCGTCGACGAAATGAAGTCGAGTTATCTCGATTATGCCATGTCCGTGATCGTCGCGCGCGCGCTGCCCGACGTGCGCGACGGGCTGAAGCCGGTGCATCGCCGCATTTTATATTCGGCGCAGGAATCTGGCTTCGTCTATAATCGGCCCTATCGGAAATCGGCGCGCATCGTCGGCGACGTGATCGGTAAATATCACCCGCACGGCGATAGCTCGATCTACGAAGCCTTGGCGCGGATGACCCAGGATTGGGCGATGCGGCTGCCGCTGATCGACGGCCAGGGCAATTTCGGATCGATGGACCCCGATCCCGCCGCCGCGATGCGCTACACCGAGGCGCGGCTCGCGCGGTCCGCCAGTTACCTGATGGAGGATCTCGACAAGGATACCGTCGATTTCCAGCCCAATTATGACGGGTCGGAGCGTGAGCCAACAGTCTTGCCTGCGCGCTTCCCGAACCTGCTCGTCAACGGCGCGGGCGGCATCGCGGTCGGCATGGCGACCAACATTCCGCCGCATAACCTCGGTGAGGTTATCGACGCGTGCCTGGCGTTTATCGAAGATAGCGCGATTACGCCCGAAGAGCTGATCAAGATCGTCCCCGGTCCCGATTTTCCGACTGGCGCGATCATCCTGGGGCGCGCAGGCGCGCGCTCGGCATACGAGACCGGGCGTGGGTCGGTCATCCTGCGATCGCGCCACAAGATCGAGACCAGTCGCGGCGACCGCCAGGCGATCATCCTAACCGAAATTCCGTATCAGCAGGGCAAGAACGCGCTTGTCGAAAAGATCGCGGATGCGGCGAAGGACAAGCGGATCGAGGGCGTCAGCGACATCCGCGACGAATCTAACCGCGAGGGCGTGCGGATCGTCATCGAGTTGAAGCGCGACGCGACCCCCGAAGTCGTCTTGAACCAGCTGTGGCGGCATACCCCCGCACAGGGATCGTTCGCGGCGAACATGCTGGCCATTCGCGGCGGTCGGCCTGAGTTGCTCAACCTGCGCGACTTTCTCCAGGCGTTCATCCAGTTCCGCGAACAGGTCATCACGCGGCGCTCCAAATTCGAACTCGCCAAGGCGCGCGATCGTGCGCACATCTTGCTCGGCCTCGTTATCGCGGTCACCAATCTCGACGAGGTGGTGAAGATGATCCGCGGGTCTGCGAGCCCCGCCGAGGCGCGCTCCAAGCTGTCGTCGCGCGAATGGCCGATCGACCAGATCGCGCCCTACCTGCGCCTTGTCGAGGCGGTCGAGGGCGCGCAAGTCGGCGAGGGCTATCGCCTGTCCGACGTCCAGGTCCGCGCGATCCTCGATCTGCGGCTCCATCGCCTCACCGCGCTCGGCCGCGACGAGATCGGAGACGAATTGTCGGGGCTCGCGACGACAATTGCCGAATTGCTCGAAATCCTCGGCAATCGCGCACGACTTTACGAGGTGATGCGTGACGAACTGGTCGAGGTACGCGCGATGTTCGCGACCCCGCGCCGCACCGAGATCGCCGATTTCGCCGCCGGGATCGACGACGAGGACCTGATCGAGCGCGAGGACATGGTCGTCACCGTGACGATGCAGGGCTATATCAAGCGCACCCCGCTCGACACCTTCCGTGCGCAGGCGCGCGGCGGCAAGGGCCGCAGCGGCATGGCAACCAAGGAAGAGGACGTCGTCACCGAACTCTTCGTCACCTCGACCCATACGCCTGTCCTGTTCTTCTCGACGCTGGGCAAGGTCTATCGGATGAAGGTGTGGAAACTACCCGAAGGCGGCCCCACCACGCGCGGTCGCCCGATGGTGAACCTGCTACCTCTCGGTCCAAACGAGACAATCTCGACCGTACTGCCGCTGCCCGAGGACGAGACGGAATGGGGCGCGCTCCACGTCATGTTCGGCACCGCCAAGGGCAGCGTGCGGCGCAACTCGATGGATGCGTTCACCAACGTGCCCTCGAACGGCAAGATCGCGATGAAGTTCGAAGGCACCGGTAGCGACGGGGACGATGACGACCGGCTCATCGGGGTGGCGTTGCTCGACGCCAGCGACGACGTGCTGCTGGCGACGCGTCTCGGCAAGGCGATCCGCTTCGCTGCCGAGGATGTTCGCGAATTCCAGAGCCGCAATTCGACCGGCGTGCGCGGGATCAGCCTCAAGAATGGCGATGCGGTGATGTCGCTGTCGATCCTGCGCAACCTCGGGGCCGACGTCGATGATTCGACCGAGAACCGCGACGCCTATCTGCGCGCCGCGCCGTGGAAGGACAACAACGCCGAACCGGCGCTGTCCGCCGACGCAATGACTGCGTTTGCCGACCGCGAACAGTTCATTCTGACCGTCTGCGCCAACGGCTACGGCAAGCTGTCGAGCGCTTACGACTATCGTCGCACCAACCGCGGTGGTCAGGGCATCACCAACATCGATAATATCGCACGCAACGGCCCGGTCGTCGCAAGCTTCCCGACCGAAAAGGGTCACCAGCTGATGCTGGTCACGGATCAGGCAAAATTGATCCGTACGACGCTGGCATCGATGCGCGTCATTAGCCGCAACTCCGCTGGTGTGAAGCTGTTCGACGTCGCCAAGGACGAACACGTCGTCTCCGCCGCCCGAATCGAAGAAACCGAGGAGGAAGCCGAGGTCAACTTGGCAGACAGCGTCCAGGACATCGCGCCCGACACCGGCGCGACGATCGGTGAGGATGCGGCGGAAGGCCCGGAGGACGGCGAATGACCGCGAGGCCGATGACCGCATACAAGGTGCTGACTGCGGGCCAGATCGAACAGCTCGAACGGGACGGGCGCTTCGCGGGTTCGCCAGCGGACCTCGCCGACGGGTTCATCCACCTGTCGACCGAGGCGCAATTGCCTGGAACGCTCAACAAACATTACACAGGCCAGACCGGGCTCTCGATCGCAGCGGTCGACGTGGGATCGTTCGGCGATTCGCTGAAGTGGGAGGCTGCGCGCGGGGGAGACCTTTTCCCGCACCTTTACGCCCCGCTGCTCCTCGAAACGGTGACCGCTTATGGCCCGCTCAAGCACGACGACAGCGGCAAACCGAGGCTTCCGGTCGCTGGCTGACGTCTCGGCGCGGAACCCGTTCCGGCCCCTCAACGTTCAATCGAGGACAATTCAGGAGATTATCATGATTTCACGTATCGCTCTCATCGCTGGTGGCTGTCTGTCGCTAATTCCTGCAACTGCGCTGGCGCAAACCGCTCCTGTCACTGCCCCAGCCGCCGCGCCGACCGCACCGACCGTCGGCGCGACCGTGCTCGATTCGGCGGGAACCCCGATCGGGACGATCGCCAGCATCACGCCGCAGGCGATCGTGCTCGATATGGACGGCACCAAGATCGCGGTACCCCCTGCCTCGGTCGGGGCGACGGCCAAGGGTCTGGCAATGGCGATGACCAAGGCCAGCCTGCAGGCCGCTCAGGCGCAGCAACAGGCGCAAGCGAAGGCCGCGCTGCAGTCGCGCCTCGTCGCTGGCACCGCGGTAAGCGGGATCGAAGGCGCGGCGATCGGAACGATCAAGGCGAACGATGGTAGCTTAGTGACGCTGACGACCAGCAAGGGCGAAGTGAAGTTGCCGACCAACGGCTTCACGATGAACCAGTCGGGACAGGTGATGATCGCGATGACCGAAGCGCAGTTTGCCGCCGCGGTCAGCGGCGCGACCGGTGCCGCGACAGGCAATACGACCGCAACCGGCAACCCTGCTACGAGCACATCTACCGGCATCACCGGTACGGCGGGTACCGAGACGATGACCCCGCCCGCGACCCCCGCGACGACGACGGCTCCTGCGCCCAAGGCGTCTCCGTCCCCTAAAGCTACAAAGTCGCCCACGAAGAAGCCGCGATAAGGCGGCGCGTATCGGCTGACGAACCGAGCCCCCGTCCAGCTGGTCGGGGGCTATGCGTTGCATGATGCGCCAGCATCCGCGCCGCTTTTTTAACGCTGATTCGCCTAGCCAGCCATCGCCTCGCGGATTGCAGTAAGCGCCGCCTCCGCTTGGTTCCCATTAGGCCCCCCGCCCTGCGCCATATCGGGGCGACCGCCACCGCCCTTGCCACCGAGCACCGCGACCGCGACCTTGAGCAGCTCGACCGCGCTGCGCGTCGCGACCAGGTCGTCGGTCACCCCGACTGCGATCGACGCACGTCCGTCGTTGACCGCGACGATTGCGACGACGCCCGATCCGATCCGCTGCTTCGCCTCGTCGACCGCGCCGCGCAGCCCCTTGGCGTCGAACGCGTCAAGAACCTGACCGACGAACTGAACGCCGCCAATCTCTTTGGCTCCCATAGGTGTCTCGCTGCCGCTGCCGCCGAGTGCCAGTGCCTTCTTCACCTCGGCCAGTTCGCGTTCGAGCCGCTTGCGCTCGTCGAGCAGCGCCGCGACCCTCGCGGGCACGTCGTCGGGGTTGGTCTTGAGCACCGCCGCGGCCGCGCGCAGCGTGGCGTCGCGGCTGGTGAGATAGGCGCGCGCCGCCTCGCCGGTCAGCGCCTCGACCCGGCGGATACCCGACGATACCGCGCTCTCGCCAACCACCGTGAACAGCCCGATGTCGCCGAGCGCGCCGACGTGCGTGCCGCCGCACAGCTCAATCGAATAGGTCCGTTCGCCCTCGGTGCCCATCGACACCACGCGGACCTCGTCGCCATATTTCTCGCCGAACAACGCCATCGCGCCCATGTCGATCGCTTCATCGGGAGTCATGATCCGGGTCGCGACCTGGCCGTTGCCACGGATTTGCGCGTTCACCGCCGCCTCCGCCTCGGCCAGTTCATCGGGCGTCATCGCGGTCGGGTGCGACACGTCGAAGCGCAGCCGGTCGGGTGCGACGAGCGATCCTTTCTGCGCGACATGCTTGCCGAGCCGGACCCGCAGCGCTTCGTGCAATAGATGCGTCGCGGAATGGTTCGCGCGGATCCGTGCGCGGCGCGCGGTGTCGATCGACAGCTTCACCGCGTCACCGACCGCGATACCACCAGCGTCGATCACCGCGTGATGCACGAACAGCTTGCCGAGCTGCTTAGATGTATCGCCGACGGCCGCCGTAAACCCGGCGTCGCCAGTGATCGTCCCCGCATCGCCGACCTGCCCCCCGCTCTCGCCATAAAAAGGCGTCTGGTTAACGACGATGTCGACCGCTTCGCCGGCCGTCGCGCGGTTGACGCGCACGCCGTCTCTGACCAGCGCGACGACCACGCCTTCACCGGTGTCAGCGCTATAACCGAGAAATTCGGTCGCCCCGCTCTCCTCGACAATATCGAACCACAGGTCGTCGGACGCTTTCGCTCCAGATCCCTTCCACGCCGCCCGCGCCGCGCGCTTCTGCTCCGCCATCGCTGCATCGAAGCCGGCGCGATCGACGGCAATGCTCCGCTCTCTCAGGGCGTCCTCGGTGAGGTCGTAGGGAAAGCCGTACGTATCGTAGAGCTTGAACGCCACCTCACCCGGCAGCGTTCGGATACCTTGTCCCTTTATGTCGAGTGTCGCTTGGTCAAGCAACTTCAGTCCGCGCTCTAGCGTCTGCCGAAACCGCATCTCTTCCTGATGCAACGTCGCCTCGATCATCGGCTGCGCGCGGATGAGCTCGGGATAGGCCGCCCCCATCTCCGCAACCAGCGCAGGCACCAGCCGGTGCATCAGGGGCTCCGTCGCGCCGAGCAAATGCGCGTGGCGCATCGCCCGGCGCATGATCCGCCGCAATACGTATCCGCGACCTTCATTGGCGGGGAGCACCCCGTCGGCGACCAGGAACCCGCTGGTGCGCAGGTGATCGGCAATCACGCGGTGGCTTGCCCGGTTCTCGCCCGTCGTCGCGGTGTGAGTCAGCGCGCCCGACGCGGCGATCAGCGCCTTGAAAGTATCGGTGTCGTAATTGTCGTGGACGCCCTGCAGCACTGCGGCGATCCGCTCGAGGCCCATGCCGGTATCGATCGATTTCTTGGGCAAGTCGCCCGTGATTTCGTTCGCCTCCTGCTCATATTGCATGAACACCAGGTTCCAGATCTCGACGAAACGGTCGCCATCCTCGTCGGGGCTGCCCGGCGGGCCGCCGGGAATGTGGTCGCCATGATCGTAGAAGATTTCGGAGCACGGCCCGCACGGGCCGCTGTCGCCCATCGCCCAGAAATTATCCTTGGTCGCGATGCGGATGATCCGCGTCTCGGGAAGCAGTTTCGCCCACAGCGCATAGGCCTCGTCGTCGGTGTGATAGACCGTCGCGGTCAGCCGATTGGGGTCGATTCCCCAGACCTTCGTCAGCAGCGTCCAGGCATGATCGATCGCCTGTTCCTTGAAATAATCGCCGAACGAGAAATTGCCCAGCATTTCGAAAAACGTGTGGTGCCGCGCGGTATAGCCGACATTGTCGAGATCGTTATGCTTGCCGCCCGCCCTCACGCACTTCTGGCTGCTCGCCGCCGTGGCGTAGGCGCGCGATTCCAGCCCGGTGAACACGTTCTTGAACGGCACCATCCCGGCGTTGACGAACATCAGCGTCGGGTCGTTCTGCGGCACGAGCGGTGCGCTGGCCACGATCTGGTGCCCCGCCTTGTCAAAATAGTCGAGGAAGCCGCGGCGGATGTCGTTGGTAGAGATCATGGACGCGGCTTAGGGCGTTGCGGCCCCGCTCTCAAGCGGCGCGACGACACGTAGCGCGCCCGCGTTAATAGTGAAGGCGATCGGCAGCGACAGCCGCACGACCTCGCCATCGAGTGCGACCGAAACATCGTGCGACCCGCCATCGACGCGCAACGTATCGCACTCCCCGATGGCGGCGAAATCATGTGCCGAATCTGCCCGACCTATGAGCGTGCGGAGCGCCAGGCCGATCAGCGCCATCCGACTGCTGCGCGCGACCGCGAAGACCGACAGCGTGCCGCCATCGAGCGCCTCGCGCTGGCCAACGCGTCCTGCCGCAAGCGTGTAGCAATTGTTGCCGACGAACAGCATTGGCGTCACGATCTCTCGATGCGATCCGGGCAGATCGAGCCGCAGCCGATGATGCCTGAGCCGCTTCAGCGTCGCGAAAGTCGCCGGGACCGCGGCGAGCCATTTAGGCATCGGATGGCGTTCGCGCTCGGCATCGCGAAACTCGACAAGCGATGGATAGAGCCCGATCGAGGCGTTGTTGATAAAGCCATGTCCGTTGGCACGCGCCAAGTCGATCCGGCGCGTACGCCCCGCCGCAATCACCGCCGCCGCTCCAGCCAGATCGAGCGGGATACCGAGTTCCTGCGCGAGGTGGTTGCGTGTGCCGAGCGGCAGGACGCCGAGCGCGGCCCCGCTGTCCGCGACGATGTCGGCCGCGCCGCCGAGCGTGCCGTCGCCACCGCCGACGACGATGATCGGCGCGCCCACCGCCGCGCGAACCGCATCCTTCAGGTCGTCGCCTTCGACCAGCCGGAGGTCGATCGCCGTGCCGGTTTTCTCGAACGCCTGCTCGACGGCATCGGCGAGCCCATCGCCCATCGCCGCCGCAGTGCCGCCTGTGCGGTTGACGAGAACTGGGATCATCCGATCGGCTGCTCGATCGACGCGGGCGGCGTGCTGAACCAGCGGGGGCCGGCGGCGGTCATATGGAAGCAATCCTCCAGCCGCACGCCGAACTTGCCGGGCAGATACAGCCCCGGTTCGTCGGAAAAACACATGCCTGCGGCCAGCCGCGTCGTTTCGCCGTGGACCAGGTTTACGGGCTCATGACCGTCCATGCCGATGCCATGCCCGGTGCGGTGCGACAAGCCGGGTAGCTTATACTTCGGTCCGTAACCGAGCGATGCGTAGTAGCTGCGTACCGCGTCGTCGACGCTGCCCGCATGTACGCCGATCTTCGCCGCGGCGAACGCGATCTGCTGCCCGTGCGCGACCCGATCCCAGACGATGCGCTGCGCCGCCGACGCCGCGCCATGGACCCAGGTTCGCGAGACGTCTGACTGATAGCCGTGGACGGTACACCCGCAATCCATCAACAGGATGTCGCCCGTCGCCACACGGTGCACCTCGCGACTCCCGTGGGGCAGCGCCGCGGCGGGACCGATCAGCGCGAGCGCAAATTCCGGATCCCCACCGAGCGTTCGCGTCGCGGCATTCATCAGCGCCCCGACCTCAACCCCCGTCATGCCGGCCACGACCCGGGGATAGACCCAGCGGTACGCCGCCATCGTGACGTCGGTCGCCTTTTGCATCAGCGCGATCTCGGCGGGGGTCTTGATCATCCGGCAGCCCCGCACGACCGGGTTCGCGCTCACAATCCGCGTGTTGGGCAGGATGCGCTTCAGACCATCGAACGCAAAAAAGCGCACCGTTTCCTCGATGCCGATCGGGCGCCCGGCAATCTTGCGGTCTTTCAGGAAACCGGCGACTACCGCGAGCGGGTTCTCCTCTTCCTGCCAGACTCGCACGTCGGCGGGCACGCCGAGCGACTCGCGGATCGAGGGCTCCTCGAAGAACGGCGTGACGATGCACGGCTGCCCCTCGACCGGGATCACCGCCGCGGTAAGCCGCTCGCTGCGGCCCCAGCGCACCCCGGTGAAATAGGTAAGGCTCGATCCCGATTCGCATAGGATAGCAGCCATGCCGTTGGCTTTCATCAGCGCCTGCGCGCGCGCCAGCCGGTTCGCCCGCTCGCTTGCGCCAATCGGCACCGCATCGCCGGTGATGTCGGACAATGCCGATAGGTCGGGTTCGGCGGCGCGCGACACGCCCGATCGCACGACGAACGGCACCGCGAGCGTGGCGGCAATCAGCGAGCGGCGAGAGGGCGCGAAATCCATGACCCGCGATACGGCGCTTGACCCGGCGGCGGCAATCCCCTTCCTAAGCGTCACGACACGGGGAGCATTTGAATGGGCAAACGCCTGACCTTCTGGATCATGATTGGGCTGATCGCGGGGCTCGCGGTCGGGTGGGGACTTCACCTGGCGATCTTCGACGGCACGCCGGAGTCGGTGGAAACGCTCAAGGCGACTGCGGGCTATTTCTCGATCCTGACCACGCTGTTCCTGCGCCTGATCAAGATGATCATCGCGCCGCTGGTGTTTTCAACATTGGTCGTCGGGATCGCGCATATGGGCGATACCGCGGCGCTGGGCCGGGTTGGCGCGAAGAGCATCGGCTGGTTCGTCTGCGCAAGCCTGTTGTCGCTCACGCTGGGGCTAATACTGGTCAACGTACTTCAGCCGGGCGTCGGATTGAACCTCCCTATCCCGCCAGTCACCGCATCCAGCGGAGTCGACAAGGCCGCGTTCGATTTCGCGACCTTCGTCGCGCACATCGTCCCCGCCTCGATGATCGACGCGATGGCGACCAACGAGATCCTGCAGATCGTCGTCTTCTCGATCTTCGTCGGCGTCGCGATCACCGCGGTGGGCGAGAAGGCCGCACCGCTCGTCAAGGCAACCGAGGCGCTGGTCGCGGTCATGCTGCAGATCACCAATTACGTGATGCGTTTCGCGCCGATCGCGGTGTTCGCCGCGGTCGCCTCGACGCTCGCCGAGCGCGGTCCGGGAGTAATCGGGGACCTCGCCTATTTCATGGGCACGTTCTACCTCGGCCTGATCCTCCTATGGTTGTGCCTGATCGGGGTTGCCTTCGCATTGCTCGGGCAGCGAACGCGGTTTCTGGTTCGTTACATCCGCGATCCGCTGATCCTCGCCTTCTCGACCGCCTCGTCGGAGGCCGCCTATCCACGCACGCTGGAGGCGCTCGACAAATTTGGGGTGCCACCGCGGATCGCAAGCTTCGTGCTGCCGCTGGGCTATTCGTTCAACCTCGACGGGTCGATGATGTACATGACCTTCGCATCGCTGTTCATTGCGCAGGCCTATGGGATGCATCTCGCGCTGGGGCAGCAGATCGTCATGTTGCTGGTACTGATGGTGACGTCGAAGGGCATTGCGGGGGTGCCGCGCGCCTCGCTCGTCGTGATCGCGGCGACCCTGTCGATGTTCAACATTCCGGAGGCGGGATTGCTGCTGATCCTGGCGGTCGACCATTTCCTCGACATGGGGCGATCGGCGACCAACGTCATCGGCAATGCGGTCGCGGCCTCGGTCGTTGCAAAATGGGAGGGAGGGCTCGACCCGCGCGAATATCCGGACATCCTCACCGCCCCCGCGCCCAGCGGGCACGGGCCGAAAGTCGCAGTCGAATCGTTCGATGAGATCGGGACCGGGACCGAAACCGGGACGCGCTAGGCGTCACGCGTAGGCATAGGGGCCGCCCTTCGCCAATCCCGCCTGGTAGGCGGGTCGCGCGTGTACGTTGTCGAGCCACGCCAGTGTGTGCGGGCGCGAAGCATCAAGCCCGCCGCGACTCCGCGCCGCCTCGAGCGGAAAGCTCATCATGATGTCCGCCGCGGTCATCTCATCGCCAGCAAACCACGGCCGCTGCGCAAGCTCATGCTCGACGTAATCAAGATGCACGTCGATCATGGGTTGGATGCGTTTGATCGCGCGCTGGCCGAGGAACGGGATCCGCCCGAGCACGAGCTTGAGCAACAGCGGTGGCATCATCGAACCTTCGGCATAATGAAGCCAGAACCGATAGCGCAGCGCCGCGTCGCGATTCGCTGGCGCGCCGAGCTTCCCGTCAGCCTTGTCGACCAGATATTCGACGATCGCACCCGTCTCCGCGACCACGCGGTTACTGTCGCCGGTATCCTCGATCACCGGAGACTTCCCGAGCGGGTGAACCTGTTTGAGTTCGGGCGGCGCGAGCATCGTCGTCGTGTTCCGCTCATACCGCTTGATCTCGTAGGGAAGCCCCAATTCCTCGAGCATCCACAAAATCCGCTGCGACCGCGAATTTTCGAGATGATGGGCGATGATGGTCATGCGCTTTCTCCCGGTGCGCGAGCCCGCCAGATCCAGGCAGCTGCCCGAAATGCGATCTCGTCATGGTCCACTTGCTTCTGGAGCGCATCGCGTAGCTTGTCGACCATCGCGACTCGCCGTTTCTCCGGCGCGTCGCGCAGGGCCGCCGCGATCGGTCCAATGCGCCGGAAGAACGATACCGCGTCCGCAACTGGATCGTCCCCGGTGCCCGCAACATAGCGGTAATCGACCGCCTCGTGTTCCGCACCTTGCCATCCCGCCTCTGCGAGCATCGTTGCCACCCATGTTTCGTCGGCGAACGCGAATGGACCGGGCGCGTAGCCGGTTGTGTGGGTCGGCGCGTCACCGGTCACCGCCTCGACCAGCTCGGCAGCCCACGGATTGAGAATTGGACCACGAAAACAGGAAAAGACGAGCGCCGCATCGTGGTTCGCAGCCCGACGCAGCGCGGCGAAAGTTGCGACGGGATCGTCGAAGAACATCACGCCGTGCCGCGAACAGATAAGGGCAGGCGGCGGCAGATCATCCAGCGCCCGAGCGATGTCTCCAACGACGAAGCGCACATTGTCGATGCCTGCCGCGCGCGTCCGGGCGACCGCGACGAGGTCCGCAGACAGATCGACCCCAACCACATCCACATCCGGGCGCGAGGACGACAGCGCGATGCTCGTTCCCCCCGCACCACACCCAATGTCGAGTGCAACGCCGCTCCTCGGCGCGACCGCCAGAATCGCGGCGTCGAGACGACGGGATAGGTCGGCAAAACTGCGGTCGGTGCGGCGCCATTCGGCGGCCCAGACGTCGCCGACCTTGCCAGACCAGTCGCTCGCGGTCGTCATGCGGCTGCCATGTCGGGCGACGGTTGTGCTCCGGCCCCCACAATCGGCGGCAACCGTGTACCGAGGCTGCCGAGCGTTCCGATCACGAGATGCCGGATCGGATGCCAGAACGCAGACAGGCAGAGCAACGCCGAACCAATGACGAAGGCAGTAAAGGCGGCGCTCAGCTCGATCGCTCCCGCGCTGCGGAAGAGCGCGTACATCGCATAGAGGACATAAGCTAGGCTCGAGACGAGGAGCGCACGCCGGTCGATCGCCAGCGCGACGAACCCGAAGCAGAGGTACAAGGCGAGCACGAGGATCGCGACCCCCACCCCGATCGACGCCCCGAACACCCCAAGCAGATTGAAGAGCGCGTGCGCGATCAACGGCGCCGCAACCAGATGCAGCCAGAACGCGACATCGGCCCGGCGCGTCAGCCGCTCGCGATCCGACAGGTCCCAACGCATCGCGACCGCGAAAACCGCGAGGCCACCGACGAGGAGCAGCGGATAGATCGCGTCGCGGATTGCAGGGATCGCCGCCAGCGCGAGCGCGATCACGGTCGCGACTATCGCGGCGGCCCCCGCCGCGACGGTGATCGGCACCGTGAAGCGAAGCCAATGCAGCAGCGCTGCCAAGGCCGCCGCCAGCGCGGCCCCCGCTCCGCCGAGCGCCGCCAGCCGATCCGGCAGATGCGGGGCCAGCGTTTCGATGAATCCCTCCCCGGCCCCCGCAACGCCACCGACAAAGGCGAGCAGGAGGAGGATGCTCGGCAGCGCCATCCGGCGGCGCGCGGTAAAGAATTCGGCGAGACCCCATGCCGCCGCGGCGACCAGTATCCCGCCAAGCGCCGGGGTCACGGCCCGTCCAATCTGCGCCACCGCCACCAGCAGTAACAGGAGAGCGATCGAAACAAAGATGTCGTTAAACCCTGTCAGCAGGCGAAAATGCTCCTCGTCGACCGCGGGAGCTGCATGGGAGCTTGCGACATGATCGCGCAACGCCATCGCCGCGTCGGGCGTGATCGCCCCCGCCGCCACCGCCCCGTCAATGTCGCTTTCGCTGTACATCTGTCGTCCTCCCTAAGCTGAGAATGCTGTCAGATGCGTATTACGAGGTCAATACACTGCGGGAATTCGCTCCGGCAGGAACCGAATATCCAGAGATTTACCCGCCTTGCAGCGCCCGGCCGATCAGCATCGACTGTTCGGCACCCGTCTGCGGCACGATTTCTCCGTGGCGATCGGTGATCGACTCCCAATTTGCGGCGACGCCCTCGACCGACAGATCATCCCCGGTCAGCAGCTTGCCGGGGGTCAGCGTGACATAGGACGACTGGAATACTCCCGCGCCGGCACCGAGAATCGCGTTGGTCGGCGCATCCTCGCTCACCAGGAACAGCGCGCCCGGTGCGACCTTCTCGGGTGCGAACGCCTCGAATGCGGCCTCGGGAAACAGATCCTCGGTCATCCGCGTTCCCGCGACCGGCGCGATCGTGTTGACCTTGATGTTGTTCTTGGCGCCCTCGATCGCGAGCGTCTTGGTTAGCCCCGCGAGCCCCAGTTTCGCTGCGCCGTAATTGGCCTGGCCGAAATTGCCGAACAGCCCGGTCGACGACGCGGTCATGAGGATGCGTCCATAATTCTGCTCGCGCATCGTATCCCAGCATGCCTTGGTCGCGAACGCCGATCCGATCAGGTGGATCCGGACGACGAATTCGAAATCCGCAGGGTCCATCTTCGCAAAGCTCTTGTCGCGCAGGACGCCGGCGTTGTTGATCAGGATGTGGACGCCGCCCCAGCGCTCCTTGGTCTTGGCGACCATCTCGACCATTTGATCATATTCGGCAACGCTGCCGCCGTTCGAGATGGCCTCGCCACCTGCGGCCTCGATTTCCTCGACGACCTTTAGCGCGGCATCGGAATGGCCAGTGCCGTCACGCGATACGCCAAGGTCGTTGACGACGACCTTCGCGCCGCGCCGGGCGAGCTCGAGTGCATAGCCACGGCCAAGCCCCCCGCCAGCTCCGGTCACGATGGCTACCTTGTCGTCGAATCGGATGGTCATGGGAAAGGCGCTCCTTCACGCGAGATGGAGCGCCTTCCCTAGTTAGTATCGGGCAGCGTGCAACCGCCCGGTTCCGTCGGACGGGCCGATCAGCGCCCGCCGGGCTGCATGCACTTGTCGTACTGGCCTTTTTTGCAGAGCGGGTATTTGGCGAGCGGCGCAGGCGCGGGATAAGCCTGGTCGGGGGTCGGTGCGGCGCGATAGATCGGGGCGACACCTGGCGTCATCGTTCCAATCATTGCCGGCGCGCTGGGCTGATAACCGCCCGGGGTCATCGTGGAACCCTGCATCGGACCGGGGGTGGGTTCCGATGCCATCGCGCCCTGCGACATCGCATTGTCCTGCATCGGCTGGGTCTGCATCGGCTGGGTCTGCATCGGGGTCGGGGATGCAGGCATGGAATCGGTCGTCGCCTGGTGTGCGGGCATCGTCGAGTGGTCGGGCATCGTTGGTGTGGTTTGTGCCGCGAGCGGGGCGGCGACCAGCGCCGTGGCGGCCAAAAGGATGAGCTTCATCACTGTGTCTCCTAATTGTGAGCGCGACTTACGCGTTCACGCTCCGCCCCAACGCACCAAGCGCGGTCAGGGTCCATCGTTTCGCTAACGATTCGTTTCACGATGATCGCGCGCGGAATATATCCCTGAATGGACCGCATAAACTGCCGAGCGCACGGTTCGGATGATGTCGGGCAAATCACCGACGTTGATCGCCTTGCCCAGCACGATCGTCGCGGCAAGCCCGACCGCGATGGTGGCGCCGGTAGGGCCCTGCGAATCGGGTCGTCATGGCCATGAGCTTCGACTGCCCGTCCGCCCGGGACAGCGTCCCGGAACGGCACGCGCGTTGCCTTGTCAGAACTAACGCTTTGTGAAACGTCGCCTGCTATAGGTGCGACGATGACCGACCAGAACCATTCCGATCAGGACCCGACCGGCGGCAATGATGATCCGCGGGACGGCGTGCCGACCCGGCGGCGGCTGCTCCAGCTCGGCGCAATCGGGGCGGGTGCCATCGTGTCGATCCGGCCTGCCTTGGCGCAAACCGCGGGTTCGGTCCTCAATTGCGAAATTCCAGTGCCCGATGCGGGCCATGCGGGCGGGTTTATCGCCGACGACGGCAGCGTTGTAGCGGCAGGAACGAAAGGCGCGTTCGCGCCGCCGGGGCGCCCGTTCAAGGGCGAAGAAGTCAAGCGTGCGATGGCGGGAAACCAGCTGCCAGGCACTAGCTACGACAGCAACCGCGCCTATACCAAGTATATCCGCCGATTGCAGCGAGGCCAGGGCGGCTTCACCTGTTTCGCCTCGTTGCAGATGCCGCGCGGCTGAATTCCGTGCGATATTGCGCGCCCGGCAGCGATGCGCTGATCGCGACCGATCTCGATCATTTCACCGCCTTGTATCACCGTGCATCCGGGATCACCCACCTCCTCGCCTCCCCGGCCCCCGAAATCCTTGCCGCGTTGGCTACTCCGGTGACCCTCGACGAGTTGATGGCGACGCTCGCCCGCGACTACGAACTGGCGGACCCCGATCGGGATGCGCTCGCCGCGCGGCTTGACGAACTGATCGCATCCGGGCTCGTCTCGTCTGCATGAAGCACGCGTTTTCCGTTCGCATCGGCCCGGTGGGATTTCGCATCGGATCGGATTGGCGCGCGCCGATCGAGCAGTTGACGAATCTATACCGCGATTATCCGGCGCCTGACGTCGCGGATTATACCGTCCGCCTGTTCGCGAGCCGCCCGTGGCGGCGGTGGGTCCGGCCGTCGGTAACGATCGGCGGCGATTACACGCTACCCGACGCCGCGCCGCTACCGCTTACGCAAGGGCTGCTGGCCGCGGAGATGGCGATGAACCTCCAGCTGGCACTCGGGCATCGGCGTCACCTTCTGCTGCATGCCTCGGTCGTCGAGCGCGATGGGCGGGCGCTGCTGATGACCGGCGAGTCCGGAGCGGGGAAATCGACCCTCGCCACCCTGCTCGCGGCGCACGGCTGGCGTTTCATGGGCGATGAATTCGCGCTGCTCGATCCGGTGACCGGGCTGTTCCACGCCTTTCCCCGCCTCGTCAGTCTGAAGAATGCGAGCGTTGCCACTGCGACCGTGGCGTGGCCCGATGGGCGATTTGGGCCGATGCTCGCCGGAACCCCGAAGGGCGACATCCGCCACTTGGTGCCCCCCGCCGACGCGATCGCGCGGATGGACGAACCCGCAGCCCCTGCGCTGCTGCTCTTCCCCCGCCATGGCTTCACCGCCGACATCCGCGAGGTGCCCGCGAGCGAAGCATTCATGCGGCTCACCCAAGCATCGACCAACTACGTCGCGCTGGGCGAGGCGGGGTTCGCGGCGCTGACGGGCCTTGTCTGCGCGGTTCCGGCGCGCGCAATCGATTATCCTGATGGTGCGACCGCGATCCGCCAAGTCGAAGCGCTGTGGGCACGAACATGACCGATGCGTCGATTCTGGCAGCGGCGCTCGCTGATCCGCAATCGCTGCCGCTCGAGACAGACTGGGCCGCGCTAGTCGCCATGGCCCGTGCCGAGCAATTGCTCGGCACCCTCGCCTATCGACTAGGCGGCCTGCCCATGCCGAAAACAGTCGCCCACTTGCTGGCTGACGCACGCGCGTCGTCGGAGCAGGGCCGCCGGGTCGCACTATGGGAGGCGGAGATGGCGCGCCGCGCGCTCGCACCGCTCGGCTGTCCCGTCGTCCTGCTCAAAGGTACCGCCTATGCCGCTGCAGGCCTTGCCGCGGGGCGCGGAAGGTCGATTGGTGACCTCGATATCCTGGTACCGCGCGGGTCGCTCGACGCAGTCGAGGCGGCGTTGCTCGCGGCAGGCTGGGAATGGGCGAAGCCCGATGCGTATGACGACGCCTATTACCGCCGCTGGATGCACGAACTGCCGCCGCTGATCCACCGCGAACGCGACCGGATGATCGATGTCCACCACACGATCCTGCCGCTGACCGCAGGACAGACGCCCGACGCGGCGGCGCTGATCGCGGATGCGGTGCCGCTGGGGAACGGGCTATCGGTCCTGTCGCCCACCGACATGATCGTCCATGCCGCGACGCATCTGTTCGCGGATGGTGATCTGGCGGGGGGATTGCGTAATCTTTGGGACGTTCATTGCCTTATCGGCGAATTCGGGACCGAGGGGCTGGAGGCGCGCGCCGAGCATCACGACTTGTCGACAGCGGTGGGCCGTGCGGCGCGTTTGGCGCGCCAGCTATACGCCACGGAGATGCCCGCCTGCGCGATTCGCGCCCATCGCGACGATGCGGTGTACCGCCGCCGTCTGCTCGCGCGCGACGGCTGGGGCAGGCCCACGCGCCCCCTCACCCGGTTCGGCTTCTACGTCCGCTCTCACTGGCTCCGGATGCCGCCCGCAATGTTGGCGCGGCACCTTTGGGCCAAGTGGAGATCCAGATGACAGGTTGTCATGCGACTAGTATTCGCCGAAATGTTTTCCCTAAGGAGGTAATTACCACCGTCTTTATGCGCTAACGTCGTGCGAGTTAAATAGGTGCAGACCGATAACCACTCGACGTGAGATTGGGGCGAGCATCAGCAATAGACCCGGCAATACCCGGAAGATCACGGTCGCCGACTGGCTGGTAAACTACGGCTTTCATGCCAATATGGTCTCGGTAACGTACAAGATGGACTATGATTCGGGTACAGTGCCGACGTCTTTCGTCGTCACGGGCGGCAACAAACCTCGCATCATATCCTATAACGTTGCGTCGCCCCTGCTGATGGCTCCTTGAAACCCAATCTATCAAGCGCCGCGGCCAGTTCGGTATAATTGTCGATCACCGCATCCGCGCCGAGTTCTCCGACCGGTCGATCGAGAAACCCGAAGCTGCACGCCACCACCGGCACGGCCGCTGCCTTTGCTGCCTCTACGTCGTAGATCGAATCGCCGACGAACGCCGCGGTCCCGCCACCCAGCCGCGCGATCATCTCGTGGATCGGTGCGGGCGATGGCTTGCCCCGGCCAGGCCCCAGCGTGTCGCCACCGATGATCGTCACGAACCGATCGGTCAGATCGAGCGCGGCGATCAGCTTTTTCGCGAGTGCCTCGGTCTTGTTGGTGACCACCGCCAGCCGGACGCCGCGCGCCGCGAGCGTATCGAGTGCGGTAAGGCAGTTCGGAAAAGGCTGGGTCTCGACCGCAATGTTCTCGGCATAATAGTCGAGCAACCGCCGCTGGAGGGTATCGAGTTCTTGCTCGCTGCAGCCCCCGGTCGCGGCCAACCCCTGAGCGAGCATATGACGCGAGCCGCCGCCGATCATGGTGCGCACCCGCGCGACGGACAATGTGTCGCGCCCGGCGCTTGCCAAGGCGTGGTTGACCGCCGCGGTGATATCGCCGCTGGTATCGAGCAAAGTGCCGTCGAGATCGAACCCGACGATGTCGAACGGCGGATGAGCGGGTGAATTCGACGTCATGACCGATGCGCCTGCCAGCCAGACTATGGAAATGGCAACCCTTTCGTGGCAGGCGCAGCGCCATGACGACACCACTCGCTGCGATCATCCTCGCCGCCGGCATGGGCACCCGGATGAAGTCCGACCTGCATAAGGTCCTCCATCCGATCGCCGGGCGGCCGATGCTGCTCCACCTGATCGACAGCTTTACGGCAGCGGGCGCAACGCAGCAGATCGTCGTCGTCGGCGCGCGGCGCGACCAGGTCGAGGCTGCGGTCATGCCGCTCGGCGCGGTAATCGCGGCGCAGGACGAGCAGCTCGGCACCGCACATGCGGCGCTGATGGCGAAGGACGCGCTCGCAGGGTTCGACGGCATCGCGATCGTCGCGTTTGGCGACACCCCGTTGCTCCGCCCCGAGACGATCGCGGCGATGGCCGCCCGGCTCGACGCGCCCGACGCCCCCCGAGTGGCGGTGCTCGGATTTCGCCCCGACGACACCAAGACCTATGGCCGCATCATTGCAAACCAAGATGGCTCCATCGCAAAGATGGTCGAATTCAAGGACGCGACCGCCGTCGAACGCACCGCAACACTCTGCAATTCCGGCGTCACGGCGGTCCGGGCGCGCGATCTGTGGACACTTCTGGAACGCGTCGGCAACGACAACGCGGCAGGCGAATATTATCTGCCCGATATCGTCACGCTCGCCATCGCCGACGGTGACCTCGCGGTGGTGGTGGAAACCGATGCGGACGAGGTGATCGGAATCAACAGCCGCGCCGAACTCGCCTATGCCGAGAATCGCTGGCAGGCTGCACGGCGCGCCCGCACCATGGCCGACGGGGTGACGCTCATCGCCCCCGCGACGGTCTGGTTCGCGCACGACACTGTCATCGGGCGCGACGTGCTGATCGAACCCAACGTCGTCTTCGGCCCTGGCACGTCCATCGCAGACGGCGCGATTATCCACGCCTTTTGCCACATTGAAGGCGCGACCATCGGCGAACGCGCGGAGGTCGGCCCGTATGCACGACTCCGCCCGGGGGCGGTGATGGAAACCGGATCGAAGGTCGGCAACTTCGTCGAGATGAAAAAGACCGTGCTCGGCGAAGGTGCCAAGGCCAACCACTTGACCTATCTCGGGGACGCCGAGATCGGCGCGGGGGCGAACATCGGGGCAGGCACGATTACCTGTAATTACGATGGGTTTTTCAAATATCGTACGAGCATCGGGGAAGGCGCTTTTATCGGCTCCAACTCCGCTCTGGTGGCGCCGGTGGCGATCGGCGCGGGCGCGATCGTCGCAGCGGGATCGGTGGTGACCGAGGACGTCGCCGCCGACGCGCTCGCGCTCGTCCGGCCGGTCCAGATCGAACGATCCGGCTGGGCGAAACATTTTCGCGATGCGATGGGCATAAAGAAGAAATCTATCTAGTTTGAATATGATGATCACCTTAGTTCGCGAGATATATCATGTGTGGAATTGTTGGGATCCTGGGCAGGGAAGACGTCGCAGAGCGGTTGCTCGAAGGTCTGCGGCGGCTCGAATATCGCGGCTATGATTCCGCGGGCATCGCGACCATCACTGATGGCGCGATCGAGCGGCGGCGCGCGTCGGGCAAGTTGGTCAACCTTGCCAACGAACTCGGCCAACATCCGCTGCCGGGGACGGTCGGGATCGCGCATACCCGTTGGGCTACCCACGGTGGGCCGACGACGAGCAATGCCCACCCCCACGCGACCGATCATGTCGCGGTAGTTCACAACGGCATCATCGAGAATTTCAAACCGCTGCGCGACGAGCTGATCGCCCGCGGTCGTGTGTTCACCAGCGAAACCGATACCGAGGTCGTCGCGCATCTGGTCAGCGAGCAGGTCGAGGCGGGCTTGTCCCCCGAAGCGTCCGTGCGCGCGGTCTTGCCCCGGCTCCATGGCGCGTTCGCGCTCGCGATCCTGTTCCGCGACAATCCCGACATGCTGATCGGCGCACGCCTCGGCTCGCCGCTCGTCGTCGGCTACGGCCCCGACTCAGAAGAAGGCGCTGAAACATATCTCGGCTCCGACGCGCTCGCATTGGCACCGCTGACCCAGCGGATCGCATATCTCGACGAGGGCGACTGGGTCGTCTGCACCCGCGACGGCACGCAGGTCTACAACCAGGCGAACGAGGCTGTCGAACGCGCGATCACCATCTCCGGCATCACCGGCGAGCTCGTGTCGAAGGGCAATCATCGGCATTATATGCTCAAGGAGATCTACGAACAGCCGATCGTCGTCGCGCAGACATTGCGTTCCTATCTCCAGCAACTCGAGGGCCGCGTCTCGCTTCCGATCCCGGAGTTCAGTTTGGACGCGATCAAGCGCGTGACCATTGTTGCGTGCGGCACCAGCTTCTATGCCGGGATGGTCGCCAAATACTGGTTCGAACAATTCGCGCGCGTCCCCGTCGATATCGATGTCGCGTCGGAATTCCGCTACCGCGCGCCGGTCATGGAGCCAGGCGGCTTGGCGCTGTTCATCAGCCAGTCGGGCGAGACTGCCGACACGCTGGCTGCCCTTCGGCACGCGCGCGCCGAGGGCCAGAAGATCGCCGTCGTCGTCAACGTGCCGACCAGCACGATGGCGCGCGAGGCCGATTTGCTGTTGCCGACGCATGCCGGCCCCGAGATTGGGGTCGCCTCGACCAAGGCCTTCACGTGCCAGTTGGCGGTCCTTGCCGCGCTCGCCACCAACCTTGCTCATGCCAAGGGCCTACTGACCCCCGACGACGAACGCGCCATCGTCCGTCACCTCGCCGAGGCTCCTGCCGCGCTGAACGCCGCACTGGCCTATGACGAATCGATCGAGTCCATGGCGCACACCATCGCGGGCGCGCGCGACGTGCTTTATTTGGGTCGCGGCACCAATTATCCCATCGCGATGGAAGGCGCGCTGAAACTAAAGGAAATCAGCTATATCCACGCGGAAGGTTATGCGGCCGGTGAAATGAAGCACGGGCCGATCGCGTTGATCGACGAAAACGTCCCCGTCATCGTCATCGCGCCGTCGGGGCCGCTGTTCGACAAGACGGTGAGCAATATGCAGGAGGTCCAGGCGCGCGGCGGCAAGGTCGTGCTGATCAGCGATTACGACGGTATCCAGGCGGCTGGAGAGAACTGCATGGCGACGATCACCATGCCCAAAGTCCACCCGCTGATTGCGCCATTGGTCTATGCGGTTCCGGTCCAGCTGCTCGCCTATCACGTCGCGGTCGCCAAGGGCACCGATGTCGACCAGCCGCGCAACCTCGCCAAGAGCGTAACGGTCGAGTAGCGTCGCAATCGATCGTAAGGAAATTGTTGTCGTCAAGCGGAGGTTGCATCAGGACCGCCTGCGGCGCGCCAAAAATGATATTCGTGTGCCGCAAGGCGTGTCCTACGGGATCGCTTCGCTCTTGCGCCCAATGTGATCACCATATCGACGCCAGTCGGTGGCGTCATCCAGACACTCGACGTGCGTCCGGGTATGACGCTGGCCGCTGGTCAGACGCTAGCGCAGATCAACGGGCTGGGCACGGTCTGGCTCAATGCCGCGGTTCCGGAAACGCGCGCTGGCGAAATCTACGTCGGCCAATCCGCGGTCGCTGAGCTGGCCGGTTTCCCCGGCGAACGCTTTACGGGCCAGGTGATCGCGGTCCTGCCGACCGCGGAAGCTGCGAGCCGCACGCTGACCGTGCGGGTGGAGTTGCGCAATCGCGGCGGTCCGCTTAAGCCCGGCATGTTCGCGACCGTCCAACTCGGCGCGGTCGGCAAACTGGCGCTGTTGATCCCGAGCGAGGCGGTCATCCGCACCGGCAAGCGGACGGTGGTTATGCTGGCGACCGGCGGCGGTCGGTTCCGGCCGGCCGAGGTCCAGATCGGGCGCGAAGGCGACGGCCAGACTGAGATCCAGGCAGGCCTCGCTGCAGGCGAGAAGGTGATTACCTCCGGCCAGTTTCTGATCGATTCCGAAGCGAGCCTCGCGGGTGCCGATGTTCGGCCGCTCAATGCGGCGCCCGCCGCCACGACTCCTGATGCCGCCAAAGAGGCTGAGCCATCCAAGGCGAGCGGTCGCATCGAGGCGATGGTGACTGTGGCGGCGTGACGATCTCGCACGGGGCTGTGCCCACTGCGGGTTGGCCCGCGATGACGATGACGTTCAGGCCCACCCACGACGCGATGCTGCGCGGCTACAAGAAGGGCGACCGGATCGACTTCCGCTTTGCGCAACAGAGCGAAGGCCCGGTCCTCACCGCAATCGCTCATGCGGGACTCGCCCGATGATCGCTGCGATCATCCGCGCAAGCGTGCGCGGGCGTTTCCTGCTGTTGCTGCTCATGGCCGCGCTGTTGGGCGTCGGGATCTGGGCGGTCCGGACGACGCCGGTCGATGCGTTACCCGATCTGTCCGGCGTCCAAGTGATCATCCGCACGACCTATCCGGGCCAGGCTCCACGCATCATTGAGGATCAGGTCACCTACCCCGTGGCGACGACGATGCTGTCGGTGCCCGGCGCACGCACCGTGCGCGGCTATTCCTCCACCGGCGACAGCTATGTCTACATCATCGTCACGGACGGCACTGACCTCTATTGAGCGCGCTCGCGCGTGCTCGAATATCTAAGCCAGGTGCAGGGCCGCTTGCCCGAAGGAGCGGTTGCCTCGCTCGGTCCCGATGCGACTGGCGTCGGCTGCATCTACGAATATGCGCTGGTTGATCGCACCGGTCAGCACGATCTGGCGCAGCTTCGAAGCATCCAGGACTGGTTCCTGCGCTACGAGTTGAAAACCGTGCCCAACGTCGCCGAGGTCGCGAGCATCGGCGATAGGTGAGACAGTATCAGGTCGTACTCGATCCGGTGCGGATGGCGTCCGACGGCGTCACTCAGGATGCCGCGATCACTGCGATCAAGCGTGGCAACCAGGAAGCCGGCGGATCGGTCGTCGAAATGGCCGAGAGCGAATATATCGTGCGCTCGACGGGCTATCTGAAAACGCTCGATGATTTCCGTGCGATTCCGCTGAAGGCGCTGGCGGGCGGTATCCCAGTTTTGCTCGGAGACATCGCGACGATCCAAGTGGGGCCGGACATCCGGCGCGGGATTGCCGACCTGAACGGTCAGGCCGAAGTTGCGGGCGGGGTCATCATCCTGCGGTCTGGCGAGAACGCGCGGACCGCGATTACCCACGTCAAGGCAAAGCTCGCCGAACTTGGCAAAAGCCTGCCCGCGGGGGTCGAGATCGTACCCACCTATGATCGCGCGCCGCCAACCGACGGCAGGTTCAGACGGTCTCTGACGCCACGGAGTATATCACCCCGGTTGGCCGTCGAGCTGCTGCCGATCCGATTGACACGAGGTTAACCTGCCTCTCCACGGGCGCGCTCTGGCAAAAATCGTCTGAAGATGTCAGGTACTCGCTATTCATCGACAGAAAGGGCACGCCGATGGCCGACGCACCGCTGGTGGCGGGGATCGAACTGGGCGGCACCAAATGCAACTGCATCTTGGCACGCGGCCCCGACGCGATCGAGGACGAGGCCCGCATCCCCACCACCGCGCCTGACGAAACGCTGGCCGCGATCGAAGCCGTCCTTGCGGGATGGAGCGGGTTCGCGAGCATCGGGATCGCCAGTTTCGGGCCGATCTCGATCGATCGCGACGCGGGCGATTACGGCAGCATCACCGTAACCGCCAAGCCGGGCTGGTCCCACACCGATATTGTGCGGCGAATCGAACGTCAGTTCGGAGTACCGGTCGGCTTCCATACCGATGTCGTCGGCGCCGCACTCGCTGAAGCGAAATGGGGTTCGGCAAAGGGGCTCAGCGACATCGCTTACGTCACCGTCGGCACCGGCATTGGGGTCGGAATGATTGCGGACGGCAAGCCCGTCGACGGACTGACACATGCGGAACTCGGTCATATTCGCCCGGTCCGCCTGGCGGGCGACGAATGGATCGGCAATTGCCCCTTCCACGGTGCGTGCGTCGAGGGGCTCTGCGCCGGCCCCGCGATTGCCGCGCGGACGGGCACCAAGGCCGAAAACCTGCCCGCCGACGATCCAGCCTGGGATCTCGTCGCCCATGGACTGGGGCAGTTGCTCCATACGCTGGTGCTCACCGGCGTCCCGCGGCGGATCGTGATGGGGGGCGGGGTGATGGTCGGGACCAGCCATCTGTTTCCCAGGGTCCGCGCAGCGATGATCGACAGCCTGGCGGGTTATGTGCCGCTGCCTGACGTAGGATTGTCCCGGTTCGTGGTGCCCCCCGCTCTCGGCAACAACGCCGGGCCGCTTGGTGCCATCGTGCTCGGCGCCCAGGCCCTCGATCGATCGCAAATGTCGTTTACGAGCTCTTAACCGCGCTCGATTACTCCCACGCAATGATATCCGAGGGGAAGATGTGTCCATGACCGGTTTCGATGATGCCAAGCGTATCCTGATCGTCGACGACGAACCGGCGATGCACGAAAGCTATGCGCGCAGCTTCATGCCCCAGCGCGGGGCGACCGAGGATGCGCTCGGCGCGATGGCCGACGAATTGTTCGGCGACGAGGCCCCCGATGCGGCCGAGGAAGCCCCCGAATTTACGCTGACGCACATGCACCAAGGCCTCGACGCGGTCGCCGCGGTCGAAGCCGCGCTCGCGGCGGGAACGCCCTATTCGGTCGCATTCATCGACGTCCGTATGCCCCCCGGTATCGACGGGCGCGAAACCGCGATGCGGATCCGCGCGCTGGATCCCGAAATCAACCTCGTCATCGTCACCGGCTATTCCGATTTCTCGCCGATCGAGATCAGCAAGGTTGCAGGGCCCGCCGACAAGATCTTCTACATCGCCAAGCCCTTCGAAGTCGCGGAGATCGTCCAGACCGCGACCGCGCTCGCGAAGCGGTGGGAAGTCGACCGCGAACTCGCCGCCACGCGCGCGATGCTCGATCGCCAAGTCATCCAGCTCCAGGAACAGGGGGCCGAGCTTGCCGCGAACGAGAGCATCGCGATCCATATGGCGACCCATGATTCGTTGACCGACGCGCCCAACCGCCTCGCCTTTCTCCGCGCGCTCGCCGATCGGGTGAAGCGCGACGGCATGTTCGCAACCGCGATGATCGACCTCGACCGCTTCAAGACTGTCAACGACACCCTCGGCCATCTCGCCGGAGATGCATTGATCCGCGATATCTGCGCAACGTTGCACGAGACCGCCCCCGAAGGCGCAATCGTAGCACGGCTTGGCGGCGACGAGTTCGGCATCCTTTTCGAAACGCCGGGTGACCAGGCTGCGGTGATGGCGTGCGATCGGATCGTCGCGGCCTGCGCGGGGACGCGCCAGGTGTTCGGCAACTCGGTCCAGAGCGGCGCGTCCGCCGGCGTCGTCGTCGTCGAGGGCGGGTGCGACCCGATCGATGCGATGCGCCGCGCCGATCTGGCGCTGAACGATGCCAAGCGCAACGGACGCGGTATCACCCGTTTGTTCGACGAAAGCATGGATGAGGGCATCCGTTTCCGCCGCCGCATCGAAAACGGTCTTGGCGGTGCGATCGAGAAGGGCGAACTCAGCCTGGTCTATCAGCCGATCGTGTCGCGCGATGCGATCGAGATCGTCGGTTTCGAAGCGCTGGTCCGCTGGAACACCCAAGAATACGGCCCGATCAGTCCCGCCGTCTTCATCCCGATCGCCGAGGAATCGAACATCATCCACGAACTGGGCGATTGGATCCTTGCCCAAGCGCTCGAGGTGCTGAAGCAATGGCCGGGGCAATATGTTTCGGTAAACTTCAGCCCCCGCCAATTCCGACGCCACAATTTCGTCGGACACATCATGCAAAGCGTCCAGCGCGCGGGGATCGAGCCGGCGCGGCTCCAGATCGAGATCACCGAGACCGCGATCTTCGATGACGCGGACCGGGCCGCCGAAACGCTCTACAAGCTCAGACAAATGGGCTTCCGGATCGCGCTCGACGATTTCGGAACCGGCTATTCCTCGTTGTACAACATCAGGAAGTTCGCACTCGACAGCCTGAAGATCGATCGCAGCTTCATCGACGGCATGGGCCGCGAGCGCGAGAGCGCGGCCATCGTCCATTCCATCATCCATCTCGGACGGGCGCTGGGGCTGGAAGTTATCGCGGAGGGTGTCGAAACCGAGGCGCAGGTCCAGTCACTCCGAATTGCGGGCGCAAGCCACCTCCAGGGTTATTTCTTCTCGCGACCCGTGCCCGCCGAGCAGGCGCTTTTCCTCGCCATCGAGCGGTTCATCGGCGGCGAGGAGATAGCGGTCGTGCCGGAGGCCGCGACCGGAACGGACGGCTGATCGTGGCACGGATGCGGCGCGGAGGATTGCGACCGACGTCGCTGGGCGGAAAGCTCGTTGCCATCCTGACTGCGGTCGGCGTGGCCGGCGCGCTCGGGATCACGCTGCTGCTAGCCTTCGTCATCACCCCCAATTTCAATGCGTTGGAAGCGAAAGCGAACGCGGGGCACATCGATCGCACCCGCGCCGCGCTGACCGATTACGGGAATAAGATCGAAAGCGCGGTCCGCGACTATGGCGACTGGACGCAGAGCTATGTCTATATGGCCGCACCGACCACGGCATTCGAGCGGGAAAGCTTCTCCCCGCTCGCGATGTCGAATCTGGCGGTGCAGGGGATGGCTTATGTCCGCCCCGACGGCAGCATTCAGATCGCACGTTGGTACGATCCCGCGACCGGCGGCGAGCGCGCCAACCTGCGTTCGGCGCTGGTCAATACGATCGCGCAGACCGACCTAGCCAAGGTCGTGGGAAACAATAATTCCGGGCGGTTCTATGCGCGCCTCGGGTCGGTCGTGGCAGCGATCGGGGTCGCACAAGTCCGCCGCTCGGATGGCACCGGTCGCCCACGCGGATATGTGTTGATGGCGCGCGAGTTCAACTCAAAGCAGATTTCGGCGCTGCTCCAACTGAATGCGACGATCGACCGATCCCGGGTGACGGATGCCGAGATCGTCGACAAAGGGCGCCTGACCACCGCGATCGCGGTGCCGATTATGGGGGCAGACGGGCATGCGGTGGCCGCGGCGCGGTTCACGGTCCCGCGCGACGTGTCGCTGCTCGGTCGTCGGATGCTGATGCTGGCGGTCGCGGGATCGACCCTGCTGCTGCTCATCGTCCTGCTGGTGCTCCGGCGCACGCTTGGGTTGCTGGTGATCGCGCCGTTGCTGAGGGTCGAACAGCATATGCAGAACGTCAGAGCCTCGGGCTCGTTGGGGTTGTTGGATGAAGAGGGGCGGAGCGACGAGTTCGGCTCGCTCGGGCGTAACTACAATGCGATGCTCTCGCAATTGAAGGATCTACGAGAACAAATCGAGGTGCAAAGCTTTGCGCTCGGGCGTAGCGAAAGCGCAGTTGCGGTGATGCACAATGTCCGCAATGCATTGAATCCGATCTCGACCATCATTAGCCAAGGGATCGCGCAGGCACCCCCGATCGATCGCGCCACCGTCGAACGGGCTGTCACCGAGCTCGGCAAGCCGGATATGTCGGACGCGCGCCGCGACAAGCTTGCCGCCTTCGTCGCCGCCGCGATCGCCGCCGAAGTTGCGGGGCGGGAGACGATGCGCAGCGAACTTCAGGTCGGCCGCGAGGCGATGGCGCACGTGCTCGAAATCATCGGTCAGCAACAGGCCAGTGCGCATGAACGCCCCCCGCTCGATTTAGTCGACGTCAGCGAAATCGTCGCACGCAACGCATCAATTGCGCGCTATGCGCAGGGCGCATCGATCGCGTTCAGCTTTCCCGGCTTGCCCCACCGAGCGCTCGCCAACCGGGTGATCCTCAGCCAGGTGATCGGCAACCTGCTCGGCAACGCCGCGGAAGCGATCGCCGCGACGGGAACTGACAGCGGCTCGATCGACGTCACGATACGGGAGACGGAGACCAAGGTCGAGATCGCGCTTCGCGACTCCGGCGAAGGGTTCGACGGAGATATCGGCGCGACGCTGTTTCAGCGCGGCTTTTCCACCCGTCAGCACAAATCCGGCGGTCTTGGCCTCCACTGGTGCGCCAACTCGATGACCGCGATGGACGGATCGCTCCGGCTGGAAAGCGAAGGCAAAGGCAAAGGCGCGGTCGCGGTTCTGACGCTCAAGGCGCCCATAGCGGACGCGCTCGCGGCCTGACTGCTACATACACCCGGCGCCGAACACCAAGTGCGCACCGATCGTCAGTCATCGACGATCTTCATCAATCGCCGCTCGACTGGAGCCAGCACCGGGCCGAGGTCGTGACCCCGCTTCAGCACCGTGCCATGCTCTCCGGTCAGTGACCACATCCCCTGGCGGTTACCCAGCGCGGGGCGCTTCTCGATGCGAAATTCAGGACGGTCAGCCGCGCGGCGGAAGGCGGCGAAGACCGCGGCGTCCGCCCCCAGTTCGATCGCATAATCGCGCCAATGCCCCGCGGCGACCATCCGGCCATACAGGTCGAGAATACGGGTGAGTTCGACGCGGTCAAAACCGATCTGCGATGGCCTGCCTTGCGCGGCGGGGAACGGCGTAACGGTACCCATTAGGCGCGATATTGCTCCCCATCCCTCTCGGTACCCCGCTGTTCGTCAAGCAGCGCATCGAGTCGCTTGCGCATCGTTTCGAGCTCGCAGCGGAGCAATTCTACCTTCTGTGTCGCGGGATCGAACGTCTCGCTGCACGGCGTGCCATAGGGAACGAAGCGCGCTGGCGGCGCGGTGCCGCCCTCCACCGTGGTCGCACGAGCGGGAATGCCGACCATCGTTGTGCCGTCGGGTACATCCCTGGTCACCACCGCGTTGGCGCCGACCCGCGCCCGCGTGCCGACCGTGATCGGCCCGAGCACCTGCGCGCCCGATCCGATGATGACGCCGTCCGACAGCGTCGGATGCCGCTTCCCCGCGACCCCATTGTCAGGGCTAGTGCCGCCCAACGTAACGCATTGGTAGATCGTGACATCGTCACCGATTTCGGCGGTCTCGCCGATCACGACAAACCCATGGTCGATAAAGAAATTCCGACCGATTTTGGCGCCGGGATGGATGTCGATCGCGGTAGTAGCGCGCGAGAAATGGTTCACCATCCGCGCGAGCAAGAAAAACCGTGCCTGGTAAAGCCGATGGGCGACACGGTGCCAGCCCAATGCCCATACCCCAGGATAGGTGAGGACTTCCGCCCGCGAATGCGGTGCCGGGTCGCGCGCGCGAATCGAGTCCAGATAGGCATTCAACCGGTTCGCCATGCGCAATCCCCTGTGGTGCGAACCCGCGATCTAGGCATTCGCCCCGGGAAATTCCAGCAGCGACCTGATGCGGCACGCTGGTCTAACCGGCGCAAGCGGCTATCAGGACCGCGATGGCCGCAACCTATTTGCCGACGCTGAAACAGCTCCATTATCTGGTCGCATTGCGCGAGCATGGTCATTTCGGGCGCGCTGCAGAGGCGTGCTTCGTGACCCAGTCGACGCTGTCGGCGGGATTGCGCGAACTGGAAAAACTGGTGGGGGTGGTGCTGGTCGAACGGACCCGGCGGGTCGTCCGGTTCACGCCGCTTGGCGAACGGGTCGCGGACAAGGCGCGCCGGGTGCTACGCGAGGTCGAGGAACTGGGCGACATGGCCCGCGCGGCCGGGCGCCCGCTGTCGGGGGAGATGCGGATGAGCGTGATCCCGACGATTGCGCCGTTCATGCTGCCCCGCATCCTGCCCCGGCTGCGGCAGGATTATCCCGATCTGAGACTGTTCCTGCGCGAGGAGCCCAGTGCGGCGGCGTGTGACGGGTTGCATAGCGGGCGGGCCGATTGCGTCCTCCTGGCGCTGCCCTACGCCTGCGGCGACATCGCCAGCGCGACGCTGTTTGAGGATCGCCTATTCGTCGCTTATCTGCCCGCCGACATGGCGGATGCTGCGCCGACGATTCCGGCCGCGGCGATCGACGAGAGCCGGCTGCTGCTGCTGGAGGACGCACATTGCCTGAAGGATCACGCGCTGGCCGCCTGCAATCGGCCCGAATTGCGCGCCGAGGCGACGATGATGGGTACGTCGCTCCACACGATCGTCCAGATGGTGGACAATGGCTTGGGCATGACGATGCTGCCCGAAATGGCGATCCAGGCGGGGATTCTCGACCATACCGGAATCGAGGCTCGGCCGCTCGACGCTGCCAATGCACTGCGGCGGATTGCGCTGGTGTGGCGACGCGCAAGCCCGCGCGAACGCGACTTTCAACTGCTGGCAACCGCGTTGGCGGGCGCGCGCTGATCGAGAGGCCGACGGGGCGAAAAGGGCCGGATTGAAACTATTCCGGGTGCGAACCGTATCTCCCCTGGAACCCTCATAACCCTCACAGGAGAATAATCGATGACCCGCACGCCCCTGCTGCTGACTACTGCCGCTGCCGCTCTCGCGCTTGCCGGATGCAGCACGATGAACGACGGCATGGCCACCAGTCCCACGTCGATGTCGAGCACGAGCGCCACCGCGGCATCGTCAATGATGCCCGTCGGCAACCCCACCGTCGGTGGCGCAGCGATGATCCAGAGTAAGACGATCGTTCAAAACGCCTCTGCCGCGCCGAATCTCACCACCCTGGTAGCTGCGGTAAAGGCCGCAGGATTGGTCGATACGCTGTCGGGGCCTGGTCCCTTTACGGTGTTCGCGCCGACCAACGATGCGTTTGGCCTGCTCGCTCCCGGTACCGTCGACACACTGCTGAAGCCTGAGAACAAGGCGTCGCTGGTCAAGGTTCTGACCTACCACGTTGTTCCCGGCACCATCACGTCAGCCATGCTGATGAAGATGATTCAGGACGGCGGCGGCTCCGCTACGCTGACGACCGTCGCGGGCCAGCCGATCACCGCGACGATGGAGGGCAGCGCGGTCAAGCTGACCAGCGCGACCGGCAATGTCAGCTTCATACAGACCGCCGATGTCCGCCAGTCGAACGGTATGGTCCATGTCGTCAACGGCGTGCTGATTCCGACGCTCGGCTAATCGGCACCCCAGCGCGGCTCGCCCCCGCTGGTTTCGCGTTTCCAAAACGGCGCACCGTTTTTTAGCCGATCGATCAGATAAGTACATGCCTCCAACGCCTCGGCCCGGTGGATCGCCGCGGTCGCGACGAAGACGATCCGCTCCCCCGGCTGCATCGCGCCGACGCGGTGGACGATCGTTGCGGCCCCGAGGCTCCAGCGTATGCTCGCTACCGCGGCAACGTCGGCCAGCGCCGCCTCGGTCGCACCAGGATAATGCTCGAGTTCGAGCGTCGAGACGCCGTCGTCACTGCGGACCAGTCCCGTGAACGTGGCGACCGCACCGCTGTTGCCCGCCTCGACGCGTGTCATTTCCGCCGCCACGTCGATCGGCTCGCGCCCCACTACGATCCGGATCATCCCCCCGTCACCGGCGGAAAGATCGCAATCTCGTTCGCGCCGCCGATCGACGCGCTCAGCGGCACGAACCGCTGGTCGACCGCGGCGCGGAGCTGCTCACGATCTGCGAACGCCTCAGCATAGCCGGCACCGCGCGTCGTCGCGAGCCACTCGACCAGATCCGCGACGCTCACGAGCGACCCAGGTATATCAACCTCTTCCTCGCCCCGACCGATCCGTTCGCGCACCCAAGCAAAATAGAGCAACCGCACCCGCATGGCGTCAGTCCATATGCCGCAGGCCGGCGCGGAGATAGTCCCAGCCGGTGATCAACGTCAGCACCGCTGCGCCCCACAGACAGGTGAGTCCGACTGCCTTAATCCACTCCATCGCGGGCAGCGCCCCCGCCAGAATCAACGCGCCGAACGCGACGAGTTGCAGCGCGGTCTTCCATTTGGCGAGCTTGGACACGGGCAACGACACCTGCAGCCCCGCAAGAAATTCGCGCAAGCCCGATACCGCTATCTCGCGCAACAGAATGATCAGCGCGGCGATCAGATGAACCCCGGTGATCAGCGCCGAATCATCGTGGCGGGTGCCGACGAGCATCAAAATCACCGCAGCGATCATGATCTTGTCCGCGATCGGATCGAGGAATTGGCCAAGTTTCGACACCGTACCGCGCGCGCGCGCGACATAGCCGTCGAAATAATCGGTCAGCCCCATCAGGCAATACAGCGCAAACGCAATCCCGAATCCCGCCTCCCACCGCGGCCACCACAGCAGTGCCACGAGCAGCGGCACCGCGACGATCCGCGATAGCGTCAGCAGGTTGGGAAGCGTTAGCATAACCCTCCCCTACTCCCGACCATCGCGCTGTGAAACCGGCTTTGTCATTGGCACTGCCCCCACCGCTCGGCTATGGCCGCGACGTCACCGCCACGATCGAGGCCGTTTGCGATCATGTTGAATGCGTTGGGGTTGCTGAAGCAACGCCGGTTCCTGCCCTTGTTCACGACGCAATTCCTCGGTGCGTTCAATGACAATCTCTTCAAACAGGCGATGGTGCTGTTCGCGACCTACAGCATCTTCAACGACCCCAAGAGCGAACAGGTTTTCAACGGGGTCGCGACCGTCCTGTCGACGCTGCCTTTCATCCTCTTCTCGGCGCTCGCTGGGCAGCTTGCCGACAGTCACGACAAGGCGCGGATCATCCGCATCGTTAAAACCGCGGAGATCGGCATCATGCTCGTCGGCGCGGGGGGGCTGATGCTCGCCAGGTCGGGACATATTCACGCCGGAATCGTGATGATGTTTGGCTGCGTCTTCCTGCTTGGCATGCATTCGACCTTCTTCGGGCCGATCAAATACGCCATCCTGCCTCAGCATCTGCCCAAGCGCGATGTTCTGGGCGCAACCGGGCTGGTCGAGGCAGGCACCTATATCGCGATTCTGTTCGGGACGATCCTGGCGGGCTATATCTCGGTCGAAGCAGCGGCAGTCGGCGTGCTCGTCGTCGCGGGGATAGGCTGGTTCAGCGGCCGTGAGGTCGCGGCCGCTCCGCGCGAAGGCCCTCAACTGACGATCAACTACAATCCGTTTACCGCGTCGTGGCGGCTGATCAGCGCGACGATGCACATTCCGCGGCTGTTCCTCGCGATCCTTGCGATCAGCTTCTTCTGGACCATCGGCGCGGTGCTGATCATCATCTTTCCGCCGCTCGTGAAGAACGTGCTCACCACGACGCAGGAGGTCGCGAGCCTGTTCACCGCAACATTGTCGATCGGGATCGCGATCGGATCGGTCGTCATCAACACGCTGCTGCGGGGCAAAATTTCGGCGCGCTATGCTCCCGCCTCGGTGATCGCGATGGGGATAAGCGTCGTACTATTTTCGCTGCTGGTGCGGCTGTGGATTCCCGCTGGGACCGGGCATCTCTACGACTGGACCGAATTCGTCGCGCAGCCGCGCGCGATCCCGATCATGCTCTCGTTGTTGGCGATTGCGATCACCGGGGGCATGTTCGTCGTGCCGCTCTACGCCTTCTTGACGACGACCGTGACGAAGGATCACACTGCGCGGACGGTCGCCGCGAACAACGTCGTCAATTCGAGCGCGATGGTGATCGGCGCACTTACCGTGATCGGTATTACCGCGCTCGGTGTCACGCCCGAGAACATGCTGCTCGTAGTCGCCGCGATGTGTCTCGTCGCCGCTTGGCTAGCCCAGCGGTTGCACCTTGCCTGCGACTAGCAAATGAAGGTGTAGAAGCAGGTGAAGAACGCAGCAAAGCTCAGCGCAAAGAGCTTCCAGTCATTGTCGTCGCTCGCGTGCGAGCGGGAAACAAGGGGTGGTGGCAGCGTCGCGCGGAAAGGATGACGTGCGGCTTCGTTGGTGAGGACTAATCGTCTGGTCATGATGGATCTTAACGATTTGTTTACGAATTAGAACAGCCATAAGGATGGTTAAGGTGCGCGTGTCCGGCTCTGGCACAGTTTGGAAGGAAGCAACATGAGCGTGGCGTTTCGTAGAGATTGCGATGAGGAGCATCTCGAACCGAAATTCGAGCGACCGATTCCGAACGGACCGAACTTGGTCACCGCATATGGCCGGACGCTGATCGAGGATCAAATCGGCTGGCTCGAAAACCAGCTGATCGGACTCAGCGAGGATGACGCAAAGCCCATTCTGCGCGACCTGCGCTATTGGAAGACGCGCCGCGCCACCGCGGTCGAGACCGTGGCTCCCGTCAACGGCAGCGTCGGGTTTGGCTCGATCGTCGACATCCGCCTGAACGGCACGTCACGAACGATCCATATCGTCGGTGACGATGAAGCGAATCCGAAGGTTGACCACATCGCATTCTCCTCCCCCCTGGCTCGCGCTTTGATCGGGGCGGAGGTGGGAGAAGCGATGCCCTTCCACGGTCGCGAGGATGCAATCGAGATCATCGCGATTCGTTCATAACCATATCGCGACCTTCACCGTGCCGCGATCGGCGTCGCAGACTGCGCTCGCCGATTGATCGGCACGCCGCAGACCACTAGGAGAAGACCATGCCCATCGGCACAGATATCATGACCCATTCGGCGGTGATCCTCCGCCCCGATGCCTCGCGGACCGTGATCCGGCCATTCGATCTTGCCGATCCCGAAGCATTCGCCGATCAAAAGGAATCGCGGCCCGAGCGGATTGCGGACCGGATCAAATCGCTCCAGGCCGACGCCCTCCGCACCGAACTGGGGAGGGTCATGGCGAGCTTGCGTGATCGCCATCATGATGCCGACGACACCGTGCTCCGGCGCTTTGCCGAGATCAAGGATATCGTCGATTGCGCTTCAGTGGATCGAGACCGCGCGATGCTGATCGGCGCGTATTTTTCTGAAGAATATGCGTTCGAATCGGCGGCACTCTTCAATCCCAGCATCGTCGCGCATCCCGACCAAGACGGTGTTCCCGCGGGCGGCATCCGCTTCATCATGTCGCTGCGCGGGATCGGCGAGGGCCACCTGTCTTCGGTCACGTTCCGTACTGGGCTGTGGGATCCGGCGGGAGGTTTTGCGGTCGATGACCCAAGCCCGATCGCGGTCGGGCCGCAGATCGAGCGCGACGACGATTTCGACGACGGCGTGATCCATGTGAACTGCGGCGCCAGTCGCGACATCTCTGAATCTATCCTGTTCCCCGTCACTAAGAGCCAGGCGCGCGGGATCGAGGATTTACGGTTATGCCGGTTCGTCGATGACGATGACCGCGTCTCCTACCTCGGGACCTACACCGCCTTCAGCGGATCGACCGCGCGCAGCGAGCTGCTGGAGGCCGATAGTTTTCGATCGATGACGCTCCGTAAAATGACCGGCGACGCCGCCGCGGGCAAGGGCATGGCGCTTTTTCCCCGCCGGATCGACGGTCGCTATGCGATGCTCGGACGACAGGACAGCGAAAATTTACGCCTGATTTACTCGGACGAACTCACCCATTGGGAGGGCGGCGAGGTGATCCTCGCGCCGAAATATTTCTGGGAATTCATCCAGATCGGCAATTGCGGATCACCGATCGAAATCGACGAGGGTTGGTTGGTGCTGACCCACGGGGTTGGATCGGTCCGCAATTATTGCATCGGTGCCGCGCTGCTCGACAAGCGTAACCCGGCCAAGGTGTTGGGCCGGATGACCTTGCCGCTGGTCCACCCGAGCCCCAAGGAGCGCGACGGCTATGTCCCCAATGTCGTTTATAGCTGCGGGAGCTTGGTCCACGATCGCATACTGCTGTTGCCCTACGGCGTCGCGGACACGTTCACCACCTTCGCGCATGTCGCGCTCGACGACCTGCTAGCAGTGTTGAAATAGCGGGATGTTGGTGGAGCCGAGGTCTGTATTTCTTTTGATCCAAGAGGGGTCAGGACGGCGCTAGGACTTTGTTTTTCGGTATTTTTGTTCCAGCGTTCGTCTCCGGTTTGATCTCGGCGTCCCACACCATCCTAGCTCGGACGAGGGACGGAATGCGGGACGAAAGGAGCAGCCTCATGCCCAATCTTACTGCGTTGCAGGTGAAGAACGCCAAGCCCGGTCGCCATGCGGATGGCCGCGAGCTTTACTGATGGTCCGCGAACGCGGATCGCGATCATGGGTGTTCCGCGGCCAGATCGAAGGCAAACGTCAAGACCTCGGATTGGGTCCGGTACGCCAAATGTCCCTTGCGCAGGCTCGAAGCAGCGTATCGTCGAACGGACTTATTTGACCGGAGGAAACGTCTCATGGCGGCCTGGGCACACTTTGTCATTGCCGCCGAAAAAGCATATTGGCAGCGCCCGTAGGGGTCACCAGCATCAAGCCAAAATCGTTAGCATTCTGCGCTTTTTTGCTTGGTGGCGCAAATACCGACCACATTGGTCCCACACAATGCGTAGGCTTTCGTGAGTTGCGATCGGGTGTGGATCGACGGTCGTTTCGAGGTCAACCGCTGAACCGCAATCGGAGTCGGGCCAGTTTTCGGTCAAGGCCGCGCCTGCTAATCATAAGCTCTCCCCGCGGACGAGCATTTCCCGTGATCTGGATCGTCGCCTGTGCGGACCGCGATATCGACATCGCCGCCGGGCGGCGTAAGAGGAGCAACGGTAGCGACCCGGCGGATATTGCTACCGCCCCAACCGATTGGCGTCGCACGCGAGGATCATCATCATAAATCCCGAGGGCTCCGCCGGTGGTCTACAGATCTTACTCAACGGTTTCGACGAGCCGAGCCTCGTCGTCGCTGATGGTGTGGTAGTGATGAGCAATACCGCGGCGCGCGCCGCGCTAGGCGGTTCCATCGACGGGCGTGACGTGCGGTTGGTGATCCGTCATCCCGCTGCGATCGAGCGGCTGATGGGCAACGGTGACACGCGCGCCGATGTTGCGTTGGTCGGCGTCGGCGAAGCCGATCGGCGCTGGCAGATGCGAGTCGTGCCGCTGGCCGACGGCTCTATATTTGTTCGGCTGAACGACCGTAGCGCCATGCATGCCGCCGAACAGATGCGGGTCGATTTCGTCGCCAACGCCAGCCACGAATTGCGTACCCCGCTCGCCACGATAGTTGGCTATTCCGAAACGCTGCGCGAGGCAGATGAAGCAATCGACGACCAGACGCGCGCGCGCTTCGCCGCCATCATCCACGACGAAGCAAAACGGATGCAGCGCGTTGTCGAGGATCTGATCTCGCTCTCGCGGATCGAGGCCGAACGGTTCAGCCCGCCGAGCGACCGGCTGTCGTTGACGTCGCTGGCCGAGCTCGCGGTCGAGGGCCACAAACGGATCGCCGATGACCGTGGCAGCGCATTGCGGCTCCACGCCGATGCCGATCTCCCGCTGGTCGCCGGCGATCGCAGTCAGTTGCTTCAGGTGTTCGAGAATATCGTTGCCAACGCACTGCGCTATGGCCGGGCGGGGACGCCGGTGAAGGTTGCGCTGCGACAGGAAGGCCGGTTCGTCCGGGTCGCGGTATCCGACGAGGGCGAAGGCATTCCAGCCGAGCTGATCCCGCGTCTAACCGAGCGTTTCTTCCGCGTCGACGCCGGCCGCAGCCGCGCGCTCGGTGGCACCGGCCTGGGGCTCGCGATCGTCAAGCATATCGTCGAACGGCATCGCGGACGGCTCGAGATCGAGAGCCATCTCGGCGTCGGCACCACGGTCAGCATCCTGTTGCCGCATGCCGAGTCATAGGACTGTAACGCGGTTGTCACGAAAACGACCCGTAGTCCTCCTATCGACGAAATCGACTCGTCAAGGGAGGGTAAGTTGAAACTCATATCGACCGCCGCGCTACTGGCCGGAATCATGCTGGCTGGCTGCCAAAGCAAGAATGCCACCCCGGACAACACGATGCCAGGCAACCCCGGCCCGGTCGCAGGCGGCGCGACCGCGATCACCGGCGCGGGATCGACCTTCGTCTATCCGGTTCTCTCGGCATGGTCGGCGGATTATTCGAAGGCCAACGGCGTTCAGGTCAATTATCAATCGATCGGCTCGGGCGGCGGCATTGCGCAGATCAAGGCCGGTACGGTCGATTTCGGTGCGACCGACAAGCCGCTCGCATCGGATGAGCTGGCAAGCGCAGGCTTGGCGCAGTTCCCGGTGATCGTCGGCGGCGTGGTACCGGTGGTGCATATCCAGGGCATCGACAAGGGCAATCTGAAGCTGACCGGCGCGGTGCTCGCCGACATCTATGCCGGCAAGGTGACGACGTGGAACGATCCGAGCATCGTCAAGACCAATCCGGGCTTGACGCTCCCCACCGCGAAGATCGCGGTCGTCCACCGTTCGGACGCCTCGGGCACCAGCTTCAACTTCACGCATTATCTCGCGCAGGTGAGTCCGACGTGGAAAGCCGGACCGGGCGAGGGCACGTCGGTATCGTGGCCCACCGGCGTCGGCGGCAAGGGCAATGAAGGCGTGGCCGCGTACGTCAACCAGATCCCCAATTCGATCGGGTACGTCGAATACGCCTATGTGCTGCAGAACGGCATGGCCTGGGCCTATGTCCAGAACGCGGCGGGCAATTACGTCGCGCCGAGCCAGGGCAGTTTTCAGGCGGCTGCGGCGAGTGCCGACTGGAAGAACGCCAGGGACTTCTATCTGGTGATGACCAACGCGACCGGCGCGCAGGCCTATCCGATCACGGCGTCGACCTTCGTGCTGATGTACAAGCAGCCCAAGGACGCGGCACGCAGCCAGGCGGCGGTCAAGTTCTTCCGCTGGTCGCTCGAACATGGCCAGCCGCAGGCCAACAAGCTCGATTACGTACCGCTGCCATCCGATCTGGTAACGCAGATCGAAACATACATGGACGCCAACATTAAGTGACGACGCTGGCCGTTCCCGCCGGCGGCAAGGGCGGTCTCCTGCGTGACCGGATGTACCATCTGGTCACGGGCGGGGCCGCCTGGCTCGTCCTGCTGCTGTTGATCGCCGTCGCGGTGTCGATGGCGTGGGGCGGGCGGCTGGCGTTCGGGACGTTCGGCCTCCACTTCATCACCAGCAACCAATGGGACGTCGTCAACGGCCAGTTCGGCGCGCTGGTGGCGATCTACGGCACGCTCGTCACCTCGGCGATCGCCTTGATCATCGCGGTGCCGCTGAGCATCGGGATCGCTCTATTCCTGACCGAGATCGCGCCACAAATGGTGCGCCAGCCGATCGCCGCCGCGATCGAGCTGCTCGCGGCGGTGCCGAGCATCATCTACGGCATGTGGGGATTGTTCGTCTTTGCCCCCTTTATGGCCAACGACATCGAGCCGTGGCTGATCGACCATCTCGGCACCTGGCCGGTGATCGGCGCGCTGTTTTCGGGGCCGCCGATCGGCATCGGCATGCTTACCGCGGGGATCGTGCTCGGCATCATGATCATCCCGTTCATCGCGGCGGTGGCGCGCGACGTGTTCAATGCCGTGCCCTCTGCGCTCCGCGAATCCGCGGTCGCGCTGGGTTCGACGCGCTGGGAAATCCTGCGTCATGTCACGCTGCCCTATACCCGTTCGGCGGTCGTCGGCGCGGTCTTCCTCGGGCTTGGCCGAGCATTGGGCGAGACGATGGCGGTGACCTTCGTGCTCGGCAACGCGCACGACCTGTCGGCCTCGCTGCTGATGCCGAGCAACTCGATCGCGGCGGCGATCGCCAATGAATTTACCGAGGCCGACACCGCGCTTTATCGCTCGTCGCTGATCGCGCTCGCGTTTCTGCTGTTCGTGGTCACTTTCATCGTGTTGTCGTTCGCCAAGCTGATGCTCCGGCGGATGGACAAGAGCATGGGCCGGACGCACTGAGATGAAGTGGATATTGTTCCGCCGCCGGCTCGTTGACATGATCGCGTTGATCTTTGCCGGGCTCGCCACGCTGGTGGGGCTGGTATTCCTCGCATCGATTTTGTGGACGACGTTTAGCAAGGGGATCGCCGCACTGAAGCCGTCGTTGGTCACCGAGATGACCCCGCCGCCGGGCGCCGATGGTGGCATGCTCAACGCATTCTACGGCAGCGCGGTGATGATCGCGATCGCGGTGGCGATCGGCACCCCGATCGGGCTCGCCGCGGGCACCTATCTCGCCGAACATGGCCGTCACACCAAGCTCGCCGCCGCGGTGCGCTTCGTCAACGATATCCTGCTCAGCGCGCCCTCAATCGTGATCGGCCTGTTCGTCTATGAACTGGTCGTCGCGCCGAGCCACCATTTCTCGGGTTATGCCGGTGCGCTGGCGCTCGCCATCATCCTGATCCCGGTGGTGGTGCGGACCAGCGACGAAGCGCTGCGGCTGGTGCCCGACCGGATGCGCGAAGCCGCCTTCGCGCTGGGGTTGCCGCGCTGGAAGGTTACCGCGCAGATTCTCTACAAGGCGGGGATGAGCGGAATCGTGACGGGCGTGCTGCTCGGCGTGGCGCGGATCAGCGGAGAGACCGCGCCGCTGCTATTCACCGCGCTCAACAACCAGTTCTGGAGCGCCGACCTCAACGCGCCGCTCGCCAACGTGCCGGTGGTCATTTTCCAATACGCCCTCAGCCCCTATGACAGCTGGCAGTCGCTCGCCTGGGCGGGCGCGCTTGTCCTCACCGTATTCGTGCTGACACTGAGCCTGCTGGTGCGGTTCGTCGTGCGCGGGAGAGTGTACCGATGAACGATAGCCAGACCCTCATCAACATCCCCGATGTCGACGAGGCGCACAGCGACAACGCGACCAAGATCGAGATCGACGGGGTCGACTTCTTCTACGGCAAGACCAAGGCGCTGAAAGACGTCACCCTAGACGTGCCGGCCAACGCGGTGACCGCGATCATCGGCCCGTCGGGCTGCGGCAAGTCGACGCTGCTGCGCACGATGAATCGGATCTATTCGCTGTACCCCGAACAGCGCGCGACCGGCGAAATCCGCATCGACGGCAAGGACGTGCTGGCCAAGGGCGCCGACCTGTCGGACCTGCGCCGCCGGGTCGGCATGGTGTTCCAGAAGCCGACGCCGTTCGCCTCGTCGATCCGCAACAATGTCGGCTTTGCGCTGACGCACTATGAGCGGCTCTCCAAGGCCGAAACCAACGACCGGATCGAGGACGCATTGCGCCAGTCGGCGTTGTGGGACGAGGTGAAGGACAAATTGAACGACAGCGCGCTGTCGCTGTCGGGCGGCCAGCAGCAGCGGCTGTGCATCGCGCGGACGATCGCGGTGAAGCCCGAAATCCTGTTGCTCGACGAACCTACGTCGGCGCTCGATCCGATCTCCACCGCCAAGATCGAGGAACTGATCCACAGATTGCGTGATCGCTTTACGATCGTGATCGTGACGCACAACATGCAGCAGGCGGCGCGCGTGTCACAAAAGACCGCGTTTTTCCACCTCGGCGAACTCATCGAATATGACGACACCGCGCGGATATTCACCAACCCGCAGATGGGACGCACGCGCGATTACATCACCGGTCGATATGGCTGAGGAGAGCATCATGGACACCCATCACCATACGTTGAAGGCGTTCGACGAGGAACGCGACGAACTGCGCGCCTTGATCAGCCAGATGGGCGGACACGCCGAGAACGCGCTGCGCGAGGCGATTCGGTGCCTGCTGCAACGCGACCTGGAGGGCGCCGCCAAGGTCGTCGAGCAGGATCGCCAGCTCGACGAGATGGAAACCGAGGCCGAACGCCAGGCGCTCCAGCTGATCGCGCTGCGCGCGCCGATGGCGGACGATCTACGCGAGGCGGTCGCGGCGCTGAAGATCACCGGCGTGGTCGAACGAATTGGCGATTACGCCAAGAACATCGCCAAGCGCGTGCCGCAATTCGATCGGCCATCGGAGATCGAACCGATCGCGCTGTTTCCCCAAATGGCGCGGATCGCGGCGGATTTGGTGCGCGATGCGCTCGATGCATTCGTTGAGCGCGACGCGGAGAAGGCCGCGGCGGTGTGCGTCAACGACAAGCTGGTCGACGATTTCTACAATTCAATCTTCCGCGCCCTGCTGACCTATATGATGGAAAACCCCCAGAATATCGGCCCGGGCGCGCATTTGTTATTCGTCGCCAAGCACATCGAACGGATCGGTGACCACGCGACCAACATCGCCGAAATGGTCTATTTCGCCGCCACCGGTTTGCGGATCGAGGATCGTCAGCGCGGCACCGATCCCGCATTGCAGCAGGTGCCGATGACATGACCGACAAATCGGTCTTGCTGGTCGAGGACGATCAGACGCTCGCGGATTTGCTGATCTGGCATTTCGAGCGCGCTGGCTTCACCGTTCGGCGCACCGCGGATGGTGACCGGGCGCTCTTGCTTGCCGACGAAGCCGCGCCCGATATCGTCATCCTCGACTGGATGATCGAAGGAACGTCGGGGATCGAGGTGTGCCGACAGCTCCGGCGCAAGCAAAGCACCGCCAATGTGCCGATCATCATGCTCACCGCGCGCGGCGAGGAGAGCGACCGAATTCGCGGGCTCGACACCGGCGCGGACGATTATGTCACCAAGCCGTTTTCCCCCCGCGAACTGATGGCCCGAGTGTCCGCGACGATGCGCCGCGTGCGGCCGGCCCTCGCCGACGAGAAGCTCTCCTATCTCGATCTCGAAATGGACTTGGCAGCGCACAAGGTTCGCCGCGGCGGCACGTCGGTGCCACTCGGCCCGACCGAGTTCCGGCTACTACGCCCGATGCTCGAAAGCCCCGGCCGCGTGTTTTCGCGTGAGCGGCTGCTCGATTTGGTCTGGGGGAATGAGGTCGAGATCGAACTGCGCACCATCGACGTTCATATCCGACGCTTGCGCATGGCGTTGAACGAGGGTGGCCGCCCCGATCTGATCCGCACCGTGCGCTCCGCTGGCTACGCGCTGGACACCGAGAGCTGACGGATCAGCCCGAATTCGTCCAATCGAGATTGCGTAAACCTCCCGACCCGGATCAGCCGAGCGCATCATTTCGGCTGCGCTCCAGGCCATCTGGGCGACACTCCACTGCTATTTCCTCGCTGTAACAAAAGTTTCGCTGAACTTTCGCGCTACTGTCACCGAATCGCCCTATCGCCAGCTCAGCTACAACCACTCATCCGATCGGGGACACCATGAAAGAGCGAATTCTTGTGCTCGGGCTGCTGGCGTCGAGCGCGATCGGTGTGGTGCCGGCGATGCCGGCGAAGGCTCAACAGGCGACGACGACCGACGAGGTTCGGGAACTGAAGGCCGCAGTCCGGGCGCTGCAGGCACGGCTCGACAAGCTCGACAGCGAGCAGCAGGCGGCGACGGCCGCCCTCGCGGCCACGCCGACGTCCGCCCCGGTTCAGGTCGCCGCCACGCCCGCGCCGACCGGCTGGTTCTCCAGCACCACGATCGGCGGCAAAGCCTATATAAATTTCAGCAGCATCCATCAGAAGTCGGACGGTCGGAACACCGCGCAGGACGGCGTTCAGACCGACGTGAAGCGCTTCTACCTGACGGTCGATCACAAGTTCGACAACGTCTTCTCGGCCAACCTGACGACGGATTTCCGTTATGGCTCCAATGGCCTGTCGAACGATACCGTGGTGTACGTGAAGAAGGCCTATCTGCAGGCGACGCTGTCGCCGGCGTTCTACGTTCGCATCGGCGCGGCAGATCTGCCGTGGGTGCCGTTCGTCGAGGGCGTCTATGGTTATCGCTTCGTCGAAAACACACTGATCGACCGCACCAAATACGGCACCTCGGCGGATTATGGCGTTCATGTCGGCGGCACGTTCGGCAACGGACTGGTCAGCTATGCGGTATCGGCGATCGACGGGCTTGGCTACAAGACGCGGGCGCGCAATTCGAACACGCTCGACATCGAAGGGCGGCTCAGCGCACAGCCGATCAAGGGCGCGACGCTGGCGGTCGGCGGCTACACCGGCAAGCTCGGCAAGAGCAACGATACGCTCCGCGACACCCATCACCGCGCGACGCGGCTCGATGCGCTGGCCGCCTATTCCACCCATGGCATAAACGTCGGCGTCGAATATTTCCGCGCGACCGATTGGAACAACGTCACGACGGTTCGGTCGGACCGCAGCGATGGTTGGTCGGCGTTCGGCTCCTATGCCGTCATGCCGAAAGTCTCCGTCTTCGGTCGGTACGACTGGGTCAATCCCAACCAGCGCACCGATCCGGCGCTACAGGAAAGATATTTTAACGTCGGCGTCAATTTTCAGCCAATCAAGAACATCGACGTCGCAGCCGTCTACAAGCGCGACAAGGCCGAAAATGGTCTGATCGCGACCTCGAACGGTACTATTGGGGGTGCGATCGATGGATCCTATGACGAATTCGGCATATTTACGCAGGTCAAATTCTGATTGGTTATGAGCTATTCCCGGGCTATGCCACGTCCGACACCTGCCTGATGGCGGCACTCCGAACAGTCCGTCTCTACGGCGGCTTGCGTCGTGACTTCCGCGCGGTGTGGACGAACTCGTGACAGAACGAAGGGCATTGGGACCCGTACGGTGGACATAGAGACATCAATTCTTTCGCCAGTTTCCGCCAACGAAAGGAACAATAGTTTTTTTGTCACGCTACGAAGCTGAGTCGACAGACTGCCGAGCGAACCCTGAATCTTGGACAATGGTCTGATCTCGAGTGCTCAACTTCCCAAAGCGAGCAGGCTGCCCTCAAGCAGCGACAGATGATCAAGCCCTCTTTTGCCATATGAATAAATGTCCGGGCATCGCGATCAGCCGCCCGAAAGCGGCAGGGCCGTAATCCACCAGACTGCGGAACTTCCGCTTCTACGAAAATTTGCCTTTATAGTCGGCCGGCGCCCAGGTAGCTGGCCGGTTAGAAACCGGCCAACTCACATCCCGATCCCGCGACCGCGGCCCAACCCACGTCCGGCGATGTCGGCAAGCTCGTGGCCCACGCCCTGCGAAGACACTGGAGAAAGCCCTAGTTCGATCTTGCGATTGCGGAGGATCGATCCGACCTGGGGATCGCGTTCGAGCCCTTTAGCCACGCCGACCATGGTGTCGCTCATCTTTCCGGATCTTGGTATCCTCATGATACTCCATCAGCGAGCGGCGTAGCCGCTGCAGACCCTGCCAGCGTTGGACGAACGCGTCGGCGCGAAGCTCACGGTCGAGGCGAAGCTCGGTTTCCAGCTGCAATGCGCGGATTGTCCTGGCCGTGGTGCCGCTAGCCGACTCCCGGATAAGACTGTGATCCAGCGACAAGGCCGTTTCCAGACCATGTACGGCGTGCGGTCTTACCGACTCCAGCCCAGCCCGGCTGGCGGCAAGCTCGCTGCGCTGTTCAGGCGTATAGGCATCGCCCCAGCCGTGGGTAGCGCGCATGATCTCGACGAAAACCGCCAAATTTTTTACTGGATTGGTGGAGCCGAGGGGGATCGAACCCCTGACCTCTGCAATGCCATTGCAGCGCTCTCCCAGCTGAGCTACGGCCCCACATCGTCGGGAAGGCGCGTCCCCTAGCGAGGCACGCGAGGGTTGGCAAGCGACCGATTGGTCGCCTGCCCCGCCCAGTCACCGATCAATTATTGTCGTCGTCGTCCTTCGAGGTTTCGACCCCAAGATCGTCGTCCCCGCCCAGATCGACTTCGTCGTCCGCACTCGGCTCCTCCTCCTCGGGAACCTCCAAATCCTCATCGTCGTCGTTGAGGTCGGAATCCGCCTTCTTCTTGGTATCGGGCTTCGCCTGCTCGAACGGGAGCGGCTGCTTCGACTTCAGGATGGGTTCGGGCTGGAACGTCGTCCCGCATTCGATGCAGGTGACGGGATCGTCTTTTTCGAGGTCATAGAAACGCGTCGCGCATTTCGGGCACGTACGCTTCGTGCCCCATTCCGGCTTGGTCATGCCAAGGATAGCCTTTCGGATCGGGTGTTCTTGGGAGTGATCCCATCGACGTGGGGCGCGCCTTGCCATAGCGCAAGGTGGCTGTCAAAGCCCGCGCCGATGCCCCCCGTCCCGCCCCAACCGATCGAAATTTCGCCGCACGGCGCTCTGACGGGAACGGTGTGCGTGCCCGGCGACAAGTCGATCAGCCATCGCGCCCTGATGTTCTCCGCGCTCGCGGTTGGGACCAGCCGGATCGAGGGCCTGCTCGAGGGTGACGACGTGCTGGCGACCGCCGCGGCGCTGCGCGCGATGGGGGTGACGATAGAGCGGGACGATCATGGCGCGTGGCAGGTCGATGGCGTCGGGATGGGCGGCTTGCTCCAGCCCGCGACCGCGTTGGAGATGGGCAATTCGGGAACTTCCACGCGGCTGTTGATGGGATTGGTCGCGAGCCACCCGATCACTGCGACCTTCATCGGGGACGCATCGCTATCGGGGCGCCCCATGGAACGGGTGATCGAGCCGCTGTCGCTGATGGGCGCGGACATTACCGCAAGTCCCGGTGGCAAGCTGCCGCTGATGGTGCGCGGCATCTGCCCTGCGGTTCCGATCGAGTACACGCTCCCGGTCGCATCGGCGCAGGTGAAATCCGCGATCCTGCTCGCGGGGCTCAACGCGCCCGGCATTACCCGCGTGGTCGAGCCCATTGCGACGCGCGACCACAGCGAGCGGATGCTCGAGGGCTTCGGCGCAGTGATAGCCGTGGCGGAATCAAACCGCGGGCGGATCATCTCGATCACGGGCGAAGCGGAACTGTCGCCGCAATCGATCACTGTCCCAGGCGATCCCTCATCGGCCGCGTTCTGGCTGGTCGCGGCGTCGATCGTGCCAGGCAGCGACCTCGTCGTTGCCAATGTTGGACTCAATCCGACCCGGACCGGGTTGATCGCCACGCTCAGGTTGATGGGTGCCGACATCACCGAACTCGATCCGCGCAGCGTCGGCGGTGAACCGGTCGCCGACCTACGCGTCCGCCATGCCCCGCTGGCCGCGATCGAGGTCCCGCACGCCCTCGCGCCGAGCATGATCGACGAATATCCGGTGCTGTTCGTTGCCGCTGCGTTTGCGAACGGACGCACGGTGGCGCGCGGCGCGCACGAATTGCGGGTCAAGGAATCGGATCGAATTGCGGCGATGTGCGCGGCGCTGACCGCGTGTGGGGTCGCGTGCGAGGAGTTCGATGATGGTCTCGCGATCACCGGGAGCGCGGGCGAGGCAATCCCTGGCGGGGCGACGATCGCCACGCTGCTCGACCACCGCGTTGCGATGAGCATGGCGATTGCGGGGCTGCACGTACGCACGCCGCTGACGATCGACGACACCGGCGCGGTTGCGACGAGCTATCCGGGTTTCTTCGCGTCGATGGACCGACTGGCGGGAGAAGACAGATGATCATCGCGGTCGATGGACCGGCAGCAAGCGGCAAGGGTACGATCGCCAAAGCGCTTGCCCGGCATTACCGGTTGCCGCACCTCGACACCGGACTGTTGTACCGGGCGGTCGCGGCGAACGTCGCGAGGATGGAGCTGGATCCCGCCAAGGAAGCGGATGCGGTCGCCGCGTGCGACTTCGGCGAGTTGATCCTCGCCGACCCGGTGCTGCGGACCGACGAGATCGGCCAGTCCGCCTCGATCGTGTCGGCGCACCCGCTGGTTCGCGCCGCGCTGCTGCAACGGCAGAAGCGGTTCGCGCATCAGGCGGGTGGCGCGGTGCTCGACGGACGCGATATCGGCACGGTGATTGCGCCCGACGCGGATGCGAAGCTGTTCGTGAAGGCCACCCCCCAAATCCGCGCGCGCCGCCGGCATACCGAGCTTCAGACGCACGGTTCGACGCTCAGCTTCGACAAGGTGCTCGCTGACATCCGTGCGCGCGACGAACGTGACAGCAGCCGCTCGGCGGCGCCGCTCGTGATGGCGTCCGATGCAGTGCTGATCGACACCAGTTTCATGTCGATCGAGGCAAGCATCGAAAAGGCGGTCGCGATCGTCGAGGGGCGCCGCCCCACCTCTTCACTACGGTAGCCGCAGACCGATCGGTCAGACGCACGAACCGCCCGCGGAACTGCCCGCAGATCGCGTCCGCACGCCTGACACGTTCACCCTGAGACGCAGGTCAGCATTTCAAGAACGTCTTCTCGACGACGACGTGTCCAGCGATCGATACCGTGACCTTGACCCCCGTCGGAAAACCCCAAGTCGTGCAAATCGAGATACACGCCTGGGCGGCGGTGCCGTTCGGGAAGATATTCGGAATCGGGAGACAGAAATTGCCGATTCCGAGCGGCAGATTGAGGCACACGTTGCCGTTTTCCACCGTCACCGAAATGCAGCCGCCGCTGATCGCGAAGTCCCCGCCGGCCATCAGGTTCATGTCGGGGGTGACGCCGGTAAGACCCATGGTCTTATTATGGGCTTGCGCGGCCGCAAGCGCGGATTGGATCGATTTGTCGTCGAACTTATGATGAGTCGCCATGATTGTTCCCTCCAATATGACCGGCGCCCCAAGTGGCGCTCGCCGTTCTAACCTGAGGCGGCGCAATCAATCGGGAAATTTGATCATATTTGGTGGCTGATCGACGTCACGGGGATCAGGCAAAGTAGCAGACGGGTGGACAATGAATTATATCCGTTTGTTTTAACTTTCAGATTATCCTGTTCCCTCGATCCGGTGGCTTGGTTATCTGCCGCCAAAACGGATCAGGTTGCGCCCGGTAGCACTGATTGTTCTGGCCGCGTTCGACGGCGACGTCATCCAGCGTGGCGCTCCTCCCGGCCATCTTGCGATTTGCTACCGCGATGATATAAGAGGGATGTCCAACGGGTTCATGCTCGCGGAGGCTGGCGCGAAAGCATGTCTTTCTGCGCCATTTTGGCGTTTTGAACCAGCCTTCCATTCATGTGACCCAATGGATGCTGCGTCCGATATTCGGTCGGCGTGGCGGATCGGCCGAAAGACCGTCGGAACCAACCGATTGGCCGGAAATGAACGACTAGGAATACCCTTCTTTATGGCTACCCAGCCCCAACCCCAAATCATGCCCACCCGCGACGATTTTTCTGCGATGCTCGACGAGATGTTCGGTGGTGCCGACAGTTTCGAAGGCCGCGTCGTCCACGGCACCGTGACCGCCATCGAGAACGACATGGCCGTCATCGACGTCGGGCTGAAGAGCGAGGGCCGGGTGCCGCTGCGCGAATTTGCCGCGCCGGGCCAGAAGGCCGAGTTGAAGGTCGGCGACGAGGTCGAGGTCTATGTCGACCGCGTCGAGAACGTCCACGGCGAAGCTATGCTGTCTCGCGACCGCGCCCGCCGCGAAGCTGCCTGGGACACGCTGGAAACCGAATTCGCCAAGACCGCGCGCGTCGAGGGGGTTATCTTCGGCCGCGTCAAGGGTGGCTTCACCGTCGATTTGTCGGGCGCCGTCGCCTTCCTGCCCGGCTCGCAGGTCGACATCCGCCCGGTGCGCGACGTCACCCCGTTGATGGATATCCCACAGCCGTTCCAGATCCTGAAGATGGACCGAAAGCGCGGTAACATCGTCGTATCGCGCCGCGCCGTGCTCGAAGAGACCCGCGCCGAACAGCGATCGGGATTGATCATGAGCCTCGCCGAGGGTCAGATCATCGAGGGCATCGTCAAGAACATCACCGATTACGGCGCATTTGTCGATCTGGGCGGCATCGACGGCCTGCTCCACGTCACCGATCTCAGCTACAAGCGCGTCAATCACCCGTCGGAGATGATCAACATCGGCGACACGGTGAAGGTACAGATCATCCGGATCAACAAGGACACCCAGCGCATCAGCCTGGGCATGAAGCAGCTCGAGAGCGATCCCTGGGAGGGCGCAAGCGCGAAATACCCGATCGGCGCCAAGCTGTCGGGCCGCGTCACCAACATCACTGAATATGGCGCGTTCGTCGAACTGGAAGCGGGCATCGAAGGCCTCGTCCATGTCAGCGAAATGTCGTGGACGAAAAAGAATGTCCATCCCGGCAAGATCGTGTCGACCAGCCAGGAAGTCGAAGTCGTGGTGCTCGAGGTCGACGAGGACAAGCGTCGCATTTCGCTCGGCCTAAAGCAGGCGCAGGACAACCCGTGGGATGCGTTCGCTGCGGACCATCCAGTCGGTTCGACGGTCGAAGGCGAAGTCAAGAACGCGACCGAATTCGGCCTGTTCATCGGCCTCGACAACGATGTCGATGGGATGGTGCATATGTCCGACATCGCGTGGGGCGTATCGGGCGAGGATGCGCTCAATCTGCATCGCAAGGGTGAGACCGTCCAGGCGATCGTGCTCGACATCGACGCCGAGAAGGAGCGCATCAGCCTCGGTATGAAGCAGCTCGAGCGGGGCGGCCCGGTCGTCGGCGGGATCGCCGCGGCAGGCGACAAGCTGGCCAAGAACTCGATCGTCACCGTCACCGTCCTCGAAGTCCGCGACATGGGCCTCGAAGTCCAGGCGGGCGACGATGGCGCGACCGGCTTCATCAAGCGGACCGATCTCGGCCGCGATCGCGACGAGCAGCGCCCCGAGCGCTTCCAGGTTGGGCAGAAGTTCGACGCGATGGTGTCGGGCTTCGACCGGTCGAAGAAGCCTACCTTCTCGATCAAGGCGATGCAGATATCCGAAGAGAAGCAGGCGGTCGCACAATACGGCTCGTCCGATTCGGGCGCGACGCTCGGCAACATCCTCGGCGAAGCGCTCAAGGCACGCGACGAGGCCGACAAGAGCTAGGCCCGGATAACGAAGGGCGACACAATCGAGGGGCATCGGCGACGGTGCCCCTTTTTGCGACGGTCGCGACGGGTCGATGCCGATTTGTTTGCGGACGCCGACAAGAACCGCTACTATGACCGAAGTGGTATTGATTCCAATCAACCCGTTTGCGGCTGCCGGGGGGCATGTATGATCCGATCCGAACTCGTCCAGCAGTTGTGCGATGATAATCCGGGGCTGTCGATTGCCGACATCGAACGGATCGTTACCACCTTTTTCGATCAGATCACCGACCAACTGGCGGCAAATGGTCGCGTCGAATTACGTGGGTTCGGCGCATTTTCTACCCGTGAGCGCGACGCACGGACCGGGCGTAATCCCCGCACCGGTGAAGTCGTCGACGTGGACGCCAAGCGCGTCCCCTATTTCAAGCCCGGCAAGGAAATGCGCGCGCGGCTCAACGTCTGAACCGGATCCGGGCGTCACGCCGCGCTTGACCTCGCCGCCGACGTCGGCTTTTCGTGACCGGGTGCGCGGACGTGGCGAAATCGGTAGACGCAGCGGACTTAAAATCCGTTTCCATCGGAGTGCGGGTTCGAGTCCCGCCGTCCGCACCATCATCATGGCCCTCTTGCCCCTGCTGGCGGCTAGCGCGTGCGACCGACGCCCCGATACCGGTCAAGCCGTCGTCAGCGGGATTGGGTTTCCCGCCAAACTCGCCGATCCTCGCAAAGTCCGGCTCGACACCACCGACCTGCTCTTTGCCGACGCGACCGCCGAGGGGCTGATACGGTTCGACGCAGCCGGACAGATTGAACCCGGGCTCGCCGAGCGCTGGATCGTGATCGATGGCGGGATGAGTTACATCTTCCGCCTGCGCGAGGCACGCTGGGCGGACGGCAGCGCGGTGACCGCCGATCAAGTGGTCGAGGCGCTGACCGGTCAGATCGCAGCGGGATCACGAAACCCGCTCGCTCCCTTCCTGACCGCCATCAGCGAGGTGGTGGTCATGACTCCCCAGGTCATCGAAATACGGCTGATGCGTCCACGCCCCGATCTGCTCAAGATGTTCGCCCAGCCCGAACTCGCGATCTGGCCCAGCAAGCGCACAGGCGGAGCGGGCCCGATGCGGGTCGTCGTGCCGGGGCGTAGCCCATTATTACGCCCCGCGATCGACCCCTTGCAGGCAGATGCTGGCGACCAGCCCGCCACCAGCCCCGAAGATGACGTCCGGCTGCTCGGCGAAAGCGCCGCGCGCGCGATCGTTCGGTTTGCCGCCCATAAATCGGATCTCGTTGCCGGGGGCAGTTTTGTCGACTGGCCGTTGGTGGGGATGGCCGGGGTTGCGCCGGTGAATATCCAGCTCGATCCCGCGGTCGGTCTGTTCGGGCTGACCATCGTCAACCGCGAAGGCTTCCTTTCTGAGCCCGCAAACCGCGATGCGGTCAACCAGGCGATCGATCGCGAGGCACTGGTCCAAGCAGTCCGCAGCGGGTGGGAAAGCACTACCCAGATCCTGCCCGACGCGCTCGATTCCGCGGCACCGCCCGCCGTCCCCGTCTGGGCCGCGACCCCGTTAAACGAGCGCCGAGCCACCGCGCGCGCGCACGTCGCAGCGTGGCGGGGCGATTCCGTCATGCTGCGGATCGCGATGCCGGAGGGGCCGGGTTCGACCATCGTCTTCGGCCAGATCGCTGCATCTCTTCACGCAATCGGCATCGCGACGACTCGTGTCGCGTTGCGCCAGGATGCCGACCTTAGACTGGTCGACGCGGTCGCGCCGTATGACAGCGCACGCTGGTACCTTGCCAATGCCTGCGCGTTGTGCGGGGACGCTGCAAAGACGGTGTTGCTCGCTGCGCGCGATGCATCGACACTAGCCGAACGCTCGCGGCTGATCGCGGCAGCTGACGTAGCACTGCGGGATGATGTCGCGTTCATTCCGATCGCGCGCCCACTGCGCTGGGCGCTGGTCGCGCTCCGGCTAGCACAATGGCACCCCAACAGCCGCGCTTGGCATCCGTTGAACCGGCTGCGTACGGACACCAGATAGGCAGTATGTCCCAGAACTACCGTCCAACCGACGCCGGCACGATCCTCAATTCACTGCCGATGGCGCGCGATGCCGCTGCAGTGCGCAAGCGGGTGGAGGCGATGGAGCAGCTGCTCGAGCGCATGTTCGTGGTCCCGGGGATCAACCGCCCGATCGGGCTCGACGCCATCCTCGGCTTCGTTCCGGTGGTGGGTGACATCGCCGCCGCGGCGCTCGGCAGCTGGATCGTGTGGGAAGCGCGCAACCTCGGGATGCCCAAATATCAGGTGGCGCGCATGGCAGGCAATGTTGGATTCGACGCGTTATTGGGGCTGATACCCATCGTTGGCGATGCCGCCGACTTCTTTTTCCGCTCGAATTCCCGCAATCTTAAGCGGATCAAACGCCACCTCGATCAGCACCATCCCGCGAC
>JALYTW010000067.1 GCA_030854075.1 Pseudomonadota bacterium
CTGATCGGGCTCAAGCGCGAATCGGAGGAGCACGTTACCGCCGAGGAACTCCATCTGATCGTCGCAGAAGCGTCGAAATCGGGGGTCATCGCGGAACACGAACGCTCGATCATTTCGGGCGTCGTCCGGCTCGCCGATCGCCCGGTCCGCGAGGTGATGACACCGCGGACCGAGGTCGACTGGCTAGATCTGGGGTGGGACGCCGATGCGATCCGCGCGACGCTACTGGCCACCGCGCATACCCGCTTGCCGGTCGCGGACGGATCGATCGACCGGGTGCTCGGCGTGGTTCAGGCGCGCGACATCGCGCGGGCGCTGTTCCGTGGGGAAGGGATCGACCTGGCCGCGCTGATGCGCAAGGCCCCCGTCGTGATCGATCAGATCGATGCGATGGACGCGCTGGTCGCGCTGCGCGAGGCCGAGGTGCCGATGGCGCTGATCCACGACGAATACGGCCATTTCGAGGGGATCGTGACGCCGGCCGACCTGCTCGCGGCGATCGCTGGGGAATTCAAATCGGACACCGATCCCGACGACGCGCCCTCGATCGTCGAGCGCGAGGATGGTTCGCTGCTGGTCGCAGGCACGATGGCGGCCGATGCGCTCGCCGAACGGCTCGGGATCGAGCTACCCGAGGATCGCGACTATGCGACCGTCGCGGGGCTCGCGCTGGCCGCGTTCCGGCATTTGCCTGCAGAGGGCGAGACCTTCACGGAACAGGGCTGGCGGTTCGAGGTCGTCGACCTCGACGGGCGGCGGATCGACAAGCTGCTGGTGAGCGCGATCGAGACCGCGGAGGACTGATGCGCCGCCGGTTTGGGGTGCGGAAGTTCATGGACGGTCACGGTAACGACGCAGGCGAGCACATCCCGAGACGGAATGACGTTGCCTAATTCCGTTCGTGCTGAGCTTGTCGAAGCACGATGAGACACTCGCCCTTCGACAAGCTCAGGGCGAACGGATCGGGGGCTGATCGCGCCAAGGCAATCAGGCCCAAAGGTAACGAAGTTCACGCGACGGTAGGCGCGAAACTGCGACGAACCGAGGGCAACGGGTCGGCGTCACGGGGTGACGACGGGACGGCTTGGGTCAACGGTGGGAAAGAGCGTGGGGCGGAGCATGGCAGCGGGGATGCGTGTAGGACAGCGATCGTTGTGGGGTTGCCGCACGATTGCTACTGCGGATGACGAGGTGTCAGGCTTGGCGCGCGCGCAGTTATCGTATATACGATAACCAATGACGATGATCGTGTGGGACGAGCCGAAGCGTCAACGCAATCTGGCAAAGCACGGTCTCGACTTTGCCGATCTCGACGAATGGTTCTTTCTCGGGGCGGTCACGGCACTGGCAAAAGACGACCGCTACATCGCGATCGGTCGACTGGCCGATGGCACGATTGCGGGGGTGTATGCGCTGCTCGGGTCCGAGGCGATTTCCGTCATCTCGATGCGTCCCGCAAGCCGGAAGGAAAGGAGTTTGCTATGACCGCGACAAAAATCAGCGATGCCGAGGAGGCTCGCGTTCAACAGATGATCGCCAGCGATCCCGACGCACCGGAAGCGACCGATCAACAGCTTGCAAACGCCCGGCCTTTTGCCGAAGCCTTCCCTGATCTTGCGGCGAAGATGCGCAAGAATGTCGGGGGGCGTCCGCGTTCGGATAACCCCAAACAGCCGATTTCGATTCGCCTCGACCAAGATGTCATCGCAAAGTTCAAGGCCACCGGGCCGGGCTGGCAATCGCGGATCAACGAGGCGCTACGCCGTGCCAAGCTTTCCCAATAGCGGCCTCGAATTTTCATGAAATCGTTCGACCGGGGTTATGGTGCGGCGCGCCAAGTATTCAAACGACGACAAGTGTCCATTAGCGGACATCAACAACCCTGCTCCCCTCCCTGAAAGGGAGGGGTTGGGGGGTGGGTTGGCGAGCGCAGCGAGCCTGCTACGCTTGCGCCATGGGCCACCGCATCGATCCTGAACTGACCCGGCGGGCTCGTGAGCTGCGCAATAACCCGACTCCTGCGGAACTGGCGATCTGGCATCGCGTGTCACGCTTCAGGCCGGCCTTCACGCGCCAATTGGTAGTGCCGCCGTTCATCGTGGACTTGGCCTGTCGCCGCGCAAGACTCGGCATCGAGGTGGACGGCGGGCATCATGCCGAACGCATCGAACAGGATCGACGCCGGACAGCGTATCTGGAGCGGAAGGGTTGGCGCGTGATCCGGCTATGGAACTCGGACGTGCTGGCCAACCCGGACGGGGCTGCTCAGCATATTCTGGCGCACGCCGCCGAGTGCCTCGGCGGCACCCACCCCCAACCCCTCCCTTCCAGGGAGGGGCGAGTCAGGAACGGACGTCGCCGCTGAACGACCGCCAACGCGCGTCTCAAAGGTTGCCGAAGGTCGCCTTATAGCCCGTAGTGTCGCCCGCGGCGAGGAGGCGGGCCTGGTCGATCCAGCGGTCGCGCGCCATCCGGCCCGCGAAAGTGCCGAGCTGGGCATCGAGCGCGGCGACGGCGGCGGGGTCGAGCGCGGCGAGCTGGCGGGCGTCGGTGATGCCGAGTTCGGCGAGGCGCGCGGCGACCTTGGGACCGAGGCCCTTGAGCGTGGTGACGGGAATGGCGTCGACGGACACTACATCGGCTGGAATCGCGGGGGCGGGGGCGGGGGTCGGTTGTGGCACCGCCTCGATCGCGAGGCTTGCCTCCAGCGGGGCGGTGGCGGCGATCGGTTCATTGGCGAGGGGGGCGGGGTCGCTCGGCTGGGCCGCGTCGGTCGCTGGCGCTGGTACGGCGGTGGGGGTGGTCGGCTGGTGATCGGCGTCGCGGCGATGCGCGATGTCGGCGTTGTCGGCGACGATCGTTTGGTTCGCCTGGCGGCGCGCGTGACGGAGGCGGATGCCCCAGATGATCCCGAACACGACCAGCGCGGCGAAGATCGCCATGATCACAAAATGCGCGGTCGTGAGCGCACTGATGCCATCGGGGATCAGGCTGGCGCCAGAGGCGGAGGTCATCTGGGTGTTGTCGTTCATCGCGCCGTCCTAGCGCGCGGCGCCCGGCGCTGCGAGGGGCATTCTCGACGGGGCGTGGCAGCGGTGCGGCGCGTCACCGCGCGAGTTCGCGCCAGCCGATGTCGCGGCGACAGAAGCCGGTAGGAAAATCGATCGCGTCGACCGCGCGGTAAGCGGTCGCGTGCGCGGCTTGGATGTCGGCACCGAGTGCGGTGACGCCGAGGACGCGACCGCCCGCTGCGACCAGCGTGTCGCCCTCCATCCGGGTGCCGGCCTGGAACACCGTTGCGCCGGTGGCTGCCGCAGCATCCAGCCCGTGGATCGCGCCGCCGAGTTGGGGCGTGCCGGGATAGCCGTTCGCCGCCATCACGACGACGAGCGCGGTGTCGTCGGCGAAGCGCGCGCCGGGAACCTCGGCGAGCCGCCCTTCCGCGACCGCCAGCAGCGTCGCGGCGAGATCGCCCTCGAAGCGCATCATCAGCACCTGGCATTCGGGATCGCCGAACCGCGCATTATATTCGATGAGCTTCGGACCCTGCGCGGTGAGCATCAGGCCCGCGTAGAGGA
>JALYTW010000069.1 GCA_030854075.1 Pseudomonadota bacterium
CGCCGGTCGGATAAAAGATCGCGTCGGGCAATTTCCACCCGAATTGCGCGGCGAGTTCGAGCCCCATCGTCTTCTTGCCCTCGATCCGATACGGCTCTTTCAGCGTCGAGAAATCGAACCAGCGGCCCTCGGCGGCCCCCTTGCCGACGATCGCGCCGCAATCGTCGATCAGGCCGTTGACCCGCCACACCCGCGCGCCCTGCATCGCGATCTCGCGGACGTTCACCTCGGGGGTATCCTCGGGGCAGAACACGATCGTCTCGATCCCCACGCGGGTGGCGTAAGCGGCGAGCGCGGCACCCGCGTTCCCGTTCGTCGGCATCGCAATCCGCGTCACCCCCAGTTCCTTCGCCATCGCCACCGCCATGACGAGCCCGCGCGCCTTGAAGCTGCCGGTGGGAAGCCGTCCCTCGTCCTTGACCAGTACGTTGGCACCCCCCGATCGCGGGATCGGCACCAGCGGCGTCTCGATCTCGCCCAGGCTGACGATATTCGCGGTCCGGCGCACCGGGAGCAGTTCGCGCCAGCGCCACAGATCGGTCGGGCGCGCGTCGAGCATCGGCTTGGGCAGGTTCGCCGCGACCGCATCGAGATCGTAGCGGACCAGCAACGGTCGCCCAGCCTCCGACAGCCCGTGAAGCGTGTCGGCCTCATAGCGTTGCCCGGTCAGCGAGCATTCGAGATGGGTAACGAAGGTCGGTCGATCGGCGGTGAGATTCTGGTTCATGGTTCCGCCCTAGCCCCAACCAAGCCGCTGCGTCACCCCGGACTTGCTCCGACGTCCACCCTGCCTCGATTGCTTTTGTTGGCGTTGGCGTTGGCGTTGGCGTTGGCGGCGCGGTGGATGCAGGCACAAGTCGGGCAGGACGGCGCGATGGTCAGTCGTCGAACGCCAGCGTGGCCGCCGCCCCGCCCGACAGGTCGAACGGGCGATCGGGGCCAACCGGACACGGCTCGCTCGCCTCGCCCGGCGCATCCGGACGCCGCCGCCCGGTGCGCCTTGCCGCCTTCGCTATCGCCGCTTGAACCGCGGCTCGCGCGAACGCCGACGGATCGATCCTCGAAGGCAGGTCGTGGTGCAGCCGCATGATTGCTACTCCGGTTTTTTAGCAACTCCGACCAGCGCCGGGCGGAGCAGGCGATCCTTGATCATATAGCCGACCTGCATCTCCTGGACGATCGTCCCCGGCGCGGCGTCGCTCGGCACCTCGATCATCGCCTGATGCTTGTTGGGATCGAGCGTCATTCCCAACGCCTCGATCCTGGTGATACCATGCCGCGTAAAGACGGTGTCGAGTTCGCGCCCGGTCGCATCGAGCCCCGCGACCAGACCCTTCATCTTTTCGTCCGCGCGGAGTTCGGCGGGGATCGCGGCCAGCCCGCGCGCCAGATTGTCGCTCACCGACAGGATGTCGCGCGCGAAGTTGGTCGCCGCATAGGCTCGCGCGTCCTGCGCCTCGCGCTCGGAACGGCGGCGGACATTCTGGATTTCGGCCTGTGCGTACAGCACGTTCTGCTTCGCCTCGGCGAGTTGGCTTTCGAGCTCGCCGATCCGGTCGTGCTCAGCCAGTTCGGGCGCGTTCTCGGCGGTTTCGTCTCGCAGGTCACCCGCCTGCGTCGCGTCATTATCGGTCATCATAGTTCCTGTGTTCAGCCCATCAGGCGGGCGAGCGTTGCTGCCGTAAAATCAACCATGGGCACGACGCGCGCATAGTTCAACCGAGTCGGGCCGATCACCCCGACCACGCCGACGACGCGCCCCCCCGGTCCGCGGAACGGGCGCGCGATCACCGAGGAGCCGCTGAGCGCGAACAGCTTGTTTTCCGCGCCAATGAAGATGCGGGTCGCATCCCCCGCGCGCGCGCTGTCGAGCAGCCCCGCGATTTCCTGCTTGCCCTCCAGGTCGTCGAGCAGGTCGCGGACGCGGTCGAGATCGGCGGCGGCGGCGGCGTCGATCAACCGCCCCTGCCCGCGCACGATCAGCACCGGACGCCGCGCGGCATCTTCGCTCCACACCACCAGCCCCTGTTCGATCAGCGCGCGCGCCGCCACGTCGACCGCGGCTTGCCCCGCGGCCAGATCGCGCTCGACCCGCGCCCGCGCCTCGACCAGCGTCAGCCCACCGAGCGTCGCGGTCATGTAATTGCCCGCCTCCACCAGCGCGCTGGGGTTCATCCCCGGCGGCAGCGCGACGACGCGGTTTTCGACCGACCCGTCCTCGCTCACCAGCACCGCCATCGCCTGATCGGGGGAGAGCGGCACGAAGCCGATCGAGCGCAGCGTCAGTTCGCGCTTGGGCACCATCACCAGCCCCGCGCACGCCGACAGGCCCGACAACGCCGCAGTCGTCGCCGCGAGCGCCTCCTCGACCGGGCCGCCGCCGCCGACCCGCGATTCGATCGCGGCGCGTTCGTCCTCGCTCGGCTCGAGCACCTGCATCATCCCGTCGACGAACAGCCTCAGCCCGCGCTCGGTCGGGATCCGTCCCGCGCTGGTGTGCGGGCTGGCGAGCAGGCCGAGTTCCTCGAGCTCCTGCATCACGCCCCGGACCGAGGCGGGCGACAGGTTGAGGCCCGACGCCAGCGCGATCGTCTTCGACCCCATCGGCATGCCATTTTCGACATAACCGTCGACCACCGCGCGAAAGATGTCGCGCGCGCGATCGCTCAATTCGGTGACGGGGGTGGTGGCCATGGTGGACATCTAGGCTGGCGAGCGCCGATCCGAAAGGCTAGGCCCGCCGCCGAACCAATCGAAGGAACTCCCATGCGCCCCAGCGGCCGTGCGCCAGACCAGATGCGCGCCATCACGATCGAGCCCCGCTTCACCCGCCACGCGGAAGGATCGGTACTGATCGGGTTCGGCGACACCAAGGTGCTCGTCACCGCCAGCGTCGAGGAACGGCTGCCGCCGTGGCTGCGCGGCAAGGGCGAAGGCTGGGTCACGGCAGAATATGGGATGCTGCCCCGCGCCACGCATACCCGTGGCAACCGCGAGGCGGCCAAGGGCAAGCAATCGGGGCGGACGCAGGAAATCCAGCGGCTGATCGGGCGCAGCCTGCGCGCGGTTACCGATCTGAAGGCACTCGGCGAACGTCAGATCACGCTCGATTGCGACGTGATTCAGGCCGATGGCGGCACCCGCACCGCCGCGATCTCGGGCGCGTGGGTCGCGCTCAGGCTCGCGATCGACGGGCTGATGAAAAGCGGGAAGCTGACGACCGACCCGCTGACGCAGAAGGTCGCCGCGGTGAGCTGCGGGATATATCAGGGCAACCCCGTGCTCGACCTCGATTACGACGAGGATTCGAACGCCGACGCCGATGCCAATTTCGTCCTCCTCGAAAACGGCAACATCGCCGAGGCGCAGGCGACCGCCGAGGGCGCGACCTATGACGAGGAAGCGCTGCTCCGGCTGCTCCGGCTCGCGCGGATGGGCTGCCAGGACATTTTCCGCGCCCAGGCCGAAGCCGTAAAATGAGCGGCGAAGGCAGGGATCCGCAGGCGATCCGCAAGCTTGCCGCGGGCAAGCTCGTCATCGCCAGCCACAATCCGGGCAAGGTCCGCGAGATCGCCGAGCTGCTCCAGGGCCACGGGCTCGAGGTCGTGTCCGCCGCCGACCTCGACCTGCCCGAACCCGAGGAAACCGGCACCACCTTCGTCGCCAACGCCGAGTTGAAGGCGTTGCAAGCCGCCGACCTGTCGGGCTTTCCCGCGCTGGCCGACGACAGCGGGCTGTGCGTCGATGCGTTGGGCGGCGATCCCGGCATCTTCTCGGCACGCTGGGCGGGCGAGGCCAAGAATTTCGATCTCGCGATGCGGCTGGTCGAGGATCGCCTGAACGACCAGCCGGACCAGCCCCGCGACGCGCATTTCGTCTGCGCGCTCGCGCTCGCCTGGCCCGACGGCCATGTCGAGTGGTTCGAAGGCCGCGTCGACGGCACGCTGGTGTGGCCCCCGCGCGGGCCGAACGGCTTCGGCTACGACGCGATGTTTCAGCCTGACGGCCACCGCCAGACCTTCGGTGAGATGGAGTTCGCGCAGAAGCATGCGATCGGGCATCGCGCCGATGCGTTCAGGCAGCTGGTCGCGGCGGTATTCTAACGATTTGGCGTTGGATGATCGGACTTTGCGCCGTTCGCCCTGAGCCTGTCGAAGGGCCTGAGCCCCACCGTGCTTCGACAAGCTCAGCACGAACGGTCTGATGTGAAGTCGTCGCGTATCACCCGACCCGCTCACCCACCACATTGCCCGCGGGCAGATAGCGGCACACCAGATAATCGTCGGTCGCGTTGCTCGCCATCGCGCAGCCGACCGTCCGCGTCGCGCGCCAGATGATCTGGGTATAGTGGCCGACATCCTCGAACCGCCCGGTGCGGCTCGAATCGGGGACGGGCCGATCGATAAAATCGGCCTTCTCCGCGATCCAATGTCCCACCATCTCGCGATAGGTGTAGGCGTCGCGCGAGCCCTTCCACAAATTTTCGCCCTCATCGCCGACGAGTTGCGGGTGTTTGGCGTGTTCGAACCGCCCGGTTCGCGCCATCTCCTGCGCATAGCCCCGCGCATCGACCGCCAGATTGTCGTCCCAGATCAACCGCGGCGCGCCGACCGCGGCGCGCGCGGCGTTCTGACCGGTCAGCATCGTGGTCCGCAGCAGCGCAGGCCCGCGCGGCGCGGGGGCGTCGGTGACGCGGCGCTCGACCACGCGTTCGGGCTGGGGCGCGCAGGCGGCGAACAGCAGCGGTGCGACAAGGACAAGGTAGCGCTTTAACATGGTTGCCGCCATATCGCCCCGATCATGAACCCCGACAAGACGACCGCCGCTGCCAAGCCCGCACCCGGGCCGCTGGCGCTCTATGTCCATTGGCCGTTTTGCGTCTCGAAATGTCCTTACTGCGACTTCAACAGCCATGTGCGCGACACCGTCGATCAGGACGCGTGGCGCGCCGCGCTGCTCGCCGATCTGGCGCATGAGGCGCGGATGCTGCCCGACCGTCAGCTGACGTCGGTATTCTTCGGGGGTGGTACGCCGTCGCTGATGCCGCCCGCGACGGTCGCGGCGGTGCTCGACGCGGCGCAACGTCACTGGGGCTTCGCCGCCGATATCGAGATCACGCTGGAGGCCAACCCGTCGTCGGTCGAGGCGGCGAGGTTCGCCGATCTGGCGACGGCGGGCGTCAACCGGGTATCGCTGGGGTTGCAAGCGCTCGACGACGCCGCGCTCGCGTTCCTGGGCCGGGCGCATGATGTCCACGAAGGCCTTGCCGCGCTGGGCATCGCGCAAGCGGTGTTCCCGCGGGTCAGTTTCGACCTGATCTACGCGCGGCCCGATCAACGGCTCATCGACTGGGAGGAGGAGCTCCGCCGCGCGCTGTCGTTCGGTACCGAGCATTTGTCGGTCTATCAGCTCACGATCGAACCCGGCACGCGCTTCGCGACCGAGGCGGCGCAGGGGCGGATCATGATCCCCGACGGCGATCGCGCCGCCGATCTGTTCGAGGCAACCCGCGTGATAACCGCGAGCGCGGGGCTCCCGGCCTACGAGACCTCAAACCATGCGCGCGTCGGCGCGGAAAGCCGCCACAACCTGACCTACTGGCGCTATGGAGATTATGTCGGCGTCGGCCCGGGCGCCCATGGCCGCCGCGAGGGGGTGGCGACCGCGCGCCACAAGAAGCCCGAAAACTGGCTCGGCGCGATCGCGCGCAACGGTCATGGCCTCCAAATCGAGGAATCGCTGACCCCGCACGAACGCGCCACCGAGGCGCTGCTAATGGGGCTGCGGCTGACCGAAGGCGTCGATCTCGCGCGGATCGCGCGACTAGCGGGGGGCACCGCGCCGATCGACCGCGCGGCCGCGGCAAAATTGGATGATCAGGGTTTGCTGGAAGTCGGCGAGGAGCGCCTGCGCGTTCGCGAAGCCGGAGCGATCCTGCTCGACGCAATCCTGCCCGCGATCGTCTGCGACGCGATTACCGCTTGAAATTGCTCGGCGCGGGCGAGACCAGCGCGGTCGACCCGCCGCGGATCTCCCGGACCTCCAACGCGCGTTCGGCGATGCCGTCGTCGCCGAAGCGAAACGCACCGTCGATCCCGGAAAAACCGTCCTTGTCGTTCAGCCGTTGTTCGGGAAACGCGCGTCCCACCGCCCAATCGCGTGAAATGCGCACCGTCAGCAGCACCGCGTCATAGCCGAGGCTCGCGAGCCGATAGGGGTCCGCGCCGAACCGCGCGCGGTATTTTCCCGCGAACTGGCGATAGAGCGTGTCCGGCACGCTCGCGAACCACGCTCCGTCGAGCGTCGTCCGAGCGCCGATTCCGGTTTCCGAATTCCACAATTCGGTGCCGAGCAGGTGAACTCCCGGGCTCGCCCGCTTGACCAGCGGCGCGGCGGTTGCAGCCGACGCCGCGCCGTCGGCGATCAGCACCGCGCCATAGGGTGCCTTGTCGTTCAGCCGCGCGACCGCGGTCGCAATCGCGCCCGCACCCCGGGGATAGGTTTGGAGCGACACGACGCTGCCCCCCGCATCCTCGACCGCGCGCAGGAACGCGGTCGAGGAGCGCTGGCCATAGAGACCGTTGGGAACCAGCCCGGCAAAGGTGGTGATCCCGCGCGACTGCGCATAATCGACGACGCGTTCGATCGACTGGGTCGGCGCATAGCCGAGCAGATAGACCCCGTTACCCGCGACCCCGACATCGTTCGAAAAACTGATGACGGGCACGCCCGCGGCCTTCGCGATCGGCGCGACCACCCGCACGTCGTCGGACAGCAGCGGCCCGAGGATCAATTGAGCCCCCTCAGCGATCGCGCGGCGAGCGGCAGCCCCTGCGCCGGCTGCGGTGTCGTAATTGGTGATGCGGACCTGTTCGGTCCTGGTGTCGAGCACCGCGAGCATCGTCGCGTTCGCGATCGCGCGGCCGATTCCACCGTTCGATCCCGACAGCGGCACCAGCAGCGCAACCCGGTTGCGTTGGGTGTCGCGGGGGATGCCGCCGGTATAGGTATCGCGCGGCGCGGGTGTCGGGGCGGCGACGGGACGCTCAGGCGCGCTGATCGGCCCGCGAGGCACGATCGTCGAACACGCCCCGAGCAACATCGCCCCCACGAGCGTGATCCAGCGGATCAGCCCCGCCCCCGGTTGCCGAACCGTCATCGCCTCTGCCATGGTACGCCCCTTGTGAACACGCTGGTAAACTCTCTCCACCCCGGCCTCTATATCGTCGCGACGCCGATCGGCAATCTCGGTGATCTGTCGCCGCGCGCCGCCGACGTTCTTGCGCGCGCCGACGTGATCGCGGTCGAGGACAGCCGCGTCACCGCGGGGCTGCTGCGCCACATCGGGATCAAGCGGCAGATGACGCCATATCACGATCACAATGCCGAAGGCGTCCGCCCCGGGCTGATCGCGCGGATGGCGAGCGAAGCGGTGGCGCTCGTGTCCGACGCAGGCACCCCGCTGATCTCCGATCCGGGGTTCAAGCTCGTCCGCGATGCGCGCGCCGCGGGGCATCTGGTCGTGACCATCCCCGGCCCTTGCGCCGCGGTTGCCGCGCTGACGCTGGCGGGCTTGCCGACCGATCGTTTCCTGTTCGCAGGCTTTCTGCCCCCCAAAGAAAAGGCGCGGGCCGATGCGATTCGCGAGATCGCTGCGCTGCGCGCGACGCTGGTGTTCTACGAATCGGGTCCGCGTCTTGCCGCGTGCCTGACGACGCTCGCCGCCGAACTGGGGAATCGCGATGCCGCGGTGACCCGCGAGATCACCAAGCGATTCGAAGAAGCGGTTACCGGCAACCTCTCGGTCCTCGCCGCGCGCTACGCCGTGGCCCCCCCCAAGGGCGAGATCGTCATCGTCGTCGCTCCCCCGGGCGACGCACCCCCCGCTACCGAGCAAGCCGCCGACGCCGCGCTCGCCGAGGCGCTCACCCGGCTCTCGACCGGCCAGGCGGCGAGCGAGGTTGCCAAGACCCTCGGGCTCGATCGCAAGACGCTCTATGCCCGGGCGCTGGCGCTGAAAGCGTGAGCAACCCCGAGCAACGCCGCGCCGCCGAATCATCGGGCCGCCGCGGCGAACGCCTCGCGGGCTGGTGGCTCCGCCTCAAGGGCTGGCGGATTCTCGACCGCCGCGTCCGCACCCCCGCAGGCGAGGTCGATATCGTCGCACGGAAGGGCAGCGTCGTCGCGTTCGTCGAGGTCAAGACCCGCGCCAGCGCCGCCGAACTCGACTTCGCGATCGACGAGCGCCGCCTTGCCCGCGTCGCCGCCGCCGCGGAAGTGCTGATGCCGCGTTACGCCGGGCCGGGCGACGACATCCGCGTCGACGTCATCCTGATCGCGCCGGGCACCCGCCCGCGGCATATCGAGAATGCCTGGATGCCGTGATCGTTTTCCGCGTCTCGTGACAAGCGCCGAGACCGCGCCTACCTGATCCCCGTTCGCCCCGCGCTTGTCGACGGGGCGTGGCCACGCGGCGGGCTTCGACAGGCTCAGCCCGAACGGAATGGGAAAGATCGATGAGCCTTACCGTCGCTGTCCAGATGGACCCGCTCGCCCAGATCAATATCGCGGGCGATTCGAGCTTCGCGTTGATGCTGTCCGCGCAGGTGCGCGGACACCGACTGTTCCACTACGCCGCCGAAGACCTCAATTATCGCGACGGCCGGGTCTGGGCGCAGGCGCACCCGGTCACCGTCCAGCGGGCTGTCGGCGACCATTTCAGCGTTACCGATCCCGTCAGTCTCGATCTCGGCGAGGACGTCGACGTGGTGCTGATGCGGCAGGACCCGCCGTTCGACCTCGGCTACATCACCGCGACCCATCTGCTCGACCGAATCGCCAAGCGCACGCTGGTCGTCAACGACCCGGCCAGCGTCCGCAACGCGCCCGAAAAAGTCTTCGTGCTCGACTATGCGCGCTTCATGCCGCCAACACTGATCACCCGCAGTCTCGACGAAACTCGGCGCTTCCTCGCCGAACATGGCGCGATCGTGATCAAGCCGCTCCACGGCAACGGTGGCAAGGCGATCTTCAAGGTGGAGCGCGACGGTGCCAATTTGTCGGCGCTGATCGAAGTGTTCAACATGACCTGGCGCGAACCGCACATGATCCAGGCGTTCCTTCCCGAGGTCGCGAAGGGCGACAAGCGGATCGTGCTGGTCGACGGCGAGGTCGCAGGCGCGATCAACCGGCTGCCCGGCGACGGCGAAATCAGGAGCAATCTGGCGGTTGGCGGCTCGGCGCAGCGGACCGTCCTGACCGCGCGCGAGTGGGAAATCTGCGCCGCGATGGGCCCCGAATTAAAGGAGCGTGGGCTGATCTTCGTCGGGATCGATGTGATCGGCGGCGAATGGCTGACCGAGATCAACGTCACCTCCCCCACCGGGATCGTCGCGATCCAAAATTTCGACGGGACGGATGTTGCCGGAATGATCTGGGATGCCATCGAGCGACGGGTCGCCGCGCGGCATTCGGCAAGCGGCTAAGCGCGGGGGTGGGCGTTGCGATAGACGTCCATCAGGTGCGCCGCATCGACCGCGGTGTAGATCTGGGTCGAGCTGAGGCTCGCATGTCCGAGCAGTTCCTGGAGCGCGCGCAGGTCTGCGCCCCGGCCGAGCAGATGCGTCGCGAAGCTGTGGCGCAGCGCATGCGGCGTCGTCCGCGCGCCGAGCCCGAGCCGCACCCTGGCCACCCGAACTGCCTTGCGCACAACACCGGGCGATAGCGCGCCGCCCTTCGCACCGCGGAACAACGTGTCGCTGCGCGTGAGCGGCCAGGGATTGAGTGCGCAATAGGCGTCGATCGCCTCGCTCACTTGCGGCAGCAACGGCACGATCCGGGTCTTGTCACGCTTGCCCGTCACGCTGAGCGTCGCGCCGAGCGGCAGGATCGTCCCGGTCAGCGCCAGCGCCTCGCCGATCCGCAATCCGGCGCCGTACAGCAGCAGCAGCACCGCCCAGTCGCGCGCGCCGATCCACGGCTCGGCGGCATCCTCCGCAACCTCCTCGGCCAGCGCGACCGCCTCGTCGGGAGAGATCGGGCGCGGGACCCCCCGCTTGACCCGTGGCCCCTTCAGCCTGGGGCCGGCATCGTCGGGGTTGGCCCAGGCAAGGAACCCGCGCACCGCCGACAGTTCACGCGCGGCGGAGGCATTGCCCAGCCCCTCGCCGCGCCGCTTTGCCAGATACGCGCGCAAGTCCGCCGCGGTGATCCGCGTGAGCGCGGCACGGTCGACCGTCTCGCCCCAATGGTCCGTCAGGAACTGCGCGAGGCGCGCCGCGGTCGCGCGATAGGCGCGCACGGTGTGGATCGAGCGCCGCCGGTCACGCGCGAGATGCTCGGTATAGTCACGGGCGAGCGGGTGGATCATCGCACCGATCCTAGCCGGGTTCGCCGCCGCCGTCAGCCGTCCCTGGTGCACGACCATTAAGTCTTCGCGCCGATCAAATCGTCATGCCATATGAGGAGCGCATGTCCCGCGCCCGCGTCCTTGTCCTCAATTCAGCACTCGGCCCGCTCGATTATCGCGTGCCCGCGGGGATGCAGGTCCAACCGGGATCGATCGTGGTCGTGCCGCTCGGCCCCCGCCAGCTGCTGGGCGTGGTCTGGGACCCCGAGCGGATGCCGTCGGACGCGGAGGTCGGGGACAACCGGCTCCGCAACCTGCTTGCGGTCGCCGACGCGCCGCCGCTCGCCGCGCCGCTCAGACGGCTGATCGAGTGGACCGCCGATTATTATCTCGCTGCGCCCGCGGCGGTGACGCGGATGGCGCTTGCCTCGACCTCTGCGCTGGAGGGCACGCGCACGGTCACCGAATACCGCGCGACCGGCGCTGTGCCCGCCCGGCTGACCCCGCAGCGCGAACAGGCGCTGGCGCGGATTGGCGACCGGCAGGGCCTGATCCGCGAACTCGCGACCGTCGCCGACGTCAGCGACGCGGTGATCCGCGGCCTCGTCAAGTCCGGCGCGCTCGACGCGATCGCGGTCGACGTCGACAGCCCCTACCCCGTCCCCGACCCGGGGTTCGGCGCGCCTGCGCTCTCGCCCGAACAACAGGCGGTTGCTGCGACCCTCGTCGCCGGGGTCGCCGCCGAAGCGTTCGAACCAACCCTGCTCGATGGGGTCACCGGCTCGGGCAAGACCGAGGTTTATTTCGAGGCGATCGGGGAGGCGATCGGGCAGCGCCGCCAGACCCTCGTCCTCCTGCCCGAGATCGCGCTCACCGAACCCTTCCTGCGCCGCTTCCACGATCGGTTCGGTTGCGACCCGGTGCCGTGGCATTCGGGACTCCGCAGCACCCAGCGCCGCCGCGCCTGGCGCGCGATCGCGAGCGGCGAAGCGCTGGTGACCGTCGGCGCGCGCTCCGCGTTGTTCCTGCCGTATCGCAAGCTCGGCCTGATCGTCGTCGACGAGGCGCACGAAACCAGCTTCAAGCAGGAAGAGGGCGTCCACTACCACGCGCGCGACGTCGCGGTGATGCGCGGCAAGTTCGAAGCCTGCCCGGTGATCCTCGCCAGCGCGACCCCCGCGATCGAGACCCGCCAGCAGGTCGCACTCGGCAATTATGCCGAGCTGCAACTACCGGCCCGCTTCGGCGGCGCGCAGATGCCGACGATCGAAGCGATCGATCTCATCGAACATCCGCCCGAGCGCGGGCGCTGGCTCGCGCCCAAGCTCGTCGCTGCGATCGAGGGGACGCTCGCCAAGGGGGAGCAGTCGCTGCTGTTCCTCAACCGCCGCGGCTACGCCCCGCTCACCTTGTGCCGGACCTGCGGGCATCGCTTCCAATGCCCCAATTGCACCGCGTGGATGGTCGAGCATCGGCTCACCCGCCGTCTCGCCTGTCACCACTGCGGGCATATCGAACCGGTCCCGCGGGTCTGCCCCGAATGCAAGGAAGAGGACACGCTGGTTGCGTGCGGCCCCGGGGTCGAGCGCATCGCCGACGAAGTTACCGCGCTGTTCCCGCAAGCGAAAACCGCGATCGTCACCTCCGACACGATCTGGTCCTCCGCCAAAGCCGGCGAATTCGTGGCGCGGATGGAGGCGGGCGACATCGACATCGTCGTCGGCACGCAATTGGTAACCAAGGGCTATCACTTCCCCAATCTGACGCTGGTCGGGGTGGTGGATGCGGACCTTGGCCTGGAAGGCGGCGATTTGCGCGCCGCAGAACGCACGTTTCAGCAGATCCGCCAGGTCTCGGGGCGCGCAGGACGTGGCGACAAACCCGGCCATGTCTATATCCAGACCCACAGCCCCAAGGCGCAGGTGATGCAGGCGCTGGTGACGGGGGATGCGGATGCCTTTTACGCCGCCGAGACCGAGGCGCGGCGCGATGCGGGCGCACCACCGTTCGGGCGGTTCGCGGCGATCGTGGTATCGTCGGAGAATCAGGCTGCGGCGCATGAGATCGCGACCGCGATCGGGCGGTCAGCCCCCCGGATCGACGGCATGGCGGTCTATGGCCCCGCCCCCGCTCCGTTGGCGATGCTGCGCGGGCGGCACCGCTACCGCCTGCTCGTCCACGCGCGCCGCGCGCTCGACGTCCAGGACGTGATCCGCGATTGGCTCGGGGCAGTCGAAAGGCCGGCGAAGGTGCGCGTGACGGTCGATGTCGACCCGTATAACTTCCTGTGAGGCCGACTAGGCGAACTGCGCGCTGAAGCGTACAGAAATCATCGGAGGAGCGCCCGCATGAAGGAGGAAACGATGAAAATCTCTTATGTTGCCGCGACCCTGTTCCTTTTGCCTGGCGTCGCCGTGGCGCAGAATCAAGTCCCATCGGCGGTGATGCAATACAGCGGGTCAAGCCTCAACAACGTCACCGATTCATACAGCCAGACCGTACGGACCCGCTTGGGTGCGACCGCAACTCCGACGATGCAGCATCAAGCCACCACGCGTGCGCTCGCGCTACGCGAACAAGTGTCGCTCTGGACCGTGCAGGACGGCGGCACGCTGTCGAAGGACCATCGGCGCGATATGCTTGACGAGGTGCGCGCGATCCGATCGCTGATGGGCGATTGGCGCTGATGGGAGATTGGCGCTGACGGAGCGCCGGCGAAGGTGCGCACTGGCGACGTCGACCGTCTAATTTGCTGTAGCGGCCACCCCGGCGAGGACCCGGGTCCAGTATCGGACCTGCGCACAAGTGGGCCGGGCGTCCGCCGGGGCCACTACATGCGGCTCAGCCAGCGTGTTCGGCCAAGATGGTAAGCCCCTTGTCGTTGACCTCGGCGAAGCCGCCCTTGATCTGGAGCAGTTCGGGCTCGCTTTTGTCGGTGCGATAGATCGACAGCGCGCCGTCGCGGATCGTCGACATCACCGGCGCGTGGCCTTCCAGCACGCCGAAGTCGCCCTCGGTGCCCGGGACGGTGACCATATAGACCTCCTCCGAACGGACGAGTTTTTCAGGCGTGACGAGTTCGAAATGCAGCATCGTTGTTTTCTCCCCCCTCCCGCGTGCGGGAGGGAAACAGGCTTACGCGTCCTGCGCCATCTTCTCGGCCTTGGCGATGGCCTCGTCGATTCCGCCGACCATGTAGAACGCGCTTTCGGGCAGATGGTCATATTCGCCGTCGACCACCGCCTTGAACGACTTCACGGTGTCTTCGATCGCGACGAACTTGCCGCTGATCCCGGTGAAGACCTCGGCGACGTGGAACGGCTGGCTGAGGAACTTCTGGATTTTGCGCGCCCGCGTAACGGTGAGCTTATCCTCTTCGCTGAGCTCGTCCATGCCGAGGATCGCGATGATGTCCTGCAGGCTCTTGTAGCGCTGGAGCAGCGACTGGACCGCGCGCGCGGTGTCGTAATGCTCCTGTCCGACGATCCGCGGTTCGAGCACGCGGCTGGTCGAATCGAGCGGATCGACCGCAGGATAAATGCCGAGTTCGGAAATCGCGCGGTTGAGCACGGTCGTCGCGTCCAGATGGGCGAACGAGGTTGCCGGCGCGGGATCGGTGAGATCGTCGGCGGGGACGTACACCGCCTGAACCGAGGTGATCGAACCCTTGTGGGTCGAAGTGATCCGTTCCTGCAGCGCGCCCATGTCGGTCGACAGCGTCGGCTGATAACCCACCGCCGACGGGATCCGGCCGAGCAGTGCCGACACTTCCGCGCCCGCCTGGGTGAAGCGGAAGATGTTGTCGACGAAGAACAGCACGTCCTGGCCTTCGACGTCGCGGAAATATTCGGCGATCGTCAGGCCCGACAGCGCGACGCGCGCACGCGCGCCGGGCGGCTCGTTCATCTGGCCGAACACCAGCGCGACCTTCGATCCTTCCGACTGCGGATTGCCGTCGGCATCCTTGGCGATGACGCCCGCGTCGAGGAACTCGTGGTACAGGTCGTTGCCTTCGCGGGTCCGCTCGCCGACGCCCGCGAACACCGACGTGCCGCCATGACCTTTGGCGATGTTGTTGATCAACTCCTGGATCAGCACGGTCTTGCCCACGCCCGCGCCGCCAAACAGCCCGATCTTGCCGCCCTTCGCATACGGCGCGAGCAGGTCGATGACCTTGATCCCGGTGACCAGGATGCTGCTCTCGGTCGACTGGTCGACGAACAGCGGCGCGTCGGCGTGGATCGGCATGGTCATCTCGGCATTTACCGGGCCACGCTCGTCGATCGGCTCGCCGATGACGTTGAGGATACGCCCCAGCGTCGCGGGGCCGACGGGGACGCGGATCTGCGAACCGGTGTCGGTAACATTCTGCCCGCGGGTCAGCCCCTCGGTCGCGTCCATCGCGATCGTGCGCACCGTGTTCTCGCCGAGATGCTGCGCCACCTCGAGCACCAGGCGATTGCCGTTGTTATCGGTCTCGAGCGCCGACAGAATTGCGGGCAAATTGTCCGGAAAGTGGACGTCGACGACCGCGCCGATGATCTGCGAGATCGTGCCGACGTTGTTGGTGCCCGTTGCCTTGGGTGCCTTCGGGGCGAGGGTATCTGCGGCGGTTGCCATGTTCGCTTCCTTGCTTCGAATTCTTAGAGCGCTTCGGCGCCCGAAATGATTTCCACCAGCTCGGTCGTGATCGCGGCCTGGCGGGTACGGTTATACTGGATGCTGAGGCGGTTGATCATGTCGCCCGCGTTGCGCGTCGCATTGTCCATCGCGTTCATCCGGCTGCCCTGTTCCGACGCCGCATTTTCGAGCATCGCGCGAAAAATCTGGATCGCGATGTTGCGCGGCAACAGGTCGGCGAGAATCGCTTCCTCGTCGGGCTCGTACTCGACCGCGGCCATGCTGGTGCTCGCAGTCGCGGCACTCTCGGGCAACGCAACCGGGATGATCTGCATACCCGTGGGCACTTGGACAAGCGCCGACTGGAACTTCGCGTAGAACAGATGCGCGACATCGAAGGCGCCCGCCTCGAAGCGTGCGATCAGGTCTTCGGCAAGACCCTGAGCATCGCTGAACGCCACCTTCTTGATTCCGCCGAGTTCATAATCGGCGGCGATTTGGGTCGGATAGAAGCGCTTGAGCACGCGCCCCTTCTTGCCCGCAAGATAGAATTTCACGGTCTTGCCCGCGCCTTCCAACTCTTCGGCCTTCTTGCGCGCGGCGCGGACGATGTTGGTGTTGAACGCGCCCGCAAGGCCTCGCTCCGAGGTCGCGACGACGATCATGTGGACCGCGTCCTTGCCGGTGCCTGCGAGCAACTTCGGCGACGATTCGGAGACGGTCACCTTTGATGCCAGGCTCGCCATCACGCGTTCGAGCCGCTCGGCATAGGGACGCCCCGCGACCGCCGCCTCCTGCGCACGGCGCAGTTTCGCGGCGGCGACCATCTTCATCGCCTTGGTGATCTTCTGCGTCGACTTCACCGAGCCGATGCGGATCTTGAGGGCCTTCAGGCTCGCCATCGCCGCGCCTTACGCGAACGTCTTCGCGAACGCGGCGAGCGCGTCCTTGAGCTTGCCCTTGGCCTCATCGCCGAGGTCGCGGGTATCGCGGATCATCGTCAGCACGTCGGCGTGGTTGGCGCGCATGTCCGCCAGCATCGCGGCTTCGTAGCGGGTCACGTCGCCGACATCGACGGTATCGAGATAGCCGTTGGTGCCCGCGAAGATCGACACGGTCTGCTCCTCGAACGGCATCGGGCTGAACTGCGCCTGCTTGAGCAATTCGGTCAGCCGCGCGCCGCGGTTGAGCAGCTTCTGCGTCGAGGCGTCGAGGTCCGAGCCGAACTGGGCGAACGCGGCCATTTCGCGATACTGCGCCAGTTCCAGCTTGATGCTGCCCGACACCTTCTTCATCGCCTTGGTCTGCGCCGCGGACCCGACCCGGCTCACCGACAGGCCGACGTTGATCGCGGGGCGGATGCCCGCAAAGAACAGGTCGGTTTCGAGGAAGATCTGACCGTCGGTGATCGAAATCACGTTGGTCGGGATGTACGCCGACACGTCGCCCGCCTGGGTTTCGATAATCGGCAGCGCGGTGAGCGAACCGCCGCCGTTCGCATCCGACATCTTGGCGGCACGCTCGAGCAGACGAGAGTGAAGATAGAACACGTCGCCTGGATATGCCTCGCGGCCCGGGGGGCGGCGCAACAGGAGCGACATCTGACGATAGGCGACCGCCTGCTTCGACAGATCATCGTACACGATGAGGGCGTGCATGCCGCGAT
>JALYTW010000138.1 GCA_030854075.1 Pseudomonadota bacterium
GCGATCGACCGAGGCGACGCAGCGCGCCGCAAGCGAAGCACTGGCCGAGGCGCGGGAGGGCCGGGCGGGGGCGGCGGCGCGGCTGGAGTCGCAGGAACTCAGGCGGGTCGAGATGGGGCGCTTGTCCGGCGAGCGGTTCGATTGCCCCGCGGCAGTGCTTCCCGAGAAACTTGGATTCGAGCCGATCGGCGTACGCAGCCCCGCCGAGGAATCCGCGGCGCATGGCAAGCTTAGCGTCGACCGCGAACGGATCGGCCCGGTCAACCTGGTCGCAGAGACCGAACTCGTCGACCTTGAGCGCGCGAGCATCGGCAATGCGACCGAGCGCGACGAACTGGGGCAAGCGGTGAACCGGTTGCGCGGGTCGATCGGGACGCTCAATCGCGAGGGGCGCCAGCGGCTGCTGACCGCGTTCGATGCGGTCAACGGGCATTTCCAGCGGCTGTTCGCGACGTTGTTTAACGGCGGGCAGGCGCATCTTGCACTGATCGATTCGGACGATCCGCTCGAGGCGGGGCTCGAGATCATGGCGCAGCCGCCGGGCAAGCGGCTCCAGTCGCTGACGTTGCTGTCCGGGGGCGAACAGGCGCTGACCGCGGTCGCGCTGATCTTCGGGCTGTTCCTGACCAATCCCGCGCCGATCTGCGTCCTCGACGAGGTCGATGCGCCATTGGACGATGCCAATATCGAGCGATTCTGCGACCTGCTCGACCGGATGACGCGCGAAACCGAGACGCGTTATCTGATCGTCACCCATAATGCGGTGACGATGAGCCGGATGCACCGGTTGTTCGGGGTGACGATGATCGAACCAGGGGTCAGCCGACTGGTGTCGGTCGATCTCCAGGCGGCGGCCTTGCTCGCGGCCGAATGAATCGCTTGCTCGCCGCCCCGCGCGAACATATAGCGAACGAATGGCACAGCTCGACGTTCGCGAGAAACTCGAAATCCTGGCGGATGCCGCGAAATACGACGCCTCTTGCTCGTCGTCGGGTACTGTCAAGCGCGGGTCGAAGGACGGCAAGGGGCTCGGATCGACCGACGCGGGGATGGGCATCTGCCATGCCTATGCGCCCGATGGGCGGTGCATCAGCCTGCTCAAGATCCTGCTGACCAACAGCTGCATCTTCGACTGCCATTATTGCATCAATCGCAAGAGTTCGAACGTCCGCCGCGCGCGCTTCACCGCGAAGGAGGTCGTCGACCTGACCATCGCGTTCTACAAGCGCAATTATATCGAGGGGCTGTTCCTGTCGTCGGGAATTATCGCGTCGCCGAACTACACGATGGAGCAATTGGTCGAGGTCGCGCGGTCGTTGCGTGAGGATCATCAATTCCGCGGCTACATCCATCTGAAGACGATCCCCGATGCCGATCCGGCGCTGGTGCAGCAGGCGGGGCTCCACGCCGATCGCGTGTCGATCAACGTCGAACTGCCGACTGCGGGCGGGCTGAAGCGGCTCGCACCCGAAAAGGACGGAGTGCGGATCGAAACCGCGATGCGCGAGGTGAAGGCATCGATCGCCGACGGCCGCGATGCGAAGAAGAAATACAAGTCCGCGCCCAATTTCGCGCCCGCGGGTCAGTCGACGCAAATGATCGTCGGCGCGGACGCCGCGACCGACAGTGACATTGTGACGCGTGCGTCTTCGCTCTACGATCGGTTCGGACTCAGGCGCGTCTATTATTCGGCGTTCAGCCCGATCCCCGACGCCAGTACGGTGCTGCCGCTCCAACGCCCGCCGTTGATGCGCGAACATCGCTTGTACCAGTCGGATTGGCTGATGCGGTTCTACGACTATACGCCCGCCGAAATCGTCGCGGCCGCGGACTCGTCGACGGGAATGCTGCCGCTCGACATCGACCCCAAGCTTGCGTGGGCGCTAAAATTTCGCGGGTCCTTCCCGGTCGACGTCAATCGCGCCCCGCGTGAGATGCTGTTGCGCGTGCCCGGGCTGGGGACGAAGGCGGTCGCGTCGATCCTGACGAGCCGACGCTGGCGGCGGTTGCGGCTTGACGATGTCGCGCGGTTGACGGTGTCGATCGCGAAGGTGCGGCCGTTCATCGTCGCGGAGAATTGGCGGCCCGTCGTGCTCGCCGACCGCGCCGACCTGCGCCCGCTGATCGCGCCGAGGAAGGAACAGCTCGAACTGTTCGCGGCGTAAGCGTCAGCGCGTGACGCGGGTGATGTGGCCCATCTTGCGCCCCGGGCGGGCCTGGCGCTTACCGTAGAGGTGGAGGTGCGCGCCTGATTCAGCGAGCGCGGGCGCCCAGGGATCGTCGCCGATCAGATTTTCCATCGTCACCCGCGCGCCGGTCAGCGCGGTGCTGCCGAGCGGCAGGTCGCAGATCGCGCGGATGTGATTCTCGAACTGCGAAGTCTCGGCCCCCTCGATCGTCCAATGCCCCGAATTATGGACCCGCGGCGCCATTTCGTTGAAGACCGGTCCGTCCGCGCCGACGAAGAATTCGCACGCGAGGACGCCGACATAGTCGAGCCGCTCGGCGATTCGCAGCGCGAGGGCAGTCGCCTCGCCCGCTTGCGCCAATACGGCAGCGGGCGCGGGAAGGGTCGAGGTCCGCAGGATCGCGTCGCGGTGGACATTATGCGGGGGGTCGTAACGGCGCGACGACCCATCCGCGGCGCGGACCACCAGGATCGAGAATTCATGGGAAAAGGGGACGAACGATTCGAGTACCGCGGGGCCGCCGATCGCATCCCAGGCCGCGGCGGCATCGGCGCGGGAATCGAGCCTCACCTGGCCCTTGCCGTCATAACCGAATCGCGCGGTTTTGAGGATCGCGGGGGTGCCGATCCGGGCGAGTCCCGCCTCCAGCGTCGCGAGGCTGTCGACCGCGGCCCAGCGTGCGGGACTGCCGCCGACGTCTTCGACGAAGCGCTTCTCGGCGATCCGCTCCTGCGCGATCCGCAACGCGCGGGGGTGGGGATGGACCGGGACGCGCTCGGCGAGCCATTCGACCGGTTCGCACGCGATGTTCTCGAATTCATAGGTCACCACGTCGCAGGCCTGCGCGAAATCGGCGAGCACGATGCGGTTGTGATAGTCGGCGCGCGTCATGCTCGACGCCGATTGGGCCGCGATGCTTTCGCGGTCCGGCGCCAGGACATGGGTGCGGTAGCCGAGCTGCGCCGCCGCGGTCGCGAGCATCCGGCCGAGCTGTCCGCCGCCCAGAATACCGATCGTCGCGCCCGGCTCAATCATCGCAGCGCGTGATCATGCCGGGTCGAGCGTCACTGCTGCGGTTTGCGCCGCGCGCCACGCCTGTAGCCGTTCGCTCAACGCTTGGTCGGCGAGCGCCAGGATCGCAGCGGCGAGCAGGCCCGCATTGGTCGCCCCGGCGTTGCCGATCGCGAGCGTGCCGACCGGGATCCCGGCGGGCATCTGGACGATCGAGAGCAGGCTGTCCTGTCCGTTCAGCGCCTTCGTTTCCACCGGAACGCCGAGTACCGGAAGGTGGGTCATCGCCGCTGCCATACCGGGGAGGTGCGCGGCACCGCCCGCGCCCGCAATCACGATCTGCAACCCGCGCGAGGCGGCGGTCCTGGCGTACTCGACGAGACGATCGGGGGTCCGGTGCGCCGATACCACGCGGGTCTCGTGAGCGATCCCGAGCTCGCTCAGGATGGCGGCAGCATGCCGCATCGTCGCCCAATCGGAGGTCGATCCCATGATGATGCCGACGAGAGGGTGCGTCATCGCCTGCGCCTAGCTTGACGCTCGCAGTAGGGCAAGCGGGGCGCGCGACGCAAAACGCCCCGGAGTCTCCCCCGGGGCGCTGCTTGTCCGTGGTGATGGACCGCGGTTAGTCGATCTTCGGCAGCGTCTCGAACTGATGGTACGGCGGCGGCGAGGACAGCGTCCATTCCAGCGTCGTCGCGCCGTCCCCCCATGGGTTGTCGCCCGCCGGCTTACCCGCAATCAGACTCCAGATCAGATTGACGAAGAAGATGATCATCGAGAACGCCATGATCTCATAGCCGTGCGTCGCAATGCCGTTCCAATAAGCATATTGTTCGGTGTAATCGGGAATCCGACGCGGCATGCCCTGCAGCCCGAGAAAGTGCATTGGGAAGAACATCACGTTCACGCCGACAAAGAATATCCAGAAGTGGGCCTGACCAAGGAATTCGTTGTACATCTTTCCCGACATCTTCGGGAACCAGTAATAGAAGCCTGCAAACAGGCTAAACACCGCGCCGAGCGACAGCACGTAATGAAAGTGCGCCACGACGTAATAGGTATCCTGCATGTAATCGTCGATGCCGCCGTTGGCGAGCACCACGCCGGTCACCCCGCCGATCGTAAACATGAAGATGAAGCCCATCGCCCACACCATCGGGGTCTTGAACGACAGCGATCCTCCCCACATCGTCGCGATCCACGAGAAGATCTTGATACCGGTGGGCACCGCAATCACCATCGTCGCGGCGGTAAAGTACATCTTCACGTTCACGCTGAGGCCAGTCACGAACATATGGTGCGCCCAGACCACGAAGCCGACCACGCCGATCGCGACCATCGCATAGGCCATGCCGAGATAACCGAAGACGGGCTTTTTCGAGAAGGTCGAGATGATCTGGCTGACGATGCCGAAGCCCGGGAGGATCATGATGTAGACTTCGGGATGGCCGAAAAACCAGAACAGATGCTGGTAAAGAATCGGATCGCCGCCACCCGCCGGATCGAAGAAGGTTGTCCCGAAATTGCGGTCGGTCAGCAGCATCGTAATCGCCGCCGCGAGGACCGGAAGCGCGAGCAGCAGCAGGAACGCGGTGACCAGCACCGACCACACGAACAGCGGCATCTTGTGCAGCGTCATGCCCGGTGCGCGCATGTTGAAGATGGTGGTGATGAAGTTGATCGAGGCCAGGATCGAGCTGGCACCCGCCAGATGCATCGACAGGATCACCATGTCGGTCGACGGCCCCGGCTCGCCATAGGTGGAAAGCGGCGCGTAGAGCGTCCAGCCATTACCCGCGCCTCCGAAGAAGGGTGACGCCAGCATCAGGATGAAGGACGGGACCAGCAGCCAGAAGGCGATGTTGTTCAGTCGCGGAAAGGCCATATCTGGCGCGCCGATCATCAGCGGCACGAACCAGTTTGCAAATCCGCCCATCATGGCGGGCATCACCATGAAGAATATCATGATCAGCCCGTGCGCGGTAATGAGCACGTTCCAGAGATGGAGCGATTCATCGAGGCTCGCTTGGCCGCCGTGAAGCATGCTGGCCCAGCCTTGCAGATACTGGATTCCGGGATGCGCAAGCTCGGCCCGCATCAGGCCCGATATCGACCCACCGATGATCCCCGCGACGATCGCGAAGATCAGGTACAGCGTTCCGATGTCTTTGTGATTGGTCGACATGAACCAACGCGCAAAGAAGCTTGGCTTATGGTCGGCATCGTGATGCTGCGTGTCGCCGTGCGCAACGAACCCGAGATTGGGCGCCGAGGGGTTGAGTGCGGTATCGGTCATCTTAGCGTCCAACGTTGCCGACGGGCGCGGTGGTGGTCGCGCCCTGGGTGACTTCGGGAGGGGTGGCAGTCGAATTCACGAGTGCGGCGTCGCTGGTCGGGACGATGCCCGCGGGCGTCGTCGCGGTCGCGTCGTTGGCATCGGAGCCCGGCTGCGGAATCACCTTGTCAGAGGGCTGGCCGGGGGTCGGCATCGTCCCGCCCTTCGCCTTGACCCACGCCGCGAACTGCGCCGGGGATACTGCCTCGACCGCGATCGGCATGAAGCCGTGACGAGCGCCGCACAGTTCCGAACACTGGCCGAAATAAAGGCCCGGCTTTTCGATCGTGAAACTGGTTTCGTTGAGCCGTCCAGGCACCGCATCGAGCTTGATCCAGAAAGCGGGCATCGCCCAGCTGTGGATCACATCGGTCGACGTCGTAATCAGCCGGATCGGCACGCCGACCGGAAGCACGATGCGGTTGTCCACCGCGAGCAGGCGCGGGCCGTCGGCGGCGGTACGATAGCGTTCACCCGCGCTGACCTGATCCTTTTCCTTGAGCATGTTGGCGGTGATCTCGAACCCGCCATTGTCGGGAAATTGATACGACCAATACCATTGGTTGCCGATCGCCTTCAGCGTCACCGCGCCCGCCGGGGCCGGTTTGTACTGCGCCGCAAGCAGGCCGATCGACGGAATCGCGATCAGCGCGAGGATCACGACCGGGATCAGCGTCCACAGCACCTCGATCACGGTGTTGTGACTGGTCTTCGAGGGGACCGGGTTGCGGCCTGCGCGATAGCGGAACACAACCCAGAGCAGCAGGCCGAGGACGAGCAGCGAAATCGCGGTGATGACCGGGACCAGGATCACGTCGTGGAAATGATGCGCGCGTCGGCCATTCACGGTCACCTGTGGCTGAAGGCCGAACAGGCCGTCGGTGGGCTGGCCGATGGATGGCTGGACCGTCATCGGCGGGGCACCATCCATCGCCAGTTCGGGACTGGCGGGTGACGCGACAACGGGCGCTGCGGCGTTGCTTCGGGCGACGGTGGAGACACCTGCAGGGGCGGCGGCCTGGGGTACCGATTGCGCGGATTGCGCCACGGCGCCCGGCGCCAATCCGGCCAAGGCAAGCGCGGCCGCAACCGCAATCCCTTTCAACCCGCTACCCTTAAAGCCGATGCGCATGCGTCAAATCACCCCAGTTCGAGCCACCCTGCGCAGCGCGCGCCATGGTGGACGGGCGCTACCGTGCGCCTTCGTTACGGTTGGCCTATACGCGCGGGTTCCGCGAGCCTCAAGCGCACAGGTGATGAATTTGCTGGCGCTGCTTGGCCTTGGCGCACCGACCGCCTATTGGCGGGGCTCGCGATCACGACCCAGGTAAGCCATGACCGACGACGATGTCCTCGCTGAATTTCATGCGGCCGACGCACTGCTGGAAGGGCATTTTGTGTTGTCTTCGGGGCTGCGCAGCCCCCGCTACCTGCAGTGCGCGCGGGTCCTGATGGATCCGGCGCGCGGGGCCAGGCTGGCAGGGGCGCTGGTCGATCGACTGCCGGGCGAACTGAAGGCGAAGATCTCCGCAGTGGTCTCGCCCGCGATGGGCGGGGTGATCGCGGGGCACGAGATGGCCCGCGTGCTCGGGGTCGAGGCGATGTTTCTCGAACGGCCCGACGGCGTATTCGAGCTCCGCCGCGGGTTTCGGATCGAGCCCGGGCAGCAGGTACTGATGATGGAGGATGTCGTGACCACCGGGCTTTCCTCCAAAGAGGCGATCGCCGCGATCACGCGCGCGGGCGGCGAGACGGTCGCGGCAGCCGCGCTGGTCGACCGCTCGGGGGGAAGCGCCGACCTCGGCGTGCCGTTCTACCCATTGCTTCGGCTCGACGTGCCGACATACGCCGTGGATAAGTTGCCGCCAGCGCTTGCCGCGATCCCCGCGATGAAGCCGGGAAGTCGGACGGCGGCATGACCGCCCCGCTCCGTCTGGGCGTCAACATCGATCACGTCGCCACCGTCCGCAACGCGCGCGGCGCGGGGTATCCTGATCCGGTGCGCGCGGCGCTGGTTGCTGCCGAAGCGGGAGCGGACGGGATCACCGCGCACCTGCGCGAAGACCGCCGGCACATTACCGACGACGACATCGCGCGGCTGGCCGAACAACTGACGATCCCGCTCAACCTTGAAATGGCCGCGACCGACGAGATGCTGGGCATTGCGCTGCGCCATCGCCCGCACGCGGCGTGCCTTGTCCCTGAAAAGCGCGAGGAGCGGACGACCGAGGGCGGACTGGATGCGGCGGGGCAGCATAATCACCTCCAGCACATCGTGTCCGCGCTGAAGCGCGCGAATGTCCGGGTGTCACTCTTCATCGAACCCGATGCGCGTCAGATCGACGCCGCGATTCGGCTCGGGGCGCCGGTCGTCGAGCTCCACACAGGGCGTTATTGCGACCTCGACGGAGACGCCCGCGCGCACGAGCTGCGCCGGATCGCGGATGCGGCGGCGCTGGCGTCGAAGCACGGGATTGAGGTCCATGCCGGGCATGGGCTGACCTATGACAATGTCGCCCCGATCGCGGCGATCCCGCAGGTACGCGAACTCAACATAGGGCATTTCCTGATCGGAGAGGCGGTGTTTCTGGGACTAGGCGAGTCGGTAAGGCGGATGCGCGCGGCGATGGATGCGGCGCGTGGCTGACGTCGGGTGATCGTCGGCTTGGGTTCCGACCTGTGTAACATCGAGCGCATCGCGGCGTCGATCGAACGGTTCGGCGAACGGTTCGAGACACGCGTTTTTACTGAGGTGGAGCGCGGCAAGGCGGCACGGCGACCGTTCACAAAGGCGGGTACGCTCGCCAAGCGCTTCGCGGCGAAGGAAGCGTTTGCGAAGGCGGTCGGAACCGGATTCAGGGCGGGGGTGTTCATGAAGGACATCGGGGTCGCCAATGCGCAGAGCGGCGCCCCGACGCTGGTGTTGGCGGGGGGGGCCAAGGCAAGGCTTGACGCGTTGATACCCGAAGGCCACGTCGCCCGCGTGCATCTGACCATGACCGACGATCATCCCTGGGCGCAGGCCTTCGTGATCATCGAGGCGATCGCAACCAGCGAGGCGAGTGACGACGAATGAAGGAAGCAGTGTTGGACGGCAACGACATCCCCGATCGTCAGGACGGTGCCGAGCCCGCTGGTGCTGTGGAGAAAACGGCCAAGAAGAAAACCGACTGGTGGGCCGAAACCAAGGGCATCTTGTGGCTCATCCTGATCGTGCTCGGCTTTCACAGCTTCATCGCCAAGCCGTTCTATATCCCGAGCGAATCGATGTTGCCGGGCCTGCGCATCGGCGACCGGCTGGTGGTGAGCAAGTTCGCCTACGGCTGGTCGTTCGTTTCACCGACGATTCCCAACCCGGTGGCGATCTTCGACAGCGTGGTGCTCCATCAGCAGGAGGACAGCTGGAGTGTCGGGCTCCCCTTCATCCATGGACGCGTGCTCGGCAGCCTGCCGACCCGCGGCGACATCGTCATCGTCACCCCGCCGGGGACCCAAAACGATTACATCAAACGGGTCGTCGGCCTGCCCGGCGACACGATCGAGGTGCGCGGCGGCAACGTCATCCTCAACGGCAAGGCGATCCCACGCGGGCCACTCCATTTCGTCGATATTCCGGTCGACACCAATAGTCCTTGCAGCGATTCCGAATATCCCGGGGCGCGGATGCGGGGGCCGAACGGTGGCATGATTTGCCATCTGCCGATCGTCACCGAGACGCTGCCCAACGGTCGCCGCTACGATACCGTCGAGCTTGGCTGGTCGCCGGGTGACAATTATGCGCCGCTCAAGATTCCCGCCAACCACGTGTTCCTGATGGGCGATAACCGCGATCGATCCGCCGACAGCCGCTTTCCGCTGTACGAACAGGGGCTTGGCGGCGCAGTTCCCTATGAGAATCTGGGTGGCCGCGCCGAATTCATTACCTTCAGCCTTGATGGCGACGCCTCGCTCAACCCGCTGAGCTGGTGGGGATCGCTGCGGTCGGCGCGCGCGGGGACATCGCTCCATCCCGCGAAGGCTGCCACGGCACCGTAGGATGGACCTGCCCCCCCACCTCGTCCAGGCCCCGAGCCCCAACGAGATGCGCGACCCGATCGTTCGCCAGGAGCTGAAGCGGGCGGCGGTCTGGCTGGGGATGGCGAGCGCGATCGCGCTGGCGGTGCTCTTGGTCCAGCCGCTGTTGATCATCTTTGCCGGCATCGTCTTTGCGACGCTGCTCGATGGCGGGGTGCGGCTTCTCGGACGGGCGCTGCCGATCCCCCGAGGGTGGCGGTTGCTGATCGTCGTGGTCGCAGTCGTGGCGTTCCTGCTCACGACTTTTTATCTGACCGGGGTGCAGGTGGCGCAACAGGCGAGCCAGCTGCGCGCCACCCTCGAAATCCAGGCGAGCCGCCTATCCGCCTTCCTCACCGCGCAGGGGATGATGCCGGGCCTAGCGGACGTCAACGAGTTCGTCCGGCAGGCGCTGGGATCGGTCGGGCGGCTGACATCGTGGCTCGGGACTGCTGTCGGTGCGTTCACCAGCATGGTCATGATCCTCGTGCTGGGGTTGTTCCTGGCGATGGATCCACGAGCCTATGATCGCGGGCTGCAGTGGATGATCCCGCGCGCGTCGCGCGCCCAATTCGCGGAAACAATCGGCGCGATGGGGCAGACCCTGCGGCGGCTGCTCGCGGGGCGGCTGGTCGGGATGGCGTTCGAGGGCGTGTTCACCTGGATCGCGCTGGCGGTGGGGGGAGTACCGATGGCGCTGCTGCTCGGGATCATTGCCGGGATACTCGCCTTCATTCCGAATATCGGGGCGATCATCACCGGGGTAATGATGGTCGCGGTAGGGTTCAGCGCCGGGGTCCACACCGGGCTGTGGGCGATCGGCACCTATCTGATCGTCCAGACCTTCGACGGCTATGTTGTCGTGCCGATGGTGGCGAAGCGTACGGTCGACCTGCCTCCTGCGTTGACGCTGGGCATGCAGATCCTGGCGAGCGCGCTGTTCGGTGTCCTGGGCCTCGCGCTGGCCGACCCGATGACCGCGATGATCAAGACCGCGCTCGAACGCAGTGCCGAAAGCGAGGAAGCAAACCCAGACGAGAGCGTCGAATAATGCCAGCTAGCGCGCGGCGGTACCGGTGCCAGCGGCGGCGGCGGACGGTTGGCGGGTTCACCCAGTCAGCGGCTGAGCGCCCCCGACAGTGTTTCTGGCGCTGGCGTGGCATTTCACTCCGCCCGCGGTCTCGATCGGGCGCTGGATGTTTCCGTCAGCGGGGCGCCTCCTGTTCTCAAGGCTGCCACTATTGCCCCACAAGGACCTGCTTTTCGCCAATTTTGCGATCCTGTTCGTCGGGCAGAAAGAAAACTTGCCCGGATTGATCGCGTTCAGCGCCGCGCCAGTGTTGACCGTTCATATCATCCTTATCGTCGCGTTCAGCCTGCACCGGCCAGCGATCAGGAGCGTAAAATGAAGCCTATCGTTTTCACCGCCGTGCTGGTTGCCCTTGTGGGCGCCACCCCCGCCGCTGCGCAGATTATCGGCACCGACGCCGCCGCCTGCGCGCCCGGAGCGGGTCCCGCCATCCTCGCCAATCTGGTCGGGTTTAAAGATCGCAAGGGCTCGCTCAAGCTCGAATTATATCCCGCAAACGAGGAAGATTTCCTGAAGGACGATGGCGAGCTGATCGCGCAGGGGAAGTTCTTTCGCCGGGTCCGCGCTGGGATGCCCGCCGCGGGCAGCGTTTCGGTCTGTATCCGGGTTCCCCATCCGGGCCGCTACGCGCTGCTCGCGACGCACGATCGAGACGGGAAGAACAAGTTTAATTTCTTTACCGACGGAGCGGGGTTTCCGAGCAACAAGAAGCTCGGCATGTCGCGCCCCAAGCTTAACGAAGCGGTGATCGAGGTTGGCAGCGGCGTCACCACCACGACGATCCGAATGCAATATCTGCGCGGGGTGCTGTCGGGCTTCGGACCTACCAAAGAGGGCTGATCCCGCTCGTCGGCGTCGACGAATCTATTCGCCGACCGGCGGTGGGTCGGACATACATGGCCATAGCGCAAATGTCGCGTGCGGGCGCGACGTCACGGCCCGATCAGACGCGCACCGCAGTCAGGAAATAATCGAGCGCCATCGTGTCGCTGAGCGTGAAGCCGGTCGCGGGTGAGAAGCTCAGCCCGCGCCGGTCGATCACCCGTAGCCCGGCGTTCTCGAACAGGTCCGCCAACTCGTCGGGGGTCAGGAATTTGTGCCAGTCGTGGGTGCCGCGCGGGATGCGGCCGCTGCCTTCCGCCACCGTGATCATCGCGACGCGCGACAAGGGGGTGCGGTTGGGGGTCGAAACGATCAGCAGCCCATCCTTCGCGACTGCGCCCGCCAGCCCACGCACGAACGCAGGCGCATCGACGACATGTTCGATCACCTCGAGGCAGGTGACGAGGTCGTAGCGGCCCGCGACACCTTCGACGCTGCCCGGGCGATACGCGATGTCGAGCCCGCTCTCCGTCGCATGCAGCGCCGCGACCGCCACATTCTCCGCCGCCGCATCGATCCCCGTCACCGCCGCGCCCAGCCGCGCAAGCGGTTCGCACAGCAGGCCCGCGCCGCAGCCGATATCGAGCGCGGTCTTGCCGGCTAGCGGCGTGAAGTTCGCAGCGTCGCCACCCCATTGCGCGTCGACGCGCTCGCGGATGTAGCGCAGTCGCGGCGGGTTCAGCTTGTGGAGCATCGCCGACGAGCCCTTCGGATCCCACCAGTCCGCCGCCATCTTGCCGAAATGCGCCGCTTCCTGCGGATCGATCGTTACGCTGTCGCTTGCCACCGTCATGGGGCCTACCTATCAGGGCCGCGGCGTTCACCCAATTGGATTCATACCCTCCGCCATGGCACGCATCGTGATGAAATTCGGCGGCACGTCGATGGCGGGGATCGAACGCATCCGCACCGTCGCCGCGCGGGTGAAGCGCGAAGTCGAGGCGGGCCACGAAGTCGCGGTCGTCGTGTCGGCGATGGCGGGGGAGACCGACCGGCTCGTCAATTTCTGCCGCGAGGCGTCATCGCTCTACGATCCGCGCGAATATGACGTGGTCGTCTCGAGTGGCGAACAGATCACAAGCGGCCTGCTCGCGATCGCGCTTCAGGCGGCTGGCGTGAAGGCGCGGAGCTGGCTTGGCTGGCAATTGCCGATCCGCACTTCCGACGGCCACGCTTCGGCGCGGATCGGTGAGATCGACACGACCGCCCTTCTGGCAAACCTGGCCGCGGGCGAAGTCGCGGTGATCCCCGGTTTCCAGGGTGTGGCGTCGGGCGAACGCGTGACGACGCTGGGGCGCGGCGGATCGGATACCTCGGCGGTCGCGATGGCGGCGGCGATGAAGGCGGATCGGTGCGATATCTACACCGATGTCGATGGCGTCTACACCACCGATCCGCGCATCGTGCCCCGCGCGCGGAAATTGTCGAAGGTGACGTATGAGGAGATGCTCGAGCTGGCGAGCGTCGGGGCAAAGGTGCTCCAGACCCGCTCGGTCGGACTAGCGATGAAGGAAGGGGTGCGCGTGCGCGTGCTGTCCAGCTTCGACGACGGCGACGGGCCGACGCGCGGCACGCTGATCGTAGGCGAAGAGGAAATTGACGACATGGAACGCCAGCTCATCACCGGAATTGCGCACGACAAGAACGAAGCGAAGATCACGCTTGCCGGGGTGCCCGATCGTCCCGGCTCGGTCGCCGCGATCTTCATGCCGCTCGCCGATGCGGGGATCAACGTCGACATGATCGTCCAGAACGTCGCGCATTCGGCGCAGTCGACCGACGTGACATTTACCGTCCCGTCGGCCGATCTGCCGCGCAGCCTGGAGGTGCTTGGCCTGAACAAAGACGAGATCGGCTTCGCGGCGATCGACCACGACGTGCGGGTCGCCAAAATCTCGGTCGTCGGCGTCGGTATGCGCAGCCACGCGGGCGTCGCTGCAACCATGTTCGCAACGCTGGGTGAGCGCGGGATCAACATCCAGGTGATCACGACCAGCGAGATCAAGGTCAGCGTACTGATCGAGGAAGATTATACCGAACTCGCGGTCCGGGTGCTGCACACCGCTTATGGACTGGATGCTGAGGACACGGCGGCGTAGGCACGTCGCGAAGTTCGCTTCGGGCAGAAAATAACCTAAGGCCGCCATCATGAACGATGTATCTTCGAGCGGCGCGGCGCGTCTCGAGCGCCGGATGGCGCGTGGCGTGGCATTTCTGGGTAGCGAGATCGCGATCATGGCGGGCGCGATGTCGTGGGTCAGTGAGCGCAACCTCGTCGCGGCGATGTCGAACGCGGGCGGTTTCGGGGTGATCGCGTGCGGCGCGATGACGACCGATCTGCTCGATGCGGAGATCGCGGCGACCAAGGCGCTGACCGACAAGCCGTTCGGGGTGAATTTGATCACGATGCATCCCGATCTGTTCGCGTTGATCGAGGTGTGCGCGAAGCACGCGGTCGGTCACGTCGTACTGGCGGGCGGATTGCCGCCCAAGGGCAGCCTCGAGGCGATCAAGCAGAGGGGCGCGAAGGTCATCTGTTTCGCACCGACGCTGGCGATGGCGAAGAAACTGATCCGATCGGGGGTCGATGCGCTCGTGATCGAGGGGATGGAGGCGGGCGGGCATATCGGCCCGGTCTCCACCAGCGTGCTGGCGCAGGAGATGCTGCCGACGATCGCAGGCGAGGTTCCGGTGTTCGTGGCGGGCGGGATCGGGCGCGGCGAGGCAATCGCGGGTTACCTCGACATGGGCGCAGCGGGGGTCCAGCTCGGCACGCGGTTCGTCTGCGCCACCGAATCGATCGCGCATGCCAATTTCAAGAAGGCGTTCATCCGCGCCAGTGCGCGAGATGCGGTGGCGAGTGTCCAGCTCGATCCGCGGTTGCCGGTAATCCCGGTCCGCGCGCTCAAGAATGCGGCGGGAGAATCGTTCGGAGCCAAGCAGCGCGAGGTCGCTAACCTGCTCGATGGCGGCAAGGTCGAAATGCTCGAGGCGCAGCTCCAGATCGAACAATATTGGGCGGGCGCGCTGCGTCGCGCGGTGATCGACGGCGATGTCGAACACGGCAGCGTGATGGCTGGCCAATCGGTCGGCATGGTGACGAACGAAGAGCCGGTTGCCGACATCCTGGCGACATTGATGGCGCAAGCGGCGGGCGCGCTGGAGCAGCGCGCGGCCTGACTGACCGGCCTGACCTACCGTTTCGGCAACCGGACGAAATTGACCGCGAACAGCGCCGCGAGCGCATAATCGATCAGCGCGAACGCAAAGCTGCCCATCGCGATCTCGCCATGCGCGTAAAGAATCGTCATCGGCACCGCGAAACTCAGTTTCGATACGACGCCGATCGGGATCACCAGTCGATACCGAACCGGATCGGATGCGATCAGCAGATAAGCGAGCTGGGTCGCCGCCGCTGCGCCCGCAAAGGCGTAGAGCCACTGCGCCTCGATCGTCAGCGGTGCGCGGAAATAGAGCGATAACGTCGCGGCGAGGCCGTAAACCCCGGCCACCGCAAAGCTCCACGTCGCCATTCGCATGTCGTCGATCCTCCGCCCGATTGGGGTATCCTTACGTCCGATTAACCTTTTTGCGCGCATAGTATCGCACGCCGGGGGGCCGTGAGGAATGATTGCGATGAAGAAACCGCTCGTCCCAGTTTTTGCCGTGTCGGCAGTCGTGCTGGTCTCGCTCGCGGGATGTGCCGGGAAGCCGACTGCGATCG
>JALYTW010000124.1 GCA_030854075.1 Pseudomonadota bacterium
TGCTGATCGTCAGCCACGATCGCGATTTCCTCGACCGCACCGTGACGATCACGCTGGGGCTCGACGGGTCGGGTACGGTCGATGTCGTGGCGGGGGGATACGAAGATTGGGAACGCCGCCGCAAGGCCAGCGCGCCCACCAAGCGCGGCGCGATAGCCAAAAACGCGGTCGCGGCAGCCCCCGCAACCCGCGCGCGCGCGAAGCTAAGCTACAAGGATCAGCGCGATTACGACTTGCTGCCCAAGCGGATCGAGACGCTCGACGCAGTCATCGCGCGCGACCAGGTGCTGCTCGAAGATCCTGATCTCTACAGCCGAGATCCCGATCGTTTCGACCGGCTGATGGCAGCGATCGGCCAGGCGCAGGCAGACAAGACCGCCGCCGAACTGCGCTGGCTCGATCTGGCCGAACAGGTCGAGGCACTCGGCTAGGCGACGTTGCGTCGAGCGGGCACCGACGCGTGAGCAAGGGCGAAGCGGAGTCGTTTGGTTCAAGCCGCCAGATCCGAAGATAACCGCGGCACCTCCTGATCGACACCTTGCCACCGCAGATCGCCGATACAATGCGCATTTCGCCGCGCTCACGCGGCGCACGCAGATGAAACCAGAGCTTGTCGAACAGCGCTCCGATCGCGGGGTACCGTCCCAGGATGGCGCTAATCGCGTTGGTCGGCGCTTCGAGGCAGATGGTCAACCACAGTGGACCAAGTCTCCGCAGCCACGTGCGGACCAGCCCAACATGGCGGCTCCTCCCCGATCTCACCTTTCCGGCAATTCCAGACGGCACCAAAAATACGATCCCGCAACATTCGGCCGCAACATTCTCCGTGATCGACCACGAGCAAAGGCTTCTCACCTGCTTCCCTTTCAAGTGTCGCTTAGCTACGGTGCCGTGATGCTCAAAACCCGGATCAAGCGGAACGCCGACCATAGTGACCGCGCGTTGAAACGCTTGGCGGCAATCGAGGCGTCGATCTTGGCTCTCAACAACGAAGATTTGCTTGATCTCGCCGATATCTTCTCGGGCGAGCCTCGGACGCCATTGGGGGAGATTGCCTCGGCGGAAATGGCGCGACGCAACCTCAAGCTTTAGCGCGTCGCCCCATAAGTCCGGTTTCGCCAGCGGCGTTGCGGCCTCCGACTTCGCCGCGCCCACGTTATCCGCAAGCCACGCGCGCGTTGACAGCGCCTGCCCCGTAACTAATGTTACGGAGAGACTGGCGTCGGCACCCGACGTCATCCGCCTGACAAGGATCGAGCGATGCGACTGATCAGCGACCATGTTGTCGAGGGCAAGCCTGGCCCCGCGTTCGATCGCGCCTATCCGACGCTGGACGGCGTCGACCTCACCGATCTGCACCGCTTTACCACAGGCCAGCCCTGGGCGGATTTCGCACGGATGCGTGCCGAGGCCCCGGTGATGTGGCACGAGGAGCCGCGCGACCGGCCCGGTTTCTGGGCGATCACCCGCTATGACGACGTGAAGCGCGTCAATGGCGATCCGAAGGCCTTCAGTTCCGAGCGCGGCGGAATTAACATGGCGCTAGCACCGCCCGAACGCCGCGACGACCAGTTGTTTCGCGCCGCGATGAACACGATGATCAACCTCGATGGCAACCCGCACCGCCAGCTTCGCAAAGAGCACATGCCCTATTTCACCGCGTCCTATATGCGCGAGCTTCGCGCCAAGGTCGCCGCCGAAGTAACGCGGCGGCTCGATGCGATGGCGCCGCTTGGCAAATGCGATTTCGTCGGCATGTTCGCAGGCCACATGCCCAGCTTCACGCTCTGCGAGATGCTCGGCGTGCCCGAGGAGGACCGCGAGAAATTTATCCGCTGGATCCACTTCCTCGAAATGTCGCTGCAGATCGCCGCCGAGCAGGAGGGCAAGGAGCAGGGTGACCTGACCCCCGAACTCCAGGGCTTCATCGCTCTATTCAATCACAATGTCGGCGAGATGTTCGAATATGGTCGCACGATGCTCCACCAGCGCCGTCGCGAACCTCGTAATGACCTGATGAGCGCGATCGCGCATGCGCAGATCGACGGCGAATTGCTTCCCGACGAGTATCTCGACGGATCGTGGCTGCTGATCGTCTTTGCGGGTAACGACACCACCCGCAACACGCTGTCCGGCGCGATGAAGCTCTTCACCGAACACCCCGACCAGCGCGCGCGATTGCAGACGGACATGACGCTCCTGCCCAACGCGGTCCACGAAATCACGCGGATGATCAGCCCGGTCATCTACATGAAGCGCATCGCGACCCAGGATGTCGAGATCGATGGTCAGCGCATCGCCGAGGGCGAGAAGGTCGTGATGTGGTACGGTGCCGCCAATCGCGATGCCGCAGTCTTCGCCGACCCCGATCGGTTCGACATCACGCGCGCCAATGCCGAGAAAAATATCGCGTTCGGCTATGGCCCGCATATTTGCATCGGACGGCTGGCGGCGCAGGTCCAGCTCGAGGAAAGCTATCGCCAGATCTTCGCGCGCTTCCCCGACATGCGATGGGAGGGCGACTATGATGTCGCTCCCAATAATTTCGTCCACGGCATCCGGCGGCTGGAGGTCGCCTTTACTCCCGAAGGCAAAGCCTCCCGCTGACCCGGGGCGGCATTATCCGGCATCATCAAACCGCAGCGGCGCTTACGCGAGCGGGCACTGAAGCCTCATTCCAAAGCGCCAGGCGATCACCACCGACAGTTGCGGTCCCATCGCGCGGCAAAGTTGCTGCGTCAGATGCCCCCGCCGTAACCTCGATAGCGATGGGCCGTCAGCTAGCGCAAGAACCGCCGGAAAACATGACGTTCCGAACGGCTGTGGGCTGACGGGAAAGCCCAACTGGCGGTGCTGTCAGTCTAATGCGAACCGGTCTCTCCGCGATGCAGTCCTGGCTTTGAGCGCAGCGGCCTGGCTTGCGAGGATCCGCCACTCCGCCAGCGCGGCGGAGCGTCTTTCCTTGTAGGTCTGGCGGTCGACGAGGTGGCGTTCGAGATTGAAATGATTGTGGACATTGGCGTGGACTGAGGCGAACTTCTGTAGCGTCTTCATTCGCCTGAACCGCAGCATCGCCCGCTCCCGTCTTCGGAACGGCAGATGGCTGTTCTCCACCCGGTTGTTGGCCCAGCGGCCGACGTCCTGCTTCTCCTCGTTGCCGAGGTCCTTCATCGCCGCACGGTATGATCGCAGCCCGTCGGTGGTGATCGCCGCTGGCTAGCCGTGGCGCTTGAGCGCCTTCTTCATGAAAGTAAGCGCTGCCGCTTTGTCGCGGGTCTTGGTGATGTAGCTCTCGAGAATCTCGCCCTCGTGATCGACCGCGTGCCAGAGGTAGACCATCTCGCCGTTCAGCTTCACGTACATCTCGTCGAGGTGCCATCGCCAGTGCCGGAACCCGCGCATCGCGCTGATCCGCTGGCGGCGAATGTCGCCTGCGAACATCGGACCGAACCGGTTCCACCACAGCCGAACCGTCTCATGGCAGATGTCGATGCCGCGCTCGAATAGCAGGTCCTCGACGTTGCGCAACGACAGCGGGAAACGCACGTACATCATCACTACCAAGCGGATCACCTCGGGCGACGAATTGGAACGTCGAAACGTGCTTGGCGGAAGTGCTCTCGATTTTCGGCTCATCACCGGCCGCTATCAGCCGCGCAGAGGCAGTCCCACGTTGGTCTGACAAAGCCCTAAAAATACATTGCACACCTTGTCTGGTTTGATAGCATCCTCCCCGGCGCGATCAGGGTCGGGCCGGGGGGAGTGCGGCGATGTTCGAGCTCGATGCGGCGCGTCGCTGGACGCGCCGGTCAATCCTGGCGCAGAACGGTCGGCCTGCAGGCCTGCGCGTCACCCGGCGCGAGATGCTGGCGCTCGGCGGCTTGGGCACGGGCCTGATCCTGCCAACCACCAGCTGGGCGCAGGCCGTCGACGGTATTCACGCCACGCCCTTCGGCGCAGAGGTCGTTCTCGGCGGCCGCAGCTGGACGCTGCGCCGCGACGCGTTCGGAGTCGAGACGGGCGCGGCGATGGCGATCACGAACGGCCCCGGGCATCGGATCGCCATCACCGGAGCGAGGTGGCCCGGCACTGACACCGAATACGATCTCTCCCTCGCCTTCGAGCTCTCCGGATCGCGGTGGATGATCGAAGCGCGTTCAAGCGCTTTCGGCCTAGCCGCCAGGATGGGCTTCGCCGATTTCCTCGATGGCAGCGGCAAGCTCGCGGCCACGCTTGGTTCCAGCGTGGCGACCGGCATCATCCGTCGCCTCGGATGGGAACCGAAGTCTGTGCCAGCGTGCTCGCTCCGCCTGCGCCCGGACTTGGCGTGGGAGATCTCCGGCAACGGGCTCCGCTGCACGGCCGGAGCGGCCGCTGCGGCGAGCACCCTCATGGTAAAGGTGCACAACGCCGGCTTCGGCGCGGTTGTCCAAGGCTTCATGCACACCGGGAGCAGCTGGTCGACGGAAGCCGCCGGCACACCCGCGACGCCGACCTCGCGCCCCCGGCTGAAGTGCGGTGCCCTGGCGAACGGGAGCGTCGCGGAGCTTGTCTGCGTCTCGCTAGTGCACTGACTCAGACGGAAGGTTCAGGCAGTCGATTGAGCTTGTCGAGAATGGCGTTGGCTGATGCGGTCCAGACGAAGGGTTTGGGATCGGCGTTATGCTCGACCAGGTATCGATTGATAGC
>JALYTW010000147.1 GCA_030854075.1 Pseudomonadota bacterium
CGCCGAATGCGCCCGCGCCGCCGCCGCGGGTCACCCGCACCCCGGCGAGCCGATCGGGGACGAGCGCGTTGAACGGAATGTAACCGAAGAACGGATCGGCCTGCGGCACGCCGTCGAGCAGGACGAGCGCGCGGCTGGTGGCGTTGCCGCCGAGCGCGCGCAGCGTCACGCCCTGCGCCGACGGATTGGCCGAGCGGCTGTCCGACCGGCGGAACTGCTGGAGCCCCGCGACGTCCTGCAGCACGCCCTCGATCCGCCCCGAGGCATCGTTGATCAGCCGGTCGCGATCGATCGTTACCGTCCCGTACGCAGTCGTTCCTGCCGGCACGTCGAGCCCGCGTCCGAGTACGATGATGTCGGGCAGCGGCGGCTGAACGGGGGCCGCGACAGCGACAGCGATGGGGGCCTTGTCCTGAGCGGTCGCGAGTGAGGGCGCGATGAGCGCGCCGACCAGTAACGGGGAAAGCCGCAGGGGCATCATCGACCTTCGACAAAACTAACGCGTTCGACATCGTGCACCCGACGGGCGGCATCCGCCAGCATCCAGTGACGCCGGAGGATGCCGCTCCGTGGCTCACATCGGCGGGGTGAGGCCGTTCTTCCCGATTGCGACCGACCTGGCAGCGGACGCGCCAGGGTTGGTAATGACGAACACCTTCTGGCCTTTGGCGAGCACTGCCCGCTCGGTCGGTTCGAGCCGAACGATCGGGGTGCCGGCGGGGACCAACACCTTGGACGTACCGCCCTTGTAGGAAATCGTCAGCGTCGTTTCGCCAGGTTTCCCGGCGCCGGCGCCACCGGTGACGGTACCATTGGTCATCGCGCTCTGCGGTTGGACCGTACCGTTGGTCATCGCGCTCTGCTGTTCCACGGTGCCATTGGTCGTCGCGCTTTGCTGCTGGACGGTGCCGTTGGTCATCGCGCTCGATCCGCCACCGTTGCCACCCGCCGCAGCGACCACGCCCGGCACGTCCCAATCATAATGGCCCTCGCCCGTGCCGCGCATCGATTCGGGAAAGATCACGAGTTCGACCGCGCGCAGCGCGTTGTCCGGGCCGGTCGTCGCAGTCCCGATGAAGTCGCCATCCTTCAGCGTCGCCAAGCTGGAAGCGACGACCCAGGCGAATCCCGTCTTTGCGTCGAGCGGCACGCTTACCGTCTGTCCACCATAGGTTTGGACCGCGAGCGCATCCGGACCCACCGACTGGACCACGCCGCGGGTTCGCCCCGCCGCGGGAATCGGGCTCGCTGTGGTGGTGGTGGTGGTGGTCGTCGTATTGGTCTGCGCTGCGTTGCGGTCGCTGCAGCCCCCGACGGCTACCATTGCGCTGCCCAGCAGGGCCAGTGTTTTCATGTTCATCGTCGCATCCTTGGCTGTTCGCATCGCGCGTTGCCGGGACGGCAGCGGTCGTCACGCGATATGCCGCTATCCGACCCGCGGCAAGAGAACCGTGTCAGGGCCACGGTCGGTCAAGCGAGAGCCTGACCCGACCGCGGCGGTTGATCGGGCGCGTCGCGGCTACCGGTGTGGCTGTGCCGCTGGTAGCGTCGGTTCGGGGCCGATCGCGGCCTGCGGTTGTTCGGTCAGGTGCAACCAGACGCCGAACGCCATCAGCGCGCCCGCAACGCCGAGCGCGGCGCTCCAAGGCTCGCGCAGCACGAGCAGGCCGACGAACGCGCCGATGAAGGGCGCGGTCGAGAAATACGCGCCCGACCGCGCCGCCCCGATCTCGCGCAGCGCCAGCACGAACAGGATCAGGCTCACCCCATAACCGAGCAGGCCGATCAGCGCCGCGATCCCGACGATCGCGAACGGCGGCACATGCGCCCCGGCGATGATCGCGAGGCCAACATTGACGATGCCCGCCGCGCCCCCCTTGATGGCGGCCAACGTCGGGGCCTCGACGTGCGAAATCTTCGACGTGAAGTTGTTGTCGATCGCCCAACACAGACACGCTCCGCCGATCGCGAACGCGCCGAAGAGACCGGCCTGCCCCGACGGCCCGTTTGCCGCCAACAGGACCGCACCCGCGAAGATCGAGGCCATGCCGATGCCGATCCGCCGGTTGAACGGTTCGCGAAAGACGATCCACGCCAGCAGCGCGGTGAACACGCCTTCCAGCGTCAGGAGCAGTGAGGCGGTGGAACCGCTCGTGCTCGTCAGGCCGATCATCAGCAATGCGGGTCCCAGCACGCCCCCGAACAGTACAGTGCCGATCAGCCACGGCAGATCGCGCCGCGCCACCCGCACGCCGTGCCGCCGCCGGACGAGTTTGATCATCGTCAGGCCGACCCCCGAACCGAGATAGAGCAGACCCGCCAGCATCAGCGGGTGCACCCCGGCGATGATCGCCTTAGCAGCGGGGGTCGATGCGCCGAACAGCACCGCTGCGATCAGCGCAAACAGACCCCCGCGCCTGACGTCACCCAGCACGAACCCCGCCATCAGAGATATTTTGCCAGCTTCGACAAGCGCGCCAGTTCGTCGCGCACGCCCTTCGAGAGCGGGCCGATCGCGGCCTCGAGATGATGCTCGATATGATCGGTGACGAGCATCGTCTTGGCGTTTTCAAGCGCACTCACCACGGCCTGCATCTGTTGCGCAATCTCCAGCCCCTCGCGGCCGTCCTCGACCATCGTGATGATCGTTGCGAAATGGCCGTACGCGCGGCGCAGGCGGTTGAGCAACTCGGGACTGGCGGCGTGGCTCATCGTTGGCACCTATCCATTCCAGGGGGATAGGACAAGGAGTTTGACGACAGCCGCGGGGTTGGTACCCTTGGGCAATGCATAACTCATCCTTCAGCCGACGCGCTGCTTTACAGGGGCTGATCGGGAGCGCCGCGCTCGCCGCAGCGCCGGTCCGCGCCATTGCCGCCTCCTTGCCTACCGCCGCCTCGCCTGCCGGGGCGTTGCTCGATCGGCTCGCCTGGCGATTGCTCGCGCTCGAACCCGCCGAAGCGACTCGGTTGGGCGTGGATACCGGCGTCTATGCCGCGCTGCGCGGTCGGCTGGCGGATCGGTCCCTCGCGGGGGTCGCTTCGGAGCGCCGGTTTCTGTCGGCGGGGCTGGCGGAGCTGGCGCGGATGCCTCGCGGCGGGCTCGATCAATCCACGCTCACTTCGCTCGCGGTGACTGAAACTGCGTTCCGCACGGCGTTGGAGGGGATGGCGCTGCCCTATGGCGTGGCGACGATCGGCAGCTGGCGGAACACGCCCTATGGCGTGATCCAGAATGTTGGCGCGTGGCTCGACGTGCCGCAGATCCTCGATGGCGATCAGCCGGTGCATGATGCCGCGGACGCCGACGCCTATCTCGCGCGGCTGGCGGCGATGGCGGCGCAGCTCGATGGCGAGACGGTGCGGATCCGGATCGCGCGCCAGCAGGGGCTGGTGCCGCCCGCGTTCCTGCTCGACAACACCATTGCGGGGATGACCCGCACCCTGGCGGATGCAGCCCGCAGCGACGGCGCGCTCATCGCGCCGCTGGCACGCAAGACGGCCGCGATCCCGGGCGACTGGACGGCGCGCGCGGAACGGATCGTGCGCGGTTCGATCATCCCTGCGCTGGAGCGCCAATTGGCCGAGATCCGCGCCCAGCGCGCGGTCGCCACCGATTCCGCAGGCCTCGGATCGCGGCCGCATGGCGCGGAATGGTATGCCTGGGGGCTGCGTGCGAGCACGACGACGCGGCGCACCCCGGCCGATCTCCACGCGATGGGGGTCGCGCAGCTAATCGACCTGCAGGCGCGAATGGATGAAGTGCTGAAGGGGTTCGGGCTGACCCAGGGGACGGTCGCGGAGCGCACGATTGCATTGCAACGCCGACCGGGGATCGGGTTTGCGGATGGCGACGAGGGGCGCCGCCAGATCGTCGCCTATATGCAGGCCAAGATCGATGCGATCCGCCCGCGGCTGCCGCGGGCATTCCGTCGGCCGGTCAAGGGCAATCTCGAAATCCGACGCTTGCCGCTCGCGCAGGAACCCGGCGCACCTGCTGCCTATGGCGGCCCCGGCTCGCTCGACGGATCGGTGCCCGGCAAGATCTGGGTGAACCTGGGCGATCCATCGATCCACAACCGCGTGACTATCCCCGACCTGGTCTTTCACGAAGGCATCCCGGGCCATGTCTGGCAGGGCGAATATGCGCAGGAATTGCCGCTGATCCGGTCGATCCTGGCGTTCAACGCCTATTCCGAAGGCTGGGCGCTCTATGCCGAGGAACTGGCCGACGAACTAGGGATGTACGACGACGATCCCGCGGGGCGGCTCGGTTATCTGATGGGGCTGTCGTGGCGCGCGGTGCGGCTGGTAGTCGACACGGGGATCCACGCGATGGGATGGTCGCGCGAGCGCGCGCTGACCGAATTCATCGCCGCGACCGGGCTACCGCGCAGCAATGCGGCGAGCGAGGTCGATCGCTATTGTTCCTGGCCGGGACAGGCGTGCGGCTACAAAGTCGGGCAGACCGAGATCGTCGCGCAGCGGGACCGCGCGAAGGCGGCGCTCGGCACCCGGTTCGACCTGCGCGATTTCGATCAGGCGGTGGTGGAGGGCGGCAACGTGCCGCTCACCGTGCTCGCGGACAACGTCACGCGGTATATCGCGCGATCGAGCGGCTGATCGCGCCAACTGGCCGACCCTGGTAGAGGCCGGTGCAGGGGGCCAAGGTCGAGCAGTCCCGTTCACCGCCGCAGGAGTCGCTGATGTCCGACGATTACGACCATGGACGGCGCGATGGGCTGCGGCTGGCGCTGGCCATCCTGGCTGCGGAAGAGGCGAAGTGGGCAGCGCTCCTGGGCGAAAGCCCGGCGTGGCGGACCAACGCGATCCGCGCGGTGCGGCACAAAACACTGCAGGTCGCGCAGAAACGGGTGCAGACCGCATTGAGCCGGCTCACTCCCAACGATACGCGGTCGGTTCATGCCGAGCTCGCGGCGGCGCTCGACAAGGCCGGGCTTTAGAGCGGGATCACATTAAACGGGGTGAGTCCGGATAAACCGGCGTCATCGCGGCATCACATCACCCAACCGACTATTCTTCCCATCGACAACAGGCCCCAGCGCGCGGGTGAGCGCACGTCGGTTGGTCAGACGCTGACGAGCCGGATGAGGTCGATCAACGCGCGCGCCATTCCGGTGCGCCGCGGGGTCGCGATATAGCGCGGTTCCCAGTCTGGGCTGAACTTCGCCTTGAATGCGCGCAACCCAGCAAAGCCGTAAAGCGACTCGCCATTTTCGAACAGCGCGCGGCCCAGTTTCGCCCAGAGGGGCGCAAGGCGGCCGCCGGTGAGCCCCGATAACGGGGCCATCCCGAGGTTGAACCGCCGATACCCGCGCGTACGCCCCCATTCGAACAGTTTCACGAACATCATGTCCATCGCGCCATATTCCATCCCCGGCACGTGGCGCATCAGGTCGATCGAGAGTTCGGCGCCACCAGGTAGTGTCCAGATGTTGGCGAAGGCGATGATCTGCGCATTCTGGTCGCGGATGATCGCGCAGTCGAACCGCGCGAGATAGACGGGATCGAACGCGCCGAGGCTGAAGCGCTTCTCTCGCCCGCCCTTGTCCGCGATCCAGGCGTCGGAAATGACCCGCAGTGTTTCGATCATCGCAGGGACCTCGGCAGCGGGGAGGATCGCGAAGGTGAGCCCCGCCGTCTCGCTACGACGGAGCGCATGGCGAAGGCCCTTGGCTCTAGGACCCTCGAGCGTGAAGTCGGCGAGCGAGATCGACGCCTCCTCGCCATATTTGATTGGCTCGAGTCCGAGATCGACGATCAGCGGCAGCATTGTGGCGCTGACCTGGAAGAGACAGAGCCGAGCGCCCGCGGCATCGGCGCTGCGCCGGATCGCCCAGATCAGCTCGCTCCAAGCGGCTGAGGGACCGACCGGATCGCCCATCACGACCCAGGTGCGGCCCTGGATGCGGTACATCAGGAACGCGTCGGCAGCCGCGGCAACAATGAAGCTCTTGTCGCCGGTGAAAGCGAGGTTGGCGTCGGTCCGCGCCGTAGCAGTGATCGCGCGCGCGGCGACGTAAGGATCGAGCGCCGAGCCGGTAACGGTCGGCTCGCGGCCGCGCAAAAGGTGCCACACCGCGATCGCGGTGAGGAGGACGCCCGCAGCGAAGGTCGCGCGGAGAAAGCGCGGGGCGTTGCCGTCGAGCGCGAAGCGCCACCAGAGAACGTCGCTGTACGGCAGGCGCTTGTAAGCGAAGAAGCCCGCCCAGACGCTGAGCCCGATCGCGGCGGCGGCGGCGGCGAGCCAGCGCGCGTCGAGTGGCTCGCTGGAAAGCCCGCCGCGGCGGTAGAAGCTGGGACGGGCATATTGGAGGACGCCGAGCACGATCAGCTGGAGCGTCGCTTCCTCGTAATCGAAGCCCTTCATCAGCGAGAAGAGTGCGCCGCCCGCAAGCAGCACGCGCGCGACGACGAAGCCGCTCCTGAGTCGCGCGTTGAGCGCGGGCGCGACGAGCAGGAGCGCGGTGCCGACGAGGCTGCCCGCGAGGTGCGATCCTTCGATGAAGGGCAGGGGGAGAAGCCCGTCGAGGTCGCTCATCCGCGCCTTGACGCCGGGCAGCGCGCCCGAGACGAGAAGAATAAAGCCGGCAAGGAACACGAGCAGCGTTACCGCGGTCGGCGCGAGCGCATGGCCGATCCGGTCTGCGATCCCGAGTCCTTTGCCGAGACCTCGCCCGATCGGGTGACGAAGTCGGTGCCCTTCCGCGAGCCCGATACCGATTCCAGCGACGACCAGCGGCAGCAGATAATAGGTCAGCCGATAGAGCAGCAGCGCCGCGAACAGTTCGGGTCGCGCGACGGGAACAAGCGCGAGCATCACCGTTTCGAAGACTCCGAGTCCGCCTGGAACGTGGGTCACCGACGCGATGAGAAGCGCGGCGGCGTAGGCGACGAAGAAGCCGGGGAACATGGCCGGGCTCAGCGCGGGTAGCAGCACGAATAGCACTCCCCCCGCCGCGGCCAGATCAACCAGCGAGAGCGCGGCGAGCCGGGCCTGCTGTGCAAGACTTGGGACCGGCAAGTGCATCCGCCCGCGGCCGATGGCGGTGACGCCAAACGCACGCATGATCGGCAGCGCGAGGACCGCTGCGACGAGCAAGCAGCCGATCACCCGCAGAATTTGCGGCGCGAGATGAAACGGGCCGGTCGCGATCGTGGCTGGCGCGGCAATCAGCGCTGTCCCCGCGATCCCGAATAAGCCAACCCAGAAGGTGATCCCGGTCAACACACCGACCTGCGCGACCTCGGTCAGGTCGAGCCCGGCAGGGCGATAGACGCGATAGCGCGCGGTGCCGCCGGTCAGTATCCCTAGGCCGACATTGTGGCTGAGCGTATAGCTGGTAAATGATCCCACCGCGCTGGCACGCCAGGGCAATGGTTTGCCTACCGCCTGTAGCGCGACATGATCATAGCCTGTCAGCGCCAGATAGCTCACCACCGTCAGCGCGAATGCGGCGGCGACCCGCCAGCCAGGAACCGCGGCCAGCGCCAATCGAACGTCGCGCAGATGGACTTCCCGCAATGCGAGGTGGAGCGCGCTGAACGCGATCAGCGCAATGGCCGCGACGACGCCAGCAATGACAAGCCGCCGGTGGCGTTCGGCGGTTCGCCACCAGCGGAGTCCGACGCGCTTGATCGGCGCTGTCACCTCACGCGACGCCACACCTGAGACTTGCAGAGAAATCCGCCGACCAGACAGCCGGAAATAGTGAGTGCCTGTGCAGAGGTTTGCTTGAGTCGAGAGGAAAAGCGTCGGCCGATATCGGGAATATATACGGTGCCGTTCCAACTGCCCGGCCCGGTGCGGCGATAGCCCGAGAGCAGCTGCGTTCCGATCAATTGACTGACGCCGGCATCGCGCGCGTCGGCCATCGCTCGTTGGCTCGCCCACACAATCGAGCCGCACAGATCGCCGCCGCCGTCGCCGCGGCACGGACCGGTCTTGATGAAAAGCGTTTCGGCCGGGTTCGCCCAAATCCCGATCGCCCAATCGGGGCGCATGACGGCGCCGGCCGATGCCCCCGTGCTTGCCGCCAGGGCCGCGATCGGCACGAGCACTGTTACGATCCACCGCACGTCGCAATGCTCCCTATTCTTGAACAGCGTCCGGGACTGCGCGCCGGATGGCACCGAGCACGTGACTGAGCAAGGCCTTGTCATCGTTACCGAGAAAGTGACCGCCCGGCATCCGAACGTTCGTCGCGCTGGGGAGGTGGATGTCGGAGCACAGACTGTCGGTCTCTTCCGCGCCGTAGATGCAGGTCAACGGCGCCCAATCGATGGTCTCTGCGGTCCGCGAGCCAATGCTGTCGGCAGCGCCCCGATACGCAAGCCCGGTTGGGTCCGCCCTGAAAAATACCTGGTCCCCCGGCACCACGAGAATGACGGCAGCTATCTTTGGCCGCAGCGGCAGCGGCAGGTGTGCAAGCCCCGTCTGGAGGATATCCGCGCCAAACGACTGACCGATCAGGATCAGTCGATTGCTCCGGGTTTGAGCGAGGGCCTGCCTAACCGCCTGAGCGACGATGGCGTCGACCTCGGATGCGGTCCGGTGCTTGGCGAACACCGTTGGTGAATTGAGGCCGGTGATCGCGAACCCGCGATCGACAAGTGCGGCGGTGGTGAAAGATCCCATCCCGAAGCGCAGCCCCATATCGCCGGAGAAAAAGAGTACGCCCACGGGACGTTGCTTACCTTCGGGTGCAAAGAAGCGGACCGGGTCGGTGGAAAAAAATCCAGCCAATGCCGCCACGCCAAGAAGCACAACGCACCCGAGCACAAGCGCGCCCACCGCCAGCGACCGCCAAAGCCTCTTGTTCGCGTTCACCATCGCCGAACCGTGCTTGTACCAACGTATCGAACCGGTGGCGTGGCGGTGAATTCCGCGTCATGCCATCGTCGGTCGATCGTTCGCGCGCCGTCCCGAAAAGTACAAGACGCAGCGTCGCGCGCGATAAGACCGAAGTCCTGTGTGCGGGGGCAACGAGCGGTCTGTCCGCTCCTAGCGGCAAATCTTTGTAACATCGAATTCATGGCCGAGACACGTCGCCGTCATCGGCCTGGGCGCACGGTCTATCCGGGTAAGTCCGAATTTTCGGCATCCACGAGAGGATGAAAATGAAAATTGTTGCAGGATTAGGCGCGGCGGCGTTGGTCGCCTCGACCATGGCGATGCCCGCAAGCGCGCAGAGCACCATGAACAAGCAGGGCAGCATGAGCACCATGTCGACCAGCGCCAAGCCGACGAAAATGACGGACGCCGCACGCGCAGACGAAATGACTCACGCCGCACGCGCAGACAAAGAGCGGATGGCAGCGGGCAAGGAGGCTGCGGCCGCCAAGCATTCGCATTACCGTGGCAAGCACAGGATGGCGGCTCGCCACCACAAGATGGCAGCAGCGCACGACCGGGCCGCCGCGGCGGCGCAGGATAAGGCCGCAATGGCGGCAACTCCCCCCAAGCGGTAACTCGCGCCGGAAGGGTTGAACGGGCGCGACGAAATACGGCTGTCCCGTTCAGCCTGCCTGGCATCGCCGGATCGAAGCGTAGTCGATCTCGAAATTCGATCGGCCTGATGCGAGGGACTAGACTGGCGACCGCGGCGTTTCAGACCGATGCGATCATACCGTTGCTGACGTGAGGCAACGGCGGCCCGACACGGTCGCAGCGACCCAGCGGCGGTCGCGATCCAATCGGCCGCCTGCGGACCAGTTCATCGAGTCTAACCGACGTCAGTGCTTGATAGCGGGACGCGATATTCCCTGAAGAACATTGGCGAGCAGTCCCGCCGCATCATGTCTGATGTCGTGGTCTCCAGGCATCGAGACAATGTTCGCGGTTGCAATGCGCAGCAGCGGGCAGAGACTGTCGGTTTCTTCAACACCATAAATGCACGTTACCGGTGCCCAGTCGAGCGTGTTTGCCGTCGCTGTTGCGATGCTGTCGGGCTTGCCTCGGTAAAGCAGCCCGGTTGGATCGGCGCGGAAGAAAACGGAATCGCCCGGAAGCACCAGTACGATTGCCACCACGTGGCGGCGTAAATCTGCGGGCAGGTCGACGAGCCCGGTCTGCACGATATCGGCACCGTAGGATTGACCCATTACCGCCACGTTCCGCGCACCGGTTTTTGCCAGTGCGAACCGGATCGCATCGGCAATCACCGTCGCGATCTCGGCTCGCGTCCGGCGGCGCCAGAAGATCCCGGGGGCGCTTACCCCGACAACTGAATAGCCGCGCTGCGTCAGTCCCCTGGACGTCGATGCACCAAGGAGAAAGCGCAGCCCCATATCCCCCGAAACGTTCACGACTACGGTCTCTCTAGGCCTCCCCACAGCAGCGTAAAAATTCAACGGTGAGCGATCGAAATAGCCGGCGGCGGCGACCATCCCGATTATAATTGCCGACACGATGGCGGTAACGATGACGCCCCGACGCGTACGCTTCTTTGTCTTGCGGATCATCCGGGCGGCATCGACGCTCCCGGTTTGGACTGCAAGTCCCGGCTGATCCGCCGTAGTCAGCGCGCGCACCGTAAGCGAGCGGGCGGGCGAGCGAGCCGTAGCGGCTGCCCGGTTGTCGGTGTTCTGATAGATTGGCGATAACCAATGCAAATGTACGCTGCCCCCCGACGATTGGTCAGAATGGGTTCAACTCCACCCGACTATTCCGGTGGTTTCTCGATAGGAGGAAGTCATGCGTACATTGGTGTTGGGAACGATCGGTGCGGCTGCGATGGCGTTTGGCATTCCTGCCGCCGCGCATGCTCAGTGGAGTCACCACGATCATGAGCACGAGCAGCTCGACGAAGAACACGGCGACGTCCACGATGCGCTGACGGAGGAACATGCCGAGGCGCACGAGCAGGGCTTGACCCCATGGGAACATGCGCGATTGCATCAGGGCCTGCAGAATCAGCACGAGGACGCGGATTATTCCGTCGAGTTACAGCATCAGCGCGAGCACGTGCGCGACCAGTGGCGCCGCCAATATTATGGCGGGTACAACCGGGGCTACGCCAATCGATACGTTCGCCCGCGCAACCGCAACTACCAGTATCACTATAATTACAGCGGCTATTGATCGCGTCGGTCCTGCGCCACCTTGCGGACGGCGCGGGACCAAAGCTCGACAACCTTAGCCTCCTCGTCGGAAGCTACCGCCGGTTCTGACGACGGTAAATTACACGAGGATCCTCTGGAACGACCTGAGCTGGATCAATTAACCGCCCTTGACGTGTTACCCGGCTCGTTACCTTCGCGACACCTGTCACCGAACAACCCACCGGAAATCGCCGCTAAGCTGGGGAGACGTTCGAGAAACGTGGTGGACGCACTTGGGCTCGAACCAGAGACTCTGATTCAGATATCGTCGGGCTACGGCAAATTGGGTAGTTTCATGAGGTATTTAGCTGAATTCGTGCATGATCAGTTGCTCCCACCGTCACCACAGATCACATTGGCGTACGTCGATCAACGGCGCAAAACCGACCAGCCCCGGCTCGATGCTTCATGGCCGCAACGCGCCCAGTTCTAGCCGTTCCCGGCCTCCGCAAACGGTCCAAAAGCGGCCGTATGGTCTTTTAGAACAACCTCGTCAGCAAATAGAATAAGGCACCGACCGCGGCGGAAGCCGGAATGGTGACGATCCACGCCACCATGACGTTGCCCGCCACGCCCCAGCGGACCGCCGACGCGCGACGGGCCGTCCCGGCGCCGATGATGCTGCCGGTGATCGTGTGTGTGGTCGATACGGGGATACCGAGCAGCGAGGCGATGAACACCGTCACCGACCCGGCGGCCGATGCGCTAAATCCCTGGTGTTGCGACAATTTGGTGATGCGCGAACCCATCGTCTCGATGATCTTCCAGCCGCCTGTCAGCGTGCCGAGCGCAATCGCGATGTAGCAGCTGATCGCCACCCAGTGCGGGACCTCGAACTTCCCCGATAGATAGCCAGTGGAATAAAGCAGCACGGTGATAAGGCCCATCGTCTTTTGCGCGTCGTTGAGGCCGTGGCTGAGAGAATAAGCGGCGGACGACACGAGATGAAGGTAGCGAAAACTCCGCTCCGCCCCGCGCGCCGTCGCCCTGCTGGCCATCCAGCTGGTGACCAGCATGATGAGCATGGCCAGGATCATGCCGATCAATGGCGACAGGACGATCGCGATCAGCGTTTTGTTGAGACCACTCCACTGAATGCTACCGATGCCCGCATGCGCCATGCCGGCCCCGATCAGACCACCGACCAGCGCGTGGCTGCTCGACGACGGAATCCCCTTCAGCCACGTCACGACATTCCAGAACATCGCGCCGATCAAAGCACCGAAGATTACCGCGGGCGTCACCGTATCCCGGTCGATTAATCCCTGCCCGATCGTTTCGGCGACCTTGTGCAACTGGGGGAAGGTGATGGTGAGGAAATAGGCAGCAAAGTTGAATGTCGCAGCGAACAGCACCGCCTTTACCGGGCTCAGCAATCGGGTGGCGACCACCGTGGCGATCGAATTGGCGGCGTCGTGGAGCCCATTCAGAAAATCGAACGCCAGCGCGATGATGATAAGGCCGACCAGCAGCGGAAAGGCGAGCTCGTGCATGTCGCGTCCTGTTCAGGCGTGATCGATGACGATGCCGTCGATCTCGTTGGCGACATCCTCGAGTGCGTCGACGATGCGCTCGAGATGCTTGTAGATCTCCCGTGCCACGATGAACCGGAGCGTGTCGGTGGCGCCATGTTCCTTGAACGCGCGCTTTAGACCAGCCGCATGGATATCGTCGGCATGCCCCTCCATCCGCACCAGACGCTCGGTCAACTCATGCAGCCGCACCCCGTTTTTCGCGACGTCGCGTAGCAGCGGCATGGCTTCGGCCGTCAGCCGCGCGCCATCGACGATAATCGCGGCCATGTCGCGCATTTCCTGTTCGAACTCGGTGACGTCATACACGTCAATCGCATTGACCGCCGCCTGCATCTCGTCGATCGAATCGTCCATCGCGCCGATCAGACTGGTAATCGCGCCGCGATCGAACGGCGTAAGGAATGTCATGCGGACGGTTTGAAGCGTCTCGCGGGTGATGTCGTCGGCATCGTGCTCGCGCTCGATCACCTCGCGGATGTGATCCTGCGCTGCAGGACCGCCCTGTAGCAGCCGGCCCAGTGCATCGGCGGCCGCGACGATGGTCACGGCATGCGCCTCGAACAACTCGAAGAAATTGCCGGTCTTGGGCAGCAGGCGTTGAAACCAGGCAAACATATTTCCCACTTTCGATGTGTTGGCGACCGCACCGAGCACCCCGGTGCGCCGGGTCGCTGCCTTGAATTCCGATGCGCCGAATGACCGGATCAACTCGCGCAGATCGCTTTCGTCGACCGCGTCGGCGGCGTCGGCGAGCGTAAACCAGCGCCGGTCGCGCTGGTCCTGCTCCTTCCACGCCGTCATCTCGCGATTGACTGCGAGTGGAAACACCTCGACATCGACCATGAGCGATGCGCCGTTGGCGCGCCGTTTGCGATAGCGGTACGATCCCAGCGGCGTAGGGCAAACGGCACCGCACACACCCGCCTCCTCCTCCGCCTCCATCGCCGCGGCGTGATAGGGGGTCGAGGCCGCCGACAGATTCCCCTTTGGTATCACCCAACGCCGCGTTTCACGCGAGGTAATGAGCAAAATCCGCACCGGAGCGTCGATCGCGTTCCCTTCGGTCCGATATGGCAGGGCGGCAATTTGACGGATACAGCGCTCCCCGCCGGTCATTCGGCGCGTTTCGTAAGGCGCTTTGGCAGGATTTCGCAACCGTGCAAGGGCCGGGCGCCGGGCTAGCGATCCATAGGCCGGTCGGGCCGGCGGTGACAGATCGCTGCGGCGGCAGCGTCGAACCGATCAAACAAGCCGTTGCACTCGGGCATTTCGTCGATAATCGGAGCAATCCACGATCCCGATCGCTTTCTCCAAACCGCCGTCGCTATAACGGTCGGGTCGATCGCCGTGCCGGGACGTGTCGCCCAGGTCTAGCGCACGCAAGCCCCGGTCCTTCGCGTAGCGAGAAGCTGGCTGGATTGCATTCGCAAACGGAATCCCGCCCTGCCGTAAATCTTCGCCGCCCGCCGCGAGGTTGGTCGGTCGGACTACCACGAGAGAGGCGCGTGCTTTCCCGATTGCGTCTCGCCGACCGGGAGAGGCACCGCGAAGATATCGCTGCGCAAGCGACTGTTTTATTCGAAGGATTCTGGTGGACGCACTTGGGCTCGAACCAAGGACCCGCTGATTAAGAGTCAGCTGCTCTACCAACTGAGCTATGCGTCCATTCCCGCTGCCGTCTTGCACCGCGTCGGCGCTCGCATCGTTTCGGGAAGCGGGCGGTTAGCATCGGGAGCGGGGGATGCAAACCTTTTTTTGCGCGCAATGCCGCGGTTACCAGCGGACGGTGCGGCGATTCTGGCGATCGATCGACATCAGGATACCGAGGCACAGCATCACCGTCATCTGCGCGGAGCTGCCGAAGCTGACGAGGGGGAGGGGGATGCCGACGACCGGCGCGATCCCCATCACCATCGACAGGTTGATCGCGACGTAAAAGAAGATCGTCGTCGCCAGCCCCGCCGCGGTGAGGCGAGCGAAGCGGGTGTTGGCGGCTTGCCCGACGTTGATCCCCCAGCGGATGACGAGGATGAAGGCCAGGATCAGCAGGCATCCGCCGACCATCCCCCATTCCTCCGCCATCGTCGCGAA
>JALYTW010000167.1 GCA_030854075.1 Pseudomonadota bacterium
CGAACGCTACCTCGTCTATGCGCTGTCGACGATCACCGCGCGCTCGCTGCCCGATGTTCGCGATGGGCTGAAACCCGTCCATCGGCGGTTGCTGTGGGCGATGCGGCTGCTGCGGCTCGATCCGAGCCAGGGCTATAAGAAATGCGCACGCGTGGTCGGCGACGTCATCGGCAAATATCACCCGCATGGCGACCAGTCGGTCTATGACGCGATGGTGCGGCTCGCGCAGACGTTTTCGCTGCGTTATCCGCTGGTCGACGGACAAGGTAATTTCGGCAACATCGATGGCGATAACGCCGCCGCCTATCGCTATACCGAAGCACGGCTGACCCAGGTCGCGATCGACCTGATGGACGGGCTCGATGAGGACGCGGTCGGGTATCGCGCGACCTATAACGGCGAGGATCAGGAACCCGAGCTGTTTCCGGGGTTGTTCCCCAATTTGCTCGCCAACGGCGCGAGCGGGATCGCGGTGGGGATGGCGACCAACATCCCGCCGCACAACGCCGCCGAACTGCTCGACGCCGCGATCATGCTGGTCGATCGGCCCGAGGCCGATGACGCTGCGATCCTGACGCACGTCAGCGGCCCCGATTTCCCTACCGGCGGGATCGTGGTCGATTCGCCCGCGGCGATCGCGGAGAATTACGCGACCGGACGCGGCGGTTTCCGGGTCCGCGCGCGCTGGGAGATCGAGCGCGAGAAGGGCGGGGCGTGGACCGCGGTGGTCACCGAAATCCCCTATGGCGTCCAGAAGGGCAAGCTGATCGAAGCGATCGCGAACCTGATCAATGACAAGAAGCTGCCGATCCTGGCCGACGTGCGCGACGAATCGGATGAGGCGGTGCGGATCGTGCTCGAACCGCGCAGCCGGACGGTCGATTCGGGAGTGTTGATGGATGGGCTGTTCCGCTTCACCGACCTCGAATCGCGGTTCAGCCTGAACCTCAACGTGCTCGACAAGGATCGCACGCCGCGCGTGATGAGCCTGCGCGAGGCGTTGTCCGCGTGGATCGAGCATCAGTTCGTGGTGCTGCGGCGGCGGACCGAGCATCGGCTCGGCAAGATCGCGGATCGCGCCGAGCTGCTCGAGGGGTATCTGATCGCGTATCTCAACCTCGACCGGGTGATCGCGATCATCCGGACCGAGGACGAGCCCAAGCAGGTGATGATCGCCGAATTCGCGCTGACCGATCGTCAGGCCGAGGCGATCCTCAACATGCGGCTGCGCTCGCTTCGGCGGCTCGAGGAATTCGAGATCCGGACCGAGCGCGACAAGCTCGACAAGGAACAGGCCGAGCTGACGCTGCTGCTGTCGTCCGACGCGCGTCAGCGGACGCGAATGAAGCGCGATCTTACCAAGATCCGCAACCGCTATGGTCCCGAGACACTGCTCGGCCAGCGTCGCACCACGATCGAGGAGGCCGCACCGACGCGCGATATCCCGCTCGAGGCGATGATCGAGCGCGAGCCGATCTCGGTGATCCTGTCCGAACGCGGCTGGATTCGCGCGATGAAGGGGCATGTCGACCTGGCCAGCGCGGACACGATGAAGTTCAAGGAGGGTGACGGCCCCGCCTTTGCCTTTCACGCGCAGACCACCGACAAGCTGTTGCTGGCAGGCGAAAACGGGCGGTTCTACACGCTCGGTGCCGACAAGCTGCCCGGAGGGCGCGGGTTCGGCGAGCCGGTGCGCGCAATGATCGACCTCGATGGCAGCGTCGGGATCCTCGCGCTGTTGACCGCGCGGGGCCATGACAAGTTGTTGGTCGCGGCCAGCGATGGACGCGGGTTCATCGTCCCGACCGCGGATGTCATCGCCGAAACCCGCAAGGGCAAGACCGTCGTCACCCCGCGGATCGGCGCCAAGCTGGTTGTGGTGCGCCCGGTCGCCGAAGGGGCGGATTACGTCGCAGCGGTGGGTGACAACCGCAAGATGCTGGTTTTTCCCTTGAGCGAAATACCCGAGATGACGCGGGGGCAGGGGGTGCAGCTGCAACGCTTTCGTGAGGGTTCGCTGTCCGATGCGATCACCTTCGTCTTCACGGCGGGGCTGAGCTGGGCGATGGGCGGCGACAGCGGGCGTACCCGGACCGAGCCCGACCTGTCGCTGTGGCGGGCGGCGCGGGGCGCGGCGGGACGGACGCCGCCGACCGGCTTCCCGCGCGACAATCGCTTCGGCGGTTAATGTAAAGCAAGACTTTAGAGGGTTTTAAGGAAGTTCCCCTTAGAGCGGCGCGATGGCATTCGCCCCGCCCGAACCGCTGCCGCCACTTGCGGTCTCGCAAGAGTTGCTCGAGCGCAGCTGTGAACTCCTCCCCCTGCCTGCGACGCACGTCATTCGCGACGGAGCGGGGTTCCAATTTGTGGCGTTCAACAGTGCCTATCGGCTGGCCGGATTGGGGGTCGTCCCCGATCGCTCCCCGATGCTCGCTGCGCTGGGTGACCGGATCGATGCCTTCCTGCGGTCCGACGCGCGCCGGCTCGACCTCGACTGGCAGTTCGGCAGCGACATCGATTGCCGATTCTATCGCGTAACGCTGGCACGCACGAGCCGACTGACGCTCGATCGCTGTGCGATGACGTTTCTCGACCGGACACCGCAAATCCTCACCGAACGCTCGCTCCGCCGCGAGATGACGACCGATAGCTTGACCGGATTGCCCAATCGCGAGGGATTCAGCGAGCTGATCGAAGCCGCGCTCGCCGCGGGGGGCACGCATGCCGTGATGGTGCTCGACCTCGATCGGTTCGACCGTGTCAACGCCTGCCTCGGCAGCCTGGCGGGCGACGAGCTGCTGATCACGATCGCGCGACGGATCAAGGGGGCGCTTCGCGCGCGCGATACGATGGCGCGGACCGGCGGCGACGAATTCGGCATCCTGATGGCGATCGACGAGACTCGCGACGAGGCACCGCAGCTCGCGGAGCGGGTCCGCGCGGCGTTTGGATCGCCGTTTCGGCTGACCGACTATCGGCTGAACGTCGATTGTTCGATCGGGATCGCGCACGGATCGGCCGACACCGAGGATGCGCATGAACTGATTCGTCACGCGCAGTTCGCGGCCAAGCGGGCGAAAGACAGCGGGATCGTCGAATCCTACCAGACCCAGACGCTTGCGGTCGCGCGCGAGCGGTTCTCGATGGAAACCGCGCTGCGATCGGCGATCGAGAATCGGGAATTGCGGCTCCACTACCAGCCGATCTGCGATTTGACGTCGGGCAAGATCGTATCGTTCGAGGCGCTGGCGCGCTGGACCGATCGCGACGGTCGGGAACATGCACCGACCGATTTCATCCCGGTCGCTGAGGAATCGGGGCTGATCGTTCCGCTAGGACGCTGGGCGCTCGACGAGGCGGCGCAAACGCTCGCGGGGTGGGATCATGAGGCGGGGGGCAATTGCGGCGTGCGGGTTGCGGTCAACGTCTCCGCGATCCAATTGCAGCGCGACGCGATCACGACGCTGATCGAAGCCGCCGGTTCGCGTTATGGCATCGCGGCGAACCGGTTCACGCTCGAACTGACCGAAAGCGCGTTCGTCAGCGATCCCGATCGAATCGCGGCGATCATGAACGAATTGAAGGAACTCGGCACGACGCTGGCGATGGATGATTTCGGGACGGGTTATTCGAACCTAGCGTACCTCCAGCGGCTGCCGATCGACCTGCTCAAGATCGACCGCAGTTTCGTGACGGGGATGCTCGCGGACCGCGACAAGATCTCGATCGTCCGCGCGATCCTGAGCCTCGCGCAGGCGCTGGGAATGAGGACGACCGCGGAGGGGATCGAGACCAACGAGCTCGCGCAAACGCTGGCAGGGCTCGGCTGTACCAATGGCCAGGGATATCTTTATGCCAAGCCGCTGGATGCAACGTCCGCCTATGCGCTGTTGATGCCGAGTACCGCCGCGACCTCTTCGTCGGCCAATTGATCGACGCGCGCGGCGTCGGGGAAGTCTTCGCCGACCCAGCGCGTCTCGACCCGGCGGAGGACCGCTGCGACGTCCGGCCCCCGGGTCAGCCCGCGTTCGACGAGCGCGCCGCCGCCGATCGGTAGCGCCGACGGTGCCCAGTCCGCGATCGCGGCGACCGGTTCGCCGGCCACCAGCAGCCGATCGATCGCGCCGCTCGCGCCCACCCGATAGGCCAACCCGCGCGGACCTTCGTCACCCGGGCCTTTACTGGCGCCGACGAGGCGCTTGCGGTCGGCGTTCGAGAGTTTCAGGCGTGCGCCGACGGTATCCGCGGCATCGGCGGGCAGCAGCGCCGCGAGACGCCGGATCGCATTTGGTGTGACGCCGGCCGCGGCTTCGCGCGCCGCCAGCGTGGCCAAGCGAGCGGGGTCCGCTATCTCGGGCAGCACTGCGCGCAGGATACCGCGCTCGACCATCAGCGCCAGCACCGGGACCGCGCGCGGGGCGACGAGGAGCTTGAGCAATTCGCTCGCGATCCGTTCGCGCGACAGCGCCATCAGGTCGTTGGCGCGCGCGGTACAGGCGTCGAGCCCGGCAGCGTCGATTGCGTCCCCGAACCGCGCGTGGAAGCGGAAGAACCGCAGGATGCGCAGGTGATCCTCGGCAATCCGGCGGTAGGCGTCGCCGATGAAGCGGACGCGGCGCGCGGCGAGATCGTCGAGCCCGCCGAAATAGTCGGACACCTCGCCCGTCGCGGCATCGGCATAGAGCGCGTTCATCGTGAAATCGCGGCGGGTGGCATCCTCGCGCCAGTCGTCGGTGAACGCGACGACGGCGTGGCGACCGTCGGT
>JALYTW010000149.1 GCA_030854075.1 Pseudomonadota bacterium
GTCGTGAGCGGCGCGAACTGGTTCATCGCGCAGCATCTGATCGACCAGATCGACGAGGCTGGGTACCTCACCGTCCCGCTGCTCGATGTCGCCACCAGGCTCGGGGTCGCACTTGTGCGGGTCGAGCAGGTACTCGCGCTGATCCACACGCTCGATCCCACCGGGGTCGGCGCGCGCGACCTTGCCGAATGCCTCGCGCTCCAGGCCAAGGAAGCCGATCGCTACGACCCGTGCATGGCGAAACTGATCGCGAATCTCGATTGGCTCGCGCGCGGCGACCTCGCGCGGCTCAAGCGGCTGTGCGGCGTCGACGACGAGGACATGGCCGACATGATCCGCGAACTGCGCGGCTATGATCCCAAGCCCGGCTGCCGCTACGGCGGCGAGCCCGCGCAGGCGGTGACCCCCGACCTGTTCGTCGTCCGGACCGCCGCGGGATGGGGGATCGAACTCAACGGCGCGACGCTACCCCGCGTCCTCGTCAACCGCCGCTATTACAACGAACTCAGCACCGGCCCGCAGGACAAATCATCCAAGGCCTGGCTGTCCGACGCGCTCGCCTCCGCCAACTGGCTGGTCAAGGCGCTGGACCAGCGCCAGCGCACGATCATCAAGGTCGCGACCGAGATCGTGAAGCAGCAGGAGGCGTTCTTCCTCCACGGCGTCGCGCACCTCAAACCGCTCACGCTCGCGCGCGTCGCCGACGCGATCGAGATGCACGAATCGACCGTCAGCCGCGTCACCAGCAACAAATATCTCAGCTGCGCGCGTGGTCAGTTCGAGCTCAAATATTTTTTCACCAGCGCGATCCAGGCCGCCGATGGCGGCGATGCGGTGTCGGCGGAGGCGGTGAAAGCCGGCATCAAGACGCTGATCGCGACCGAGGGCGCGAAAATCCTCTCCGACGACACGCTGGTCGACCTGCTCAACGCCAAGGGCTTCGACATCGCGCGCCGTACCGTCGCCAAATATCGCGAGGCGCTCGGCATCGGCAGCTCGGTGCACCGCCGGCGGCAACGCGCGCTCGAGGGCGGATAGGAAGCGTTGCCGCCGGATCGACCTGCAACCCAGAGCCCGTTCGCCTGGAGCTTGTCGAAGGGCATGAGATTCACCGTGCTTCGACAAGCTCAGCACGAACGGGGCTGGTGGCTACCTACATAGCCTGCCGCCACCGCGTCACCAGTCAACCCGGTGGCGTGTCCCCCACCGCCCCACCCGACAGCGACGGCGCTTGCGGCGGCGTCGCGCGCTTCGCATCCGACACCGCCTCGTCATACCATGCCGACAGATCACGCTTCATCGCGTGCAGCGCGTCTGGATTGAGGTACGCCATGTGTCCCGCGGGATAATAGCGGAACGACAGATTGCCCTGCTGCCCGGGTTCGAGCAGCATGTGGTTGAGATCGAATTCGGTCCCAAAAAACGGCGTCGCCATGTCGTAATAGCCGTTGAGCGATAGTACCTTAAGATACGGATTGCCGCGCATCGCCGCGCCGAGATCGACCGCGGTGTTGGGGTTGTTCTGTTCGCCGCCGCGCCCCGGCGCATCATGCTTCCAGTTCCACGTCCACCCCGCCGAATCGCGCGCGCTGAGCCGATAGGGCATCTCGGTCTTGTAGCCGAGCGTGTGCGTCACATAATCCATGAACGTCCCGATGAACGCGCCCGAGATCGCATCCGACGAGGCGTCGGTCTCGGGCCGTTCGCCCGCCGCGTCGGCGTCCACCCCCATATAGCGCGAATCGAACCGACCCACGGTCTCGCGGCTATCGCGGAGCAGCTCTTTCTGGAACCGTGCGAGGTCGACGCGCAGATTCGCGCGTTTGATGAAATCCGCCGACAGCCCGGTCAGCTGGCTCATCCGCGTCGCCACCGCATCGCGCTCGGCGGGGCTGATGGTCTGCCCCTTGGCGAGCGCGACCATATACGGCCCATCGGCGAACGCGCGCGCCTCGGCGGCGATCGTCGCGACGTCGGCGGGACGGTTCTGGATGCGGTTGTGATACCAGGCGGTGGTCGCATAGCTCGGCAGATAATTGATATACACCTGGTCGAGCCCCGGCTGACGATAGCCGTAGTTCATGATCGAACTCAGCAGCACGACGCCGTTCAGCGCCATCCCGCGGTCCTGCAACTGATACGCCAGCGCGCCCGACCGCGTCGTGCCATAGCTTTCACCGAAGATGAATTTGGGGCTGTTCCACCGCCCGAACTTGGTCGCATAGCGGATGATCGCCTTGGCGAAGACGTCGGCGTCCTCGTCGACGCCGTAGAAGGCCGATGGCTTGGTATCGCCCAGCGCGCGTGAATACCCCGCCCCCATCGCATCGAGAAACACGATGTCGGTCTTGTCGAGCAACGTGTCGGGGTTCGGCCCGAAATCGAACGGCGCGGGCTTGATGAATTCCGGATTCGCGGTGCGCAGCCGCACCGGCGCGAACGACCCCATGTGGAGCCAGAAACTCGGGCTGCCCGGCCCGCCGTTGTAGAGAAAGGTGACGGGGCGCTTGGTTCCCGGCTTCACCCCATCGAGCGTGTACGCGACGTAGAACATGCTCGCGGTCGGCTTGCCCTCGGTATCGCGTACCGTCAGCGTCCCCGCGGTCGCGGTGTAACCCAAGCGGCGGCCATCGACCGTCACCGAGCCCTTGGATTTCTCCTCGCGCTCCGCCACCGGAGCCAGCGCGACGCCTTCTGCCGCTTCGTCCTTGGCGGTTTCGGTCGCCATCTCCATGACCGACTTGTCGCCGCCCTTCGGCTTGGGCGCGTCCTGCGCGAGGGCAGGCGAAAAGGCGAGCGATAACAGCGGGAGAATCAGCAGCGAACGGTTCACGGTGGGGAGGTCCTTCAGGCTAGGCTTAGGTCAACCATCATGCCGCACCGGGCGGGGGAAGCAAGCGCTGATCGCCCGGCTATTCGTCCCCGCTACTCGTTTCGCTAATCGCCCCGCTAATCGTCCCGCTAATCGTCCTCGTCCTCGAACCCGACCAGCGCCAGCGCGCGCGCCTTGATCTGGCGGGTCATGCACCAATGGACCAGCGCGTCGTCGCGGCCATGCGTCACCCACACTTCCTTCGGCGCGATCTCGGTCAGCGTCGCGGTCAGTTCGTCCCAGTCGGCATGATCGCTGAGGATCAGCGGCAGCTCGACATTCTTCTGCCGCGCGCGCTGGCGGACGCGCATCCACCCGCTCGCCATCGCGGTAATCGGATCGGGCAGCCGCCGCGACCAGCGATCGTTGAGCGCGCCCGGCGGACACATCACGACATGCCCCATCATCGCCGCCTTGGGCACGTCAGCGGTCGGGATCATCTCGCCGAGCCGGACGCCGTGCTCGGCATAGAGATCGCACAACCGCTGGAGCGCACCGTGGATGTAGATCGGCGCCTCATGCCCACGTTCGCGCAGTTCGGCGATCACGCGCTGCGCCTTGCCGAGCGCATAGGCGCCGACGAGGATGCAGCGATCGGGATTGGCGTGGAGCGCGGCGATCAGCTTGTCGATCTCGTCCCCGGTCTCGGGATGGCGGAACACCGGCAGCCCGAACGTCGCCTCGGTGACGAAGACGTCGCATTTGACCGGCTCGAACGGCGCACAGGTCGGGTCGGGGCGGCGCTTGTAATCGCCCGACACGACCACCCGCTCGCCGCGGTAATCGAGCACGATCTGCGCCGATCCGAGCACATGCCCTGCGGGAACGAAGCCGATATCGACCCCGTTGTCCTTGGGCCCCATCCGGATCGTCTCGCCATAACCGACCGGGTGCCCCGCCTGTTCGCCATAACGCGCGTCCATGATCGCGAGGGTTTCCGGCGTCGCCCAGACCGCGGCATGGCCGCCGCGGGCGTGGTCGGCATGGCCATGCGTGACGAGCGCCTTGGCCGACGGAATTGACGGATCGATCCACGCATCGGCGGGCTTGACGTAGATTCCGTGCGGATGCGGTTCGATCCAGTCGCCGAGCTTTGCCATCGTGACTATATGGTTGGGATGACGCCCGGTTCCATCCTGTCCTCACC
>JALYTW010000188.1 GCA_030854075.1 Pseudomonadota bacterium
AGCTGAACCCGCCGCGCCCGAGCATCACGTTCTTGGTGGTGTCGATCAGGATCGGGTCCGCGGCCGCGACGCCGCCCCGGACGGTGAACGCGATGAGCCCGCAATTGATCTTCACCGGCTCCTTCAGTTTATCCTGGAACATCTTCTGGACGAAGGTGCCGACGTCGAGCTCGGCGAGCTGGACGTTGCGCGTCCAGAACGTGCCCGCGGGCATCGTGAACGCGATCCTTCCGGTCGATGTCGCGAGCGAATCGTGAAGCGTGTTGCCGACGCCGTCCAGCTTGATCCGCCCCTTGATCGTGCCCGTCGTGCCTGAATCGGCGACCCCGAACCCCGCGAGCAGCCGCCCCATCGGGGTCTGCGCGAGGCGGATGTCGTAGCTCGCGTGGGTCGGACTGCGGCGCGCATCGAGGATGATGTCCGACGCGACGTTGCCGCGCGCCATCGCGAAGGTGAACGGCGACAGCTTGAGCAGGGCGTCGTGCAGGCTGACCGTCACGTCGACATTCGAGATTGGGATCTTCTTCGACGCGACCGTGCCGATCGCCCAATGCGCGTCGGCGTCGAACCGCTTCATCGATTCGATCCCGAGCTGCGCATCCGGCAGGATTCGCGCCGATCCCGCGCCGGTCGCGGCGGCGGCGGCCTGGACCCCCTTGGCGGCGACGATGTCGGGATTATAGCCGATGAAGGGTGCGGCATCGACGATGTCGAGCCGTTTGGTGACGAGCGTCGCGTCAATATGTGGGCGCGGCGCGATGTTCTGGACCGTGAACTTGCCCGACAGATCGCTGTCGCCAAACACCCCCGCCATCCGCGTGAACGCATAATCATTGCCCGTCTTCACGAGCTGGGCATGGAGCCGGTAATCGCGCGTCCTGGGAATTGCGACGCCGATGATCCAGAGCAATTCGGATAGGTCGCGCCCACGTGATTTCACCTGGAGCGGCACGTTCTCGATCTCGGCGAGGCTGGGGAGCGTACCGGTGATGTCGATGACGTTGTTGGCGGCGCGCGCGGTCATCGTTAGCTGATTCTTGCCCCGCGCCACCGTCTGGTTAGGCGACAATAGCGCCCCCGTCAGCGTGAACGGTGTCGCGCGCGCGCGCCCCGTCCCGGTGAAGGTCACCTTGTCGCCAATCCTGGCGTCCGCCGACATCACCGTGGCGAACGAAAGATCGGCGAGCAGTTGCAGCGTGGGATCACGATACCGCACGCTGGTCCCCGCAAGCGTCGCCCGGTCGATGATCGGTAGCGCGAACGGCTTGCCGGGGGTGTCGCTGAAGGTCCAGGTGTTGCGATCGTGCGCCGCGTTCCATTCCAGGTCGACCGCGCCATCGGTAAGGTCGAGAAAGCGAACATGGCGTTTGCCGAACAGCAGCGACAATGGCGCAATCCGCGAATCGATCCGCTTCGCCGCGAACAGGTTGGGCTTGGTCGCCCAGCCGGGGTTCGAGACGGTCAGCCCCTCGGCGAGGAACTTGATCTCGAACGGCGCAAAATACAGCTGGAAGTCGCCGCGCACCGCCACCGTCCGGTGTGTCATCTTGCCCGCGATATTCTCGAAGGGGTGTTTGAGAAAGCGTCCCTTGGTGATGAACAGGATCAGCCAGGCGAGAAAAACGACGCCGACGATGCCGAGCAGGACGTTACGGACCGGATGGCGACGACGACGTGCAGGCGAATCGACGGCGCGCGAATCGGCGTGCGAACCGGGTGCGGAAGCGCTGGGCTCGGCCGGCGAATCGTCGGTCGTTACGCTAACAGAATCACTCATTGGCGCTAAGCGCGCGAAACCGCTCGCCAGTTCCCTTACGCGCGGGGCGATGCGGTTGATTTCCGCTGGGCTTGCGGCTATGCGCGCCGCTTCCCTTGCGACGAGTGGAAGAACGACCCGGCCAGTGTGGGCTGCCGCGGGAGTTCGTTTCGTTGCTATTTTTGGAGATGAAAATGCCCAAGCTCAAGACGAAGAGCGGCGTCAAGAAACGCTTCAAGCTGACCGCGACCGGTCTGTTGAAGCACGGCGTCGCCGGCAAACGCCACCGCCTGTTGCACCACAACGGCAAGTACATCCGCCAGAATCGCGGCACCAAGGTGCTGTCGAAGGCTGACACCGCAGCGGTGAAGGCCTGGGCCCCCTACGGTCTCGGCTGAGCGGAAAGGAATTAAAGAATGGCACGCGTCAAACGGGGTGTAACCACCCGCGCCAAGCACAAGCGGATTCTCGAACAGGCGAAGGGCTATTACGGCCGTCGCAAGAACACGATCCGCATCGCCCGCCAGGCCGTCGAGAAGGCCGGGCAATACGCCTATCGCGATCGCAAGGTGAAGAAGCGCACGTTCCGTGGGCTCTGGATCCAGCGCATCAACGCGGGCGTCCGCGCCGAGGGGCTGACCTATTCGCAGTTCATGCACGGGCTGAAGCTTGCGGGCGTCGAACTCGATCGCAAGGTTCTGGCCGATATCGCGATGCACGAAGAGGCCGCGTTCAGCGCCATCATCGCGCAGGCGAAGGCGGCTCTGCCCCAGGCCGCGTAACGCACGCCTGGTGCGGGACGGATAAAGGGGCGTCGGTGGTCTAGGCCACCGGCGCCCTTTTCTCTTTGTGGCTTGCATGATTAGTGACACACCCGTTCGGGCTGAGCGAAGTCCAAGCCTATGCCCGGACGCCAGCCTGCCCTTCGACTTCGCTCAGGGCGAACGGAATTTGAAATCAATGACCGATCTCGACCAGATGCGCGAACACATGCTCACCGCGATTGCGGCGGCCTCGGGGCTCGACGCGCTGGAGGCGGTGCGGATCGACGCGCTCGGCAAGCAGGGCCGGGTCACGCAATTGCTCAAGACGCTGGGCGCGATGACGCCCGAGCAGCGCCAAGTCCAAGGTCCGCTGCTCAACGGTCTGCGCGAAGCGGTGACCGGCGCGATCGGCGCGCGCAAGGCCGCGCTGGAGGACACCGCGCTCGACGCGCGGCTGGCGAGCGAAACGCTCGACATGACGCTGCCTGCCGACGTGCCCGCTGGCGGCACGATCCATCCGGTGAGCCAGGTGATGGACGAACTTGCCGAGATCTTCGCCGATCTGGGCTTCGCGGTCGCGACCGGGCCGGAGATCGAGGACGACTGGCACAATTTCACCGCGCTCAACATTCCCGAAAGCCACCCGGCGCGCGCGATGCACGATACCTTCTACTTCCCCGATCAGCCGGATGGGGGGCGGAAAATGCTTCTCCGCACGCATACCTCGCCCGTCCAAATCCGCACGATGCTGAGCCAAAAACCCCCGATCCGCATCATCGCGCCGGGGCGCACCTACCGCAGCGACAGCGACGCGACCCACACCCCGATGTTCCACCAGGTCGAAGGACTCGTGATCGATAAGGGCATCACGCTCGGCCACCTCAAATGGACGCTCGAGACGTTCCTGAAGGCGTTCTTCGAGCGCGACGACGTCGTGCTGCGGCTGCGCCCCAGCTATTTCCCGTTCACCGAACCCAGCGCCGAGGTCGACGTCGGCTTCACGATGGAAAGGGGCAAGCGCGTCATCGGTGGTAGCCCCGACGACGACAATGGCGGCTGGATGGAGGTGCTCGGGTCGGGCATGGTTCACCCCAAGGTCATCGCCGCCTGCGGGCTCGACCCCGACGAGTGGCAGGGCTTCGCGTTCGGGTGCGGGATCGATCGGCTCGCGATGCTGAAATACGGGATGGACGATCTGCGCCCGTTCTTCGACGGCGATATCCGCTGGCTCAAGCATTATGGTTTTTCAGGCCTCGACGTGCCCACACTGTCGGGGGGAGTCGGCGCATGAAGTTCACGCTTGGTTGGCTCAAGGAGCATCTCGACACCCACGCCGATACCGACGCGCTCGCGGCGGCGCTGACCCGCATCGGGCTCGAGGTCGAGGGCATCGACAATCCGGGCGCGGCGCTTGCCGACTTCCGCGTCGCCAAAGTGCTGACCGCTGAGGCGCATCCCAATGCGGACAAGCTGCAACTGCTCAGCGTCGATGCTGGCCCCGATTGCAATGGCGGCGAACCGCTCCAGGTCGTTTGCGGTGCGCCCAATGCGCGAGCCGGAATGATCGGCGTGTTCGGCCCGCCGGGCGCGCATGTGCCCGGCGGCGGCTTCACGCTGGCGGTTGCGGAGATCAGGGGCGTCACCTCGCACGGCATGATGTGTTCGACCCGCGAACTCGAACTGGGTGAGGAGCACGACGGGATCATCGAACTGCCCGCCGATGCGCCGGTCGGCACGCGCTATCCCGATTATGCCGGGCTCACCGACCCGGTGTTCGACGTTGCGATCACCCCCAACCGCCCCGATTGCATGGGGGTGCGCGGCATCGCGCGCGATCTCGCCGCGGCGGGACTGGGCGCGCTGAAGCCGCTTCACGAGGTCTATCGCCAGGCCGATCTCGATCCCGTTGCTGGCGACGGCTCCGCTCCTGACGTGCGGATCGACGATGCGGACGGCTGCCCGGCCTTTTTCGCGCAACGCGTATCGGGGGTAACCAACGGTGCCGGGCCACAGTGGATGACGCGCTACCTCATCGCGATCGGGCAAAAGCCGATTTCGGTGCTCGTCGACATCACCAATTTCCTCTCGAACGATCTCGGGCGGCCATTGCACGTCTACGATCACGCGACGCTGGCCGGTGGTCTCGTCGCGCGCAAAGCGACCGCAGGCGAGACCATGCTGGCGCTCACCGGCAAAACCTACACGCTCGACGAAACGATGACCGTCATCGCCGACGATAGTCAGGTCCACGACATCGGCGGGATCATGGGCGGCGAGGCATCGGGGGTGTCCGCGGAGACCACCGACGTCGTCATCGAATGCGCGTATTTCGACCCCGATCGCATCGCGATGACCGGGCAGAAGTTGCTGCTGACCAGCGATGCGCGCCAGCGCTTCGAACGCGGGGTCGATCCCGCATTTCTCGACGAGGGGCTTTCGATCGCGACCCGGCTGGTGCTCGACCATTGCGGCGGCACCGCCAGCGGCGTGACACGGGCGGGCGAAGTGCCGCTCGGGACGCGGCATTATGACTATAACCCGGACAAGGCGGAAACGCTGGGTGGACTCGCGGTCGGCCGGGACCGCCAGCGCGCGATCCTCGAATCGCTCGGGTTCGGGGTTGGCGATGCCAAGCAAACGGATGGCTTCAGCGTCACCCCCCCGACCTGGCGCCGCGACATCGACGGCCCCGCCGATCTCGTCGAGGAAGTCATCCGGATCGAGGGGATCGATAAAGTCGTCAGCGAGCCGCTGCCCCGCGCACCGGGGGTCGCCAAGCCGACCGCGACCGCCGAACAGAAACTCGACCGCCGCGTCCGCCGCGCCGCAGCGGCGCGCGGGCTCGACGAGGCGGTGACGTGGAGCTTTTTGTCGGAGGCGCAGGCCGCACCGTTCGGGGGTGGCCGCTGGACGCTCGCCAACCCGATCAGCGAAGAGCTCAAGGTCATGCGCCCGTCGCTGCTCCCCGGGCTGCTGAGCGCCGCGCAACGCAACCTTGACCAGAATGTCGCCTCCGTCCGGCTGTTCGAGATCGGGCGGCGCTATCTGCCCGGGCAGGACGGCTCATCACACGAACGCGCGACGCTCGGCATCGTCCTCACCGGCGATCGCCGTCCGCGCGGCTGGCGCGACGGTCGCGCGGTGGCGTTCGACGCGTATGACGCGAAGGCGGAGGCGGTCGCGCTGCTCGACGTCGCGGGCGCGCCCGTCGCCAACCTCCAGGTGATGGGACCGGACGCGGACGGGGCGGCAGCAGCCTGGCATCCCGGCCAATCGGGGACGTTGCGGCTTGGACCGAAGACGGTGCTCGCGACCTTCGGGATGCTCCACCCGCGAGTGCGCAAGGCGTTCGATATCGACCTGCCCGTCGCTGCGGTCGAACTGTATCTCGACGCGATTCCGGCGAAGCGTGCGAGCACCTTCATGCGTCCCGCTTATGCGCCATCCGCGCTGCAATCGGTGACCCGCGATTTCGCGTTCCTCGTGCCCGATGCGGTCAGCACCGACGCGCTGGTTCGCGCGGTGCGCAGCGCCGACAAGACCGCGATCGTCGGCGCGCGCGTGTTCGATGTGTTCACCGGTGCTGGCGTCGATGACGGCATGAAATCGGTCGCGATCGAAGTGGTGCTCCAGCCCGGCGCGAAGAGCTTCACCGAAGACGACTTGAAAGCGACGCGCGAAAAGATTCTCGCCGCGGCCGCCAAACAGGGGGCAGTGTTACGTGGTTGATCTGATCCATATCGGCTCTGACGCGCTCAGCGCCGCGATCAATCCGCTCGGCGCGGAATTATGGTCCCTGCGCGACCGCGACGGTCGAGAACTGATGACCGATGCGGATCCCGCCTTCTGGACCGGCCACGCGCCGATTCTGTTCCCCGTCGTCGGCCGTCCCTATCGCAAGATCATTCGCGTCGACGGCGTCGAATATCCGATGGCGCAACACGGTTTTGCGCGCACGTCGGTCTTCACCGTCGTCGACCAGGCATCCGATCGGGTGACCTTCCGCCTGACCGACAGTGCCGAAACGCGGATCCACTACCCGTTCGCGTTCGCGCTCGACATCATGTTCGGCATGGCCGGGGTGACGCTGTCGGTCGATGTCGCGATCCACAACACTGGCGATGTCGCGCTGCCCGCGAGCTTCGGCTTCCACCCCGCCTTCGCCTGGCCGCTGCCCTATGGCCGGGCCAAGCGCGATCACCGCATCGTCTTTTCCGCCGACGAACCCGATCGGTTGTGCGAAATCGGGAGTGACGGCACGATCGCTGTCGAAACCCGCGCCTCGCCGTTGGATGGGCGGACACTCCACTTACGCGACGATCTGTTCTCCAACGATGCGCTGGTCTGGGACGACGTCCGTTCCGACCATGTCGTCTATGGCTCCGCCACCGGTCCCAGCCTGCGGATCGATTTCCCCGACACGCCGATGCTCGGCATCTGGACCAAGCCTGGCGCGCACTATATCTGCGTCGAGCCGTGGCACGGCATCGCGGATCCCGAAGGCTTCACCGGCGATATCCGTGACAAACCCGGGATCTTCGAAATTCCCGTCGGCGGAGAAAAGCGGATCGCGCTTCGGGTGACGCTGGTCGCCTGACCGATCGGCCACCGGCTCAGTCCCCTGTCCTACATCGATCATTTCTGCCAGTGAGGGCGATATGAACGCCATCCCTCGCACCGCCGTCCGTCAGGCACTCCCACCATCATGAACCGGCCCAGTGCAAAACAGCGATTCCGTGTAAACTTCGTCCACTTCACCCGCGGCGCAGCCCTGCGGGAGCGCTGCCGATGACCTCTCCCCGGCGCACCTTCGCGATCATCTCTCACCCCGATGCCGGCAAGACGACGCTGACCGAAAAGCTGCTCGTCGCGGGCGGCGCGATCCATCTCGCGGGCGAGGTCAAGGCGCGCGGGCAGACCCGCCGCGCGCGGTCGGACTGGATGAAGATCGAGCAGCAGCGCGGCATCTCGGTCACCTCGAGCGTCATGACCTTCGAGCGAGAGGGCATCACCTTCAATCTGCTCGACACCCCGGGGCATGAGGATTTCAGCGAGGACACGTATCGCACGCTGACCGCGGTCGATTCTGCGGTGATGGTGATCGATGCCGCCAAGGGGATCGAGCCGCAGACGCGCAAATTGTTCGAGGTCTGTCGCCTGCGCTCGGTGCCGATCATCACGTTCGTCAACAAGGTCGATCGCGAGGGTCGCCCGGTCTTCGAACTGCTCGACGAGATCGCGGACGTGCTCGCGCTCGATGTCTGCCCGATGACGTGGCCGATCGGGATGGGGGGTGAGTTTGAGGGCGTGATGGAACTCAGCACGGGCAAGGTCAGCCGTCCCGAGGGCGACAGCCGGCTGTTCCAGGGCAAGGTCGACACCGACGTCACGCTGTCGGACAAAATGGCGGAAGAAATCGAGCTTGCTAGGATCGGCTACCCCGAATTCGACGCCGAGGCGTATCGCAACGGTGATCTGACACCCGTCTATTTCGGCTCTGCGCTGAAGGACTTCGGGGTTGCTGACCTGATCGCCGCGCTCGCCGATTACGCGCCGAGCCCGCGCCCGCAGCCCGCCGACCCCGCACCGGTCAGCCCTGACGAACCCGACGTCACCGGTTTCGTCTTCAAGGTGCAGGCGAACATGGACCCCAACCACCGTGACCGCATCGCGTTCATGCGGCTCTGTTCCGGCACCTTCAAGCGCGGGATGAAGCTGACGCCATCGGGCACCGGCAAGCCGATCGCGGTCCATTCGCCGATCCTGTTCTTCGCGCAGAACCGCGAACTCGCCGACGAGGCGTATCCGGGCGATATCATCGGCATCCCCAACCACGGCACGCTGCGGGTCGGCGACACGCTCGCCGAAAAGCCGGGGGTGCGGTTCACCGGGCTCCCCAATTTCGCCCCCGAAATCCTGCGCCGCGTGATCCTCAAGGACCCGACCAAGACCAAACAGCTGAGGAAAGCGCTCGACGACATGGCCGAAGAGGGCGTGACTCAGGTCTTCTACCCCGAGATCGGCAGCAACTGGATTATCGGCGTCGTCGGGCAATTGCAGCTCGAGGTGCTGCTCAGCCGCCTCGACGCCGAATACAAGGTCGCCGCCGGGCTCGAACACGCGCCGTTCGACACCGCGCGCTGGGTCAGCGCGGCAGACGCTGCGGACCTCAAAGCGTTCACCGACATCAACCGCGCGGCCATGGCCAAGGACCGCGACGGCAACCCGGTGTTCCTCGCCAAGACCGCGTGGGAGGTGGGTTACGTCGCCGATCGTTATCCCAAGGTCAAATTCGCCGCAACGCGCGAACGCTAGACCCCCGGCTGGACCTCGACCCAATCGCGCCGCAGCGGCTTGATCGCGAGCGTCATGAGGACGAACGCGATAAGGTAGAACCCCGCCAGCGCGACCGCGGCGTAGCGCAGCGAATCGGTGCCGAACCGCAGCGCCATCGCGTCCGACAGCCCGCCCATCACCCACGATCCGAGCCCGAGCCCGATCAGATTGTTGATCAACAGAAAGCTCGCCGACGCGGTCGCGCGCATGTGCGGCGGCACCAGGTTCTGCACCGCGGTCGTCACCGGCCCCAGCCACAGGATGTTGAGCGCATTGGGGATCAGGAACAGGAGCCAGGCGACGGTCGGCGACCGCGACAGGAACGCCGCCATGAACAGCGGCGCGGTGATCAGCCAGGCGATCGCGGGCAGCTTCGCGTACGCCCCCCGGTCGTTCGGCCCCATCCGATCGGCGAGGAAGCCGCCGAGGAACACCCCCGCGCACCCGCCCACCAGCAACAGCGACCCGAAATAATAGGAGGTGTCGGCCAGGCTGAGCCCGAACGATCGGATCAGCAGCGACGGCGTCCAGAACGCAAATCCATAGCCGGCCAGACTCGACATCGACGCCGCGAAGCCCATCAGCCAGAAACTGGGCTTTTTGGCCAGGATCGCGAACACCGCCGACACCGGCGCGCGCGCCGCGGGGGCTGCGACCTTGGGCGGTTCCTTGACGACCAAGCGAAAGATCGGTGCAATCACCACGCCCATGATCCCGACGGTGACGAACGCCGCCCGCCAGTTCACATGCGTCGCGATATAGGCGCCGAGCAGCGTGCCGCTGGCGAGCCCGATCGGGATGCCGAGCGAATAGATCGCCAGCGCGCGGCTGCGGCTCTTCACCGGGAAATAGTCGGCGATCAACGCATAGGACGGCGCGACCCCGCCCGCCTCGCCGATCCCGACGCCGAGGCGGAACGCGAACAATTGCCAGAACCCGGTCGCCAGACCACACAACGCGGTGAAGCCGCTCCACAGCGTCAGCGAGATGGTGATGACCCAGCTGCGGCTCGTCTTGTCCGCGATCAGCGCCAGCGGAATCGCCAAGGTCGAATAGAGCAACGCGAACGCGATGCCGCCCAGCGCGCCGAGCTGGGTGTCGCTGAGCCCGAGTTCGAGCTTGATGGGCTGTGCCAGGATTCCCAGGATCTGCCGATCGAGGAAATTGAACGTGTAGACGATCAGCAGCATCGTCAGCACCAGACCCCGATAGCCGGGGGTCGACTTCATCTCGGTCATGCGCATCCTCTCCCGTGCGTCATCGCGGGGATGACGCGCGGGTGCAAGCGGTACGGGTCAGAACTTCGCGCTGAACGAGCCGAAGACCTGGCGGGGGTTACCGTAAAATGCGGTCGCGATGCCTTCCTTGCCCAGCGTCGAACTGTAGCCGCCGCTCGCGGTCAAGATCGGCACGCCCGCGATCGTGGAATTGATATATTGATAGCCCGACGTCTTGTAACGCTGGTCGGTCAAGTTCTTGCCGTAGACGCCGATCGAATAGCGAGAGTCGGTGCCGAAGGCGTAGGTGATTCCGGCATCGAGCAGCGTGTAGCCGGGCTGGTCGAGGAAGGGGCTTACAAACTCGAACTGATGGGTCAGGCTGCGATACGAGACCGTCGAATTCGCGGTCAGTGTGCCACCGCCGACGGGTAAGATCAGTGTCGGGGTCGCCGACAGCGTCCAATCGGGCGTGTTCTGGAACACCCGGACATTGGCGACATCGACCCCGGTCGGGCCGATGAACTTGCGGTACTTCGCGTCGATGTAGCCGAGCGTTCCCAGGATGCTGAGCGACGATCCACTGCCCGCGAAATCGCGAAGCAGTTGCGCCGTGGTTTCGAGCTCGACGCCCTTGATCCGCGCCTTGGCAGCGTTGGTCGTGATGCCGCAGAAGCTCTGGACTCCGCCGATCGTGCATCCCACCGATCCGGGCACCTGGACGTCGTTATAATCGGCGTAGAATCCCGCCAGTGCCCAGGTCAGCCGCCGGTCGAACGCCGATCCCTTGTAGCCGACCTCATAGCTTTTCACCGTCTCGGGATCGAACGAGAGGTAGTTATAAATGTCCTGATAAGTCCGCCCCGCCGCCGGGTTGCTGATCGGTGCCGAGGTGCCAGATCCGCGCGGATCGAAACCGCCCCCTTTGAAGCCTTCCGAATAGGAGACATAGAGCATGTGATTGACGCTGGGCTTGAAGCTCAGCGAGGCGCGCGGGGTGAAGCGCCGAAAATTCGCTTCCCCGCGAAAACTGGTCGAGGGCGGCGTGCCGAGGAATGGAACCGGGGTGCCCCCAAATTCCTGAGTGAGACCAATGTAATTCGCCTTGAACACGAACGACTTGCGCTGATCCCAGGTATAGCGCCCGCCGAGCGACAGTGCGATCTGCGGCGTGAAGTCATACGTGAAATCGCCGTAGATCGACGAGGTTTCGGTTCGCACGTCGCCGCGGGTGTAGGCATTGAGCCCGGGGAAAGTCGTCGACAGCAGTACGCCAAATCCAGTCGAGGCCTTTGCGTCGAGGTAATAATAGCCGACCAGCCCGTTCAACTTGTTACTCGCATAGAGCAGCTGAAATTCCTGGCTGATCTGTTCGTTGCGATACACCGCGGGCACATCGACATCGACCGCCGGCAGCGAATCGAAATCGATCGGGGTGAACGAGGTATCCTTGCGCCACGCGCTGATGCTGCGCAGCGTCACATGATCGGTGATCTTTGCAGTAGCTGACATCGACAGGCCTCCGGCCTCGATATCCTGGATCGGCGTATTGAGGCCGGCGCGGGTGTCGAACACATTCGACAAGACGGGCGCGCCCGATAGCAATCCAGGAATCAGCCGATGGCCGTTGCGCGGGCTCGATTTGTCATGCGTGTAATCGCCCGTGACGCGGATGAAGAGGCGGTCATCGGGGGAGGTTAGCTCCAGCGTGGCGCGACCGGCATAGATGTTCTTGTTGTAGTTATCGATGCCGAGATTGAGGTTCTTGCCGAACCCGTCGCGTGACAGCCGCGCGCCCGCAACGCCGATCTTGACCACGTCGCCGAGGGGGAGGGACAGCGCGACGACCGCATCGGCCTGATTGTAGCTGCCATAGCTTGCGCGAACCCGGACCTCGGGCGAATCGGGCAACCGCTTCGTGACGTATTTAATCGCGCCGCCGATCGTGTTGCGGCCATACAGCGTGCCCTGCGGTCCGCGCAGCACCTCGATCCGCTCGACATCGTAGATATCGAGCACCGCGGCCTGCGGACGGTTGAGATAGACGTCGTCGAGATAGATACCGATCCCCGCTTCGAAACCCGGTACGGGATCTTGTTGTCCGACGCCGCGGATGAACGCGGCAAGCGTCGAGTTGCTGCCGCGCGCGACCTTGAGAGTAGTGTTCGGGCTGGTGTTCTGAAGATCGGTAAGATCGATCGCACCCGTCTTGAGCAGTTTGTCTGCAGTAAAGGCAGTGACCGCGATCGGGACGCTGAGCAGGCTCTCCGAACGCCGCCGCGCGGTGATAACGATGTCGCCGGTCTGCGCCGCGTTAGTATTGGTCGCATCGGGGGTCGTATCCGGAGCGGTCTGGGCGAGCGCGGGGGTCGCGGTTACCATCAGCGCGGCCGTGGCCGCGCTCAACCGAAGACCAGCGCGCAAAGTCAGACAAATCATGGCAACCTCCCCTTTCAGCGCTGGTTGATCCCCCGGTAGTCCCGGGTTGTGCGCCGTTCGATCACGCTTATAGTGAAACCTGAACCGGGTTTCAACTCGGTAGATGCGGGGAGACACAGGGATGGCTAAAACGGCGGGGGCCGCGGATCGCGCGATGATTGCGAGCGACGGCAAAGCGCCCCGAACCGAACGCGGCCGCAAGACACTGCGCGGGATTCTGGATGCGGCCGCAATCGAATTCGGTGAGCGTGGGTTCCACGAGGCGTCGATCAGCGGGATTACACGCCGCGCCGGGGTCGCACTCGGCAGCTTCTATACGTATTTCGATTCGAAGGATGCGGTATTCCGCGCACTGGTTCGTGACATGTCGGACCAGGTTCGCGACCATGTCGGTCCAGCGCTGCGCGCCGCACCCGACGGAATTGCAGCAGAGCGCGCCGGGCTCGAACAGTTCATCGGGTTCGTCCGGCAGCACAAGGAAATCTATCGGATCATCGACGAGGCCGAATTCGTCGACCCCGACAGCTTTCGCCTGCATTATGCGACTACCGCCGATCGCATCGGGCAGCGGCTCGCGGCGGCGGCGGCGCGCGGTGAAATCCGCGCCGACGTGTCGGATGTCCATGCCTGGGCGGTAATGGGCATGAACGTGTTTCTGGGGCTCCGCTATGGGGTGTGGGATGATGACCGCCGGGTCGAGGACGTCGCCGACACCGTCGCGGACATGCTGCGGAGCGGGTTGGGACGATAGGCTGGAGTAGCAGCGCGGCAGTCAGTCTTCCGCCAGTGCGCGCGCCAACCTATCGCGTATCACCAACAACGGCGTAGGGTCCGCTCCGGGATGGCTAATTCCCCCGTCAGCGAGCGCCTGTTGTGCACCCTTGACGGTGTAGCCTTGCTGGTTGAGCAGCGAGTCGATCCGCCGGACCAGGGCGATGTCGTCAGGGCGGTAATAGCGCCGGTTGCCAGCGCGGGTCACCGGGCGCAGTTGCGGAAAGCGCGTCTCCCAATAGCGTAAGATGTGCTGCGCAATGCCGGTGTCGCGGGATAGCTCGCCGATCGTCCGGAATGCCTCGCTCGCCTTGGGGGAGGCCTGCGCCACCGTCAGCCGGCGGCGACGATGCGCTCGCGCATCATCTGGCTCGCGCGGAACGTGAGTACCCGCCGCGGTGCGATTGGCACCTCGATCCCGGTCTTGGGGTTGCGGCCGACGCGTTCGCCCTTGTCGCGCAACACGAATGTGCCGAACCCCGAGATCTTGACGTTGTGGCCGTTCGACAGTGCCTCGCACATGTGGCGCAATACCTGCTCGACGATCGACGCCGAATCGGCGCGTGACAGCCCGATCTTGTGATGAAGCGCTTCGGCAAGGTCGGCGCGCGTTAGCGTACCCGTCGTCGTCATCAACACTCTGGCCCCCAGTCGTTCAAGCCGTTTCCCCGCAACAGTTTAACCCAGCAATCTAGCAATCGGAAGCCCTTATGCGAATCGTCAGAATCGCACCACCGCCGCACCCCAGGTGAACCCGCCGCCCATCGCCTCCAGCACGACGATATGCCCCTCACGGATGCGCCCGTCCCGCACCGCGACGTCGAGCGCAAGCGGGACCGAAGCGGCGGACGTGTTGGCGTGCCGGTCGACCGTCACGATTACTTTGTCGGCAGGGAGCCCGAGTTTGCGCGACGTGGCATCGAGAATGCGAGCGTTGGCCTGATGCGGGACTACCCAGTCGACATCGGCAGCGGTCAGTCCGGCCAGGCCCAGCACTTCACCCAGTACCGAGGCGAGATTGACGACCGCGTGGCGGAATACCTCGCGGCCTTTCATGCGCAGTTTGCCGACGGTGCCCGTGGTCGACGGTCCGCCATCGACGTAGAGGAGATCATTGTGGCGTCCATCGGCGTGAAGCCGAGTCGCCAAGATGCCGCGCGCTGCGCCGTCGCGATTGTCATCAGCGGTCTCACGCGCCTCGAGCACGATCGCGCCCGCGCCGTCCCCGAACAGGACGCAGGTGGTGCGATCATCCCAGTCGAGAATTCGACTGAAGGTTTCGGCGCCGATCACCAGCGCGCGGCGCTGAACGCCCGAACGCAACATCGAATCGGCGACTTGGACCGCATAGAGAAACCCCGAACAGACCGCGGCGATGTCGAACGCGACGCAATCGTCGATGCCGAGCGCGGCTTGCACCTTGGTCGCGGTGGCGGGAAAAGTCTGGTCCGGGGTCGCGGTGGCCAGGACGATGAGATCGATGTCCTGCGCCGCGAGACCCGCAGCCGCCAGCGCGGCCTTCGCGGCATCGGTCGCGAGCGTCCCGGTGGTCTCGTCGGGGCCGGCGATATGGCGGAAGCGGATGCCGGTGCGCTCAACGATCCATTCGTCAGTGGTATCCACCTTCTGCGCCAGTTCGGCGTTGGAGACGCGGCGTGCGGGGAGTGCCGACCCAGTGCCGATGACGACCGACCGGATCAAGCCGCGGCCTGCTCGACATTGGCGAGATCGTCGGCGATCCGGCGGGTGAAATCGGCGCGTACCAACTTGGCGGCGTTGCCGATCGCGGTCGCAACGCCAAGTTCGTTCGCACCGCCGTGGCTCTTCAGCACGATCCCGCCGAGTCCAAGGAAGACCGCGCCATTGTGATTGTTGGGATCGAGATGATCGCGCAGCAACTTCGTCGCGGGCCGCGAGATCAGGAATCCGATCTTGGAGCGTGTAGAACTCGAAAAAGCCCGCTTCAGCAGATCAGCGACGAAACGCGCGGTGCCCTCGGCGGTTTTGAGCGCGATATTGCCAGCAAAGCCGTCGCAGACGATCACGTCATGGTCACCGCGCGCAAGCCGATCGCCCTCGACGAACCCGGTGAAGGTCATCGGCAGATGGGTCTGCGCGCGCAGGACAGCTGCGGCTTCGCGAATCACGTCGGTGCCCTTCTGGTCCTCGCTGCCAATGTTGAGCAGCGCGACACGGGGCGCATCAAGATCAAGCACGATGCGCGCATAGGCCGCGCCCATGACTGCGAATTGGATCAGGTTGCGCGCGTCGCATTCGGTGTTCGCGCCCAGATCGAGCATGATGACGTCGTTCGCGCCCAGCGTCGGCAGTGGCGCGGCGAGCGCGGGGCGGTCGATCCCGGGCAGGGTGCGGAGCGAGAGCTTCGCCATCGCCATCAGCGCGCCGGTGTTACCCGCCGACACCGCGGCACCCGCGCGTCCCTTTTTGACGAGATCGATCGCGATCCCCATCGAGGTCGATTTGGCGCGCCGCATCGCCTGGCTGGGCTTTTCGCTCGCTTCGACGACGCCGGGGGCGTGGACGATCTCGCTATGCTGCGAGAGATTCGGATGGGTCTTGAGCCCCTCTGCGATCCGCGATTCGTCGCCGACTAGCAGAAACCGCATACCCTCGAACCGGTGCCGGGCCCGCGCGACGCCAGCCAGCATGACCGCCAACCCCTCGTCGCCGCCCATCGCGTCGACCGCGATCGTGGAGTTGTCGGGCATGGTTCAGCAGGTTCCGAAAGTGGCCCCTAGCCTTCGACCGAAATGATCTCGCGACCATTATAATGGCCACACGCACCGCACAGCATGTGAGGGCGCTTCAGTTCGCCGCAATTCGGGCATTCCTGGAACGCCGCGACGCTGAGCGAATCGTGGCTGCGGCGCATGCCGCGCTTGGAGGGCGTAGTCTTTCGCTTGGGGACGGCCATTTCGGCACCTTGTTCTATCTAGTCGTGAGGTCCGATACGCCCGGAGCAGCGCTACGGCAACCGATGGTAGGACCACCAGCCGCGCGCAGCACCAAGCGGCCAGACGCATCGCGAAGGCGCGGCCTATAGCGAGTTCGTCACACGTTGCAAGCGTAGGCCCGCAGTGGCACGAAGAGCGATCGGTCCGCAAACGGGGGTAGTTGAATGATAATTTTGCCGGTGACGCTCACGATCGCCGCAGCAGCGGCGGTGATCAATCTGTGGCTCGCGTTCCGCATCGTGCCGACCCGAATAAAGGGTAAGGTGCTGATCGGCGATGCAGGTGACCAGCGGCTGGCGGCGCGGATGCGCGCGCATGCGAACTTCGCCGAATATGGGCCGTTCGTCCTGATCCTGTTTGCGCTGATCGAGCTGGCGGGCGCCTCGAAGGACTGGTTATGGGTGCTCGGATTGGTGTTCGTCGTTGCACGGATCGCGCACGCGTTCGGCATGGACAGGACGACGTCCAACCCGGCTCGTGCTGCGGGTGCACTGCTGACGTGGGCGGTCATGGCATTGCTCGCCGGCTGGGCGCTAGCCATTGCCTATGGCTTCATGGGCGACGCGCCCAGCGTTCGCAGCGTGCCTGTCGACGTTAGCGTACCGCGGGCGTAGATGGAGCGGATGACACACTCCTTTTTTTCGCTCGCCGCTTTCCCGCTTGCCGTCCTTAGCGCTACGCCGCTCGCCGCACAGACCGCGGTGAGGCCGGTAAATCCGATCTCGACCGCGCGGCTAGAGGCGGATGTGAAGACGCTGTCGTCCGACGCCTTCCAAGGCCGCGCGCCGGGTACCGCAGGAGAGACCAAGACGGTCGACTGGCTGATCGCGCAGTTCAAGGCGATGGGGCTCAAGCCCGGCGGTCGCGACGGGAGCTGGACGCAGCCGGTGCCGCTCGTCCACACGCGGATCGGCGCGGGGCCGATCAGTTTGGGCGACATGCCCGTCACCCAGGGTGGCGGCATCTACGTCAGCACGGTGCGCCCGGTCGACCGCGCAACGATCGCGAATGCGCCGATGGTCTTTGTTGGTTATGGCGTCCACGCGCCAGAGCGGGGGTGGGACGATTTCAAGGGCGTCGACCTCAAGGGCAAGGTCGCGGTGTTCCTGGTCAACGACCCCGATTTCGAGGCGACGCAGGGCGACGATTCCGTCGGCAAGTTCGGCGGCAAGCGGATGACCTATTACGGCCGCTGGACGTACAAGTTCGAGGAAGCCGCGCGGCGCGGCGCGATCGGTGCGCTCATCGTCCACGATACGCTGGGCGCGGGCTATGGCTGGGCCACCGTCGTGGCACCCGCGGGCGAAAATTACGATATCGTCAGGCAGCCTGGCGATGATCGCGTTCTCCTCCAGGGTTGGATCCAGGGCGACACGGCTCAACAGCTGTTCGCTGCCTCGGGTCTCGACCTCGCGGCGCAGCGGCGTGCGGCGCGGCGAAGCGATTTCCGACCGGTCGACCTCATGCCGCGGTTCTCCGCCGATCTGCCAGTGACGCATGATACCGCGAACAGCCGCAACGTGCTCGCGATCCTGCCGGGCAAGACCCATCCTGACGAGACGATCATGTTCGGCGCGCATTGGGACGCCTACGGCATCGGCGCGCCCGATTCTCAAGGACGCACAATCCGACCGGGGGCCAATGACGACGCGCTCGGCGCGGCGGGCGTGCTCGAACTGGCGCGCGTCTTCGCCAAGCGGCCGCGGACCGATCGCAGCCTGGTCTTCGCGCTCTGGTCGGCCGAGGAGCGCGGGCTGCTGGGCTCCGAAACCTATGCGGTCGATCCGATCTATCCGGTCGGCAAGACCGTCGCGAACCTGACGCTCGACATCCTCCAGACCGCAGGCCCCGCCAAGGACGTGATGCTCGTCGGCGGCGGGCAGGACAGCCTGGAGGAGGATCTGGCCGCCGCGGTCACCGCTCAGGGCCGGGTCGTGACGCCTGAGACGCTGCCGGAACGCGGGTTATTCTATCGCGCCGATCATTTCAGCCTGGCGCGGCGCGGGGTGCCGACGCTTCTCCTGATGGCGATCAGCGGCGCACCAGACTTGATGCAGGGCGGACGTGCGGCGGGGCAGGCATGGCTCGATGGCTATATGAAATGCTATCATCAGACCTGCGACCTGTGGGACCCGAGCTGGGATTTGCGCGGCGCGGCCGATGATGTCGGGCTGTTTCTGACGATCGGACAGCGCCTCGCCAATTCGCGCCGCTGGCCGACATGGCGCAGTGATTCTGAATTTAAGGCGATCCGCGAACAGACCGCCGCCGCGCGGCGATAACGCCGACTATTCCGCCATTGCCCGGTCGCTGACGAACATGTTGTGCTGGCGCTCATGGGCGAAGGTGCTCGCCTTGCCGTGGCCGGGAATGAAGGTCGTATCGTCACCCAGCGGCCATAGTTTATCGACAATCGACTTGAGGAGCGTCTGGTGATTGCCACCGGGAAGGTCGGATCGGCCGACCGAACCCTGGAACAGCACGTCGCCGACCTGGGCGAATTTCGAGGGCGCGTGGTGAAAGATCACATGGCCTTCGGTGTGCCCGGGGGTTTCGTAGACGTCGAGCGTCAGATTCCCCACTGTCACCGTGTCGCCCTCGACCAGCCAGCGGTCGGGTTCGAACACCACGCCCTGGATGCCGTAGGCCTTGCCATCGTCGGCCAGCCGCGCCAGCCAGAAGCGGTCGGCTTCGTGCGGTCCCTCGATTGGCACGCCCAGATCGTCCGCGAGCGGCTTGGCCTCGCCCGCGTGATCGATATGGCCGTGGGTCAGCAGAATTTTCTCCACCGTCACTCCCGCCTGCGCGATCGCCGCTTTGATTCGCGGCAGGTCGCCGCCCGGATCAACCACCGCCGCCTTCATTGTTTCAGTGCACCAGATCAGCGTGCAGTTCTGTTCGATCGGGGTCACAGGGATGATCGCGGCGCGGAGCGGGGAGGGCTGGGTCATGACGCCGGAAATGGTCGCGCGGCGCGCCGACGTCAACGCTGCGGCTTGCCGAGGGAGCAGGCTCGGGGCATCTGATGGATCATGCTGGCCAACCGCCGACCCTTTGTCCTGCTCGACGATGCGCGCCAGGGCGGGGTCGCCCGGCTGTACGGCGAGTGCGTTCGAACCGTGGTCGCGGCGACCCCGGCGGCGGTGAAGCCCGCGCTCGAGACGATCCGCGAGGCGGTGGCGGGAGGGCTGCAGGCGGCAGGGTTTCTGGCGTACGAAGCTGGCGAAGCGTTTGTCTCGCGGCCGCCGCCGATGACGGCGACGCAGCCACTGCTCTGGTTCGGGCTGTTCGAGCGCCACGAGCGGCTGTCGGGAAACGAGGTGGCAGCGTTGCTGCCCGATCCCGCAGGGGCCTGGATCGGCGCACCCCAACCCGATATCGCGCGCGGCACCTACGATAGCGCGTTGGCTCGAGTCCTCGACCTGATCCGGGCGGGCGATATCTATCAGGCGAATCTCACCTTTGCCGCGAGCGTAGGATTCGCGGGCGATCCGCTGGCGGCTTATGCACGGCTCCGCGGCGAGGCGCGGTCGGGCTATGGCGCGGTGGTGGATACCGGCGAGATGACGCTGCTGTCCCTCTCGCCCGAGCTGTTCTTCTCGCTCGATCGCGACACGCTGACCTGTCGCCCGATGAAGGGCACCGCGCCACGGGGGGCGACGCCCGCGGAGGATCGTGCGCTCGCCGCGACCCTTTCGAGTGATGCCAAGCAGCGCGCCGAAAACCTGATGATCGTTGACCTGATGCGCAACGACGTGTCCATGGTCGCGACCGCGGGGAGCGTCGCGGTGCCCGATCTCTTCACCGTCGAAACCTATCCGACGATCCACCAGATGACCTCGACCGTCACCGCGACGCTGGCCGAAGGGCATGATGCGGTCGACGTCATCGCGGCGCTGTTCCCGTGTGGGTCGATCACGGGCGCGCCGAAGCAACGGGCAATGGCGGTGATCGCCGAGGTCGAGGCGCGCGCCAGGGGGGCATACACCGGCTGCATCGGGAGGATCGACGAAGCCGGTGCGGCGTTCAACGTCGCGATCCGGACGATCGCGATCAGTGGGGACGGGCACGCGACGATGGGACTGGGGTCGGGTATCGTCGCCGACAGCCGCGCGGATGAGGAATGGGCCGAATGTCTCGCCAAGGCGGCGTTCGTCACCGCGGGGCAGCGCGGGTTCGACTTGATCGAGACGATGGCGTTCGACCCGGAAGCGGGGGTATTGCGGCTCGAACGCCATCTCGCGCGGATGAAGGCGAGCGCGGAGCAGTTCGGCTATCCGTTTGACCGCCACGCCGCGCGCAACGAATTGCAGGCCGCGACCTTCCGATTGCGCGCGCCGCGCCGCGTCCGGCTGCTGCTTGCGCCGTCGGGAGCAGTCGCGATCGAGGTCGGCGCGATGCCGCCCGGCGTTGGCGGCGCGGTGCCGGTTGCGATTGTGCAGTTGCCGGTCCCGGCGACCGATTTTCGCCTTCGTCACAAGACCACCGATCGCGCGTTCTATGACGAAGCGCGCCGGTTGGCGGGGACTGCGGAGGTCGTGTTCGAATCGGCTGGCGTCTTGACCGAGGGCAGCTTCACGTCGCTGTTCGTTAGCGGTGACGACGGCGTGTTGCTGACCCCGCCTCTTGCACGCGGCCTGCTGCCCGGCATTTTGCGCGAAGGGCTGATTGCGGAAGGTCGCGCGATCGAGCGCGACGTGACGCGTGCCGATCTTGGCAGCGGGTTTTTCGTCGGCAACGCGGTGCGCGGTCTGATGCCCGCAATTGTTGCGGATGCGAACGCGGCGACGCTATAGGTTGAGCGCTTCCCCGCAATAAGGCTGATCCGATGACTCCCTCCGCCGCGCTTGGCCGTATCAATCCCTCGCCGACGCTGGCGATCACCAGCCGCGTGCTCGAATTGAAACGCGCAGGCGTCGACGTCATCGGCTTGGGCGCGGGTGAGCCCGATTTCGACACGCCCGACTTCATCAAGGAGGCCGGGATCGCCGCGATCCGCGAGGGCAAAACCAAATACACGAATGTCGACGGCACGATGGAATTGAAGGAAGCCATCGCCGCCAAGTTCGCGCGCGACAATGCGCTTACTTATTCGACCGATCAGATCACCGTGAACGTCGGCGGCAAGCACACGCTGTTCAACGCAATCGTCGCGACCGTAGACAAGGGCGACGAGGTCGTCATCCCGGCGCCTTATTGGGTGAGTTATCCCGACGTCGTGCAGTTCGCGGGCGGCACCCCGGTGTTCGTGATCGCGGGGCCGCAGCAGCAATACAAGCTGAGCCCCGAGGCTCTCGACGCTGCGATCACGCCCCGGACGAAGTGGGTGGTGCTCAATTCGCCATCAAACCCGACCGGCGCGGCCTACACGATCGGCGAGTTGAGGGCACTGGGCGCGGTGCTCGCCCGACATCCCCACGTGTGGATTTTCGCCGACGATATGTACGAGCATATCGTCTACGACGGTTTCCAGTTTGCGACGATCGCCGAGGCCTGCCCCGAGCTCTACGAGCGGACGCTGACGGTCAACGGCTGTTCGAAGGCTTATGCGATGACCGGCTGGCGGATCGGCTTCGCGGGCGGCGCGGCGTGGTTGATCAAGGCGATCGCGAAGTTGCAGTCGCAGTCGACCAGCAATCCATGTTCGATTGCGCAGGCTGCGGCGGTGGCCGCGCTTAACGGCCCGCAGGATTTTCTAGCGGTGCGCAACACGGTATTCCAGGGGCGGCGCGATCTTGTGGTGTCGATGCTAAACCAGATCAACGGAATGCACTGCCCGCGGCCAGAAGGCGCGTTCTACGTCTATCCCTCGATCGCCGAGTTGATCGGAAAATCGACCCCCGATGGCAGGCGGATCGATACCGACGAGGATATGGTCGGATATTTGCTCGACGACGCCAAGGTCGCGGTTGTTCAGGGCGCCGCGTTTGGCGTCAGCCCCGCTTTCCGGATCAGCTATGCGACCTCGGACGGGTTGCTTCGAGAGGCGTGCGAGCGCATCCAGACCGCCTGCGCCGCGCTACGCTAACGGCGGTATTCTAACCCTGCGATGAACGCCCCGCCCACGGTTGGTTCATCGTCGCCTGGCTACACCGGACGCATCGTCGATGGTCGGTGCGCCTCCCAATGCGTCTCGATCCCGTCGGCATTCGTAACTAAACCTACAATCGATCCGAAGAGGACATTATGCGCACGTTCCTGAAATCCAGTTTCGTCTGGCAGTTTGGCACCGGCTTTGTGCTCGGTGCGATCGGGCTGGTCGCGCTTCAGCCGGTCGATGGACGTCAGGCGTTCGTCAGCCACTTCACGCCAACCGCTCTGATTCAGCGCTAGATAGCTGGCAAACAGTGCCTTCGTCACCACATGGAAACCATGACCAAAACCCTCATCGCTACCTCCTTTGCCGCGCTGATCGGCGTCTTCGCGCTCCAGTCTGGCATTGCGAGCGCCGAACGCGCGGTGGTGATACCCGCCGCCAAGGTCGAAGTACCCGCCACGCCCGGCCTTCAGACAGCTGTCCTCGCGGGCGGATGTTTCTGGGGCATGGAAGCGGTGTTCAAGCATGTGAAGGGCGTGAAGTCAGTCACCGCTGGTTATGCCGGGGGTGATGCCGATAACGCCAATTATGCCGATGTTTCGACCGAGCGGACCGGCCATGCCGAGGCGATCAGGATCAGCTATGATCCCCGTCAGGTCAGCTATGGCACGCTGTTGCGCGTCTATTTCTCGATCGCGCACAATCCGACCGAACTCAATCGGCAGGGCCCCGACAGCGGCCCAAGCTATCGTTCGGCGATCTTTGCGCAGACGCCCCAACAGGCGCGTGCCGCGAAGGCGTATATTGCGCAGCTGTCCGCGGCGCATCGCTTCTCCGGGCCGATCGTGACCAAGCTGGAAACCGGCAAATTTTATCCGGCCGAGGCGTATCACCAGAATTTCTACGATAAAAATCCCAGCCATCCGTACATCGTCCGTTGGGACAAGCCCAAGGTCGCGGCGTTCCGCGCCGCGTTCCCGACGCTCGCCAGTTAG
>JALYTW010000023.1 GCA_030854075.1 Pseudomonadota bacterium
ATACTGAGAAAATTCCGATCGATCGCAAAAAAACGAAACGCGCCCGGAACAATATCATCCGCATGCGAGTTTTTCCCTCATCGCCCGGATACGGGATCAACGGAGGGACGAGTAACATGGGTATCATCATTTGGCTGATCGTGGGCGGCATCTGTGGTTGGCTGGCCAGCATGATCATGCGAACCGACGGGCAGCAGGGCATCCTGCTTAATATCGTCGTCGGGATCGTGGGCGCGGTCATTGCATCGTTCATCTTCGGTGCCGGGCTTAACCAAGCCATCACGGTGATGTCGTTTGTCTATTCACTGATCGGCGCGGTTATCTTGCTCGCGATCGTCAATCTGGTCCGGCGGGGCAGCGTTCGCTAACGCGGCGCCCCCATCGACACGAGAAAGAAGCCGCCCGGAGCGACCCGGGCGGCTTTTTTTATTGCAGGAGGAAGCGGACCGACAGCGTCACGGTGACGTCCTGCTCCCCTGGCGCAATCTCGGTCTTGGCGTCCGCCATCTGCGCACGGGCGTACATCATCGGGCGCGGCGGCTGACCCCCGCTATTCTGCCCTGATTCGGCGATCGTGACGATCCGGACAACGTGCAGCCCCGCAGCGGCCGCGTAGAGGTCCGCGCGAGAACGGGCGCGCTTGAGCGCATCGGTCCGCGCTTCGTCCAGCGCCGCATCGGGCTGGTCGATCGAGAGATTGGGACCGTCGATCTGGTTTGCGCCTTGCGCGACCAGCGCGTCGAGCACACTGCCCGACTTGGCGACGTCACGAAACCGGATCGTGACCGTGTTGGTCGCCTGGTACCCAGTGATCACCGGCGGCTTGCCATCCGCGTAGCGATATTGCGGGCTCAGCCCGACGGTCGAGGTCGCGATGTCGCGATCCGCAACCCGTGCCTGCTTTAACGCGGCGAGCACGCGCGTCATCCGCTGGGCATTGTCGGTCAACGCTGCCGCCGCGGTCGCGCTCTGGCTGACCACCCCGGCGCGGATCGTCGCGATATCCGGGACCCGCGTGGTGCGGCCCTCCACATTGACGTCGAGCACCGTCCCGTTCGCGGGCACCATCGGTTCGATCGAGGGCATTGGTTGCTGGGCGATCGCCCCGGCCGGCAGCGTCACCGCCAGCCCCATCGCGATTCGCGCTATCGTTATTCGCATCGTTTCATTGTCCTTTACTGTTGCAGTCCGATTGCAGTCTTGTTCTAGTTGAGGTCAACCTTGGATGAACATAGCGTCTTGTTGTTGCGGATCGGAGCGGTTTCGCGCATGACCGCGCAATCCCGGACACGGGGCTTGAGTGAAGTGACTTATTAAGATAATACAGTAGCGATAACGACGGTGGGATGCCTAGTGGCATGCCGACCGATGGCCGACACGGGGACGAGCAACGCGCATGAACTACGAACCGCGGACGATTTCGCAGGACGAGCATCCGGCGTTGCCCGATTTTGACGGCGAGGGTCGCCGCCGCAAGCGCAACATCATCGTCGGGATCGTGGTCGCGCTCCTGATCGCCGCGCTCGCGTGGACTGTATTCGGTCACAAGAAGCCGGCCGCCGCGCCCGCCGACGCGAAGACGGTCGAACAGGTCCCGAGTGTCAGCGTCATCGTGCCGGGGCGGAACACGGTGGATCGCACGATCAGCGCGACTGGGACGATCGCGGCGCGGGTCGATATGCCCGTCGGCGTGGCGGGCGAGGGCGGGATGGTCACCGCGGTCCGGGTTCAACCGGGCCAGTGGGTAACCGCGGGGCAGGTGCTCGCCAGTGTCGACCGGTCGGTCCAGAACCAGACCGCGCAGTCGCTCGCGGCGCAGATCTCGGTCGCCAAGTCCGACCAGTCGATCGCGCAGTCCGAGCTCGACCGCGCCGCCCAGCTGGTCGACCGCGGGTTCATCTCGAAAGCCGATCTCCAGCGCAAGCAGGCGACGCTCCAGTCGGCGGCGGCGCGGGTCAGGGTGGCGCAGGCCACGCTGCGCGAGGCGCAGGCACGCAACGGCCGCCTCGATATCCGCGCTCCCGCCGCCGGGCTGGTGCTGGCGCGCAACGTCGAGCCGGGGCAGGTCGTGAGCGCGGGATCCGGGATGCTGTTCCGCATGGCGAAGGGCGGGCAGATGGAATTGCGCGCGCAGATGAGCGAGCAGGACCTCGCGACGATGCATGTCGGCGCGCCCGCGGTGGTCACCCCGGTGGGATCGGCCCAGAGCTTCAAGGGCGAGGTGTGGCAGGTGTCCCCCGTCATCGATCCGCAATCCCGGCAAGGGATTGCGCGGGTCGCGCTGAAATATAATCCGGCGTTGCGGCCTGGTGGCTTTGCGCAGGCGGAGATCATCAGCGGCGCGGCGAGCGTGCCCCAGCTGCCCGAATCGGCGGTGCAGAGCGACCGCAAGGGCAATTACGTCTATGTCGTCGGTGCCGACAACAAGGCGGTTCGCCGTGACGTGACCGTCGGGCAGGTCACCGATCAGGGGGTGTCGGTGACCGGGGGTCTCAACGGCACCGAACGCGTCGTCGCCTCCGCCGGGGCGTTCCTCAGCCCCGGCCAGAAGGTCAAACCGGTCAATCAGAAGGCGAGCTGACGCGTTATGAGTTTTCGCAACATCTCGGCGTGGTCGATCCGCAACCCGGTGCCGCCGATCGTCATCTTCCTGGCGCTGACGCTGGCGGGGGTCGTCAGCTTCATGCGGATGGACGTGAACGCCGATCCCGACATCGACTTCCCGGTCGCCTATGTCACGATCAGCCAGCCCGGTGCCGCGCCGAGCGAACTCGAGACCCAGGTGACCAAGCGCGTCGAGGCCGCCGCGCGCGGCATCCAGGGGATCGACGAGATCCGATCGACGGTGCGCGAGGGCAGCTCGACGACCTCGATCCAGTTCCAGATCGGCACCAACATCGATCGTGTCGTCAACGACCTGCGCGATCAGATCACGCAGATCCGGAGCAATCTGCCGGATGGCATCCTGGAGCCGCAGATCGGGCGGGTCGACACGACCAGCAACGACGTCGCGAGCTTTTCGGCGAGCGCGACCGACATGACCGTCGAACAGCTGAGCTGGTACATCGACGACACCGTGACCAAGTCGCTGCTGTCGATTCCCGGGATGGGCGCGGTCCAGCGCAACGGCGGGGTCAGCCGCGAAATCCGCGTAATCCTGGATCCGGCCAAGCTTCAGGCCTATGGCCTGACCGCGACCGCGATCAACGCGCAGCTGCGCGCGACCAATCTGAATGCGACCGGCGGCAAGGCCGAGATCGCCGGGTCCGAACAGGCGGTGCGCGTGCTCGGCAACGCCGCCGATGCCTTCGCGCTCGGCGACACGCTGATTTCCGCCGGTAACGGGCGGACGGTGCGACTGTCGGACATCGCCGATGTCCGCGATTCGAATGCAGAGCAGACCTCGCTGTCGTCGATCAACGGGCGGCAGGTGATCAGCTTCGACTTCCAGCGCACCAAGGGCGCATCGGACGTCACGGTGTATCGCGATGTCGAAAAGAAGCTCGCCGAGCTCGAAAAGCGCAACCCCAACGTGCAGTTCAAGCTGTTGTCGACCGGGGTCGACGACACCGAACTGCAATATGAAGGCGCGATCGAGGCGATGATCGAGGGCGCGGTGCTCGCGGTCGTCGTCGTATTCCTGTTCCTGCGCGATTGGCGCGCGACCGCCATCTCCGCGCTCGCGATCCCGCTGTCCGCGATCCCGACTTTCTGGTTCATGGACATGATGGGGTTCAGCCTCAACGTCATGACATTGTTGGCGCTGAGCCTGGTCGCGGGCGTGCTGGTCGACGATGCGATCGTCGAGATCGAAAATATCGTCCGCCATATGCGGATGGGCAAATCCGCCTATCAGGCATCGATCGATGCCGCCGACGAGATCGGGCTCGCGGTGCTGGCGACGACGATGTCGATCGTCGCGGTGTTCATGCCGGTGTCGGTGATGCCCGGCATTTCCGGCCAGTATTTCAAAAATTTCGGGCTGACCGTCGTCGCGGCGGTGCTGATGAGTCTGGGGGTTGCGCGACTCATCACACCGATGGTCGCGGCGTATTTCCTGAAGGCGAGCGGGCATGTCGAAGGCCGCGACGGACTGATCATGCGCATCTACATGCGCACCCTGCGCTGGACGCTCGACCAGAGCGCCCAGCAGCGCGCCGCGGCGCGCGGAGGCTGGCGCTGGCTGACGTCGATGCTGCGCGATCATCGGGTCTGGGTAATGGGGATGGCATTGCTGGCGCTGGTGTTGACCGTCGTCATCTTCGCGAAGCTGCCGCAGGAGTTCCAGCCACCGCGCAACAACGACCGCAGCACCGCGCTGATCGACCTGCCGCCGGGTTCGACCCTGGAACAGACCAAGCGGGTGACCGACAAGGTCGCGCAGATCCTGGAGGCGCAACCAAGCGTCGATTCGGTCTATCAGCGCACCTTTGTCGCCAGGGGACGGGTCACCGCGATGCTGCGCAAGGACCGCAAGCAGACGAGCATCCAGTTCGAACGCGGACTGGCGCCAACACTCGCCGCGATTCCGGATGCGCGGGTATCGTTCCGCAACAACAACGGGTGGGGTGGCAGTTCGCGCGACCTGAGTCTGACGTTGGGCGGTGACGACCCGCGCTTGCTCCAGACGACCGCGGATGCGCTGGTCGCGCAGATGGCGCAGCTTAAATCGATCCAGACGCCGCGGGTCGAGGGCGGGCTCGAGCGGCCCGAAATCGTCATCAAGCCGCGGCTCGACCTCGCCGCCGATCTCGGGGTGACGACGAGTTCGCTGTCGAATGCGATCCGCGTCGCGACGCTGGGCGACATCGACCAGAACAGCGCGCGTTTCTCGCTGTCCGACCGACAAATCCCAATCCGGGTCGCGCTGGCCCAGAGCGCGCGCGAAAAGCTGTCGACGATCGAGAACCTGCCGGTGCCGACCGCGTCTGGCGGATCGGTGCCGCTCAAGGTCGTCGCCTCGATCGGCTTTGGTGCGGGTCCGACCCAGATCGACCGGATTGCGCAGCAGCGCCAGTTAACGGTTGGCGCGGATCTCGCCCCCGGGGTCATCGAGGGCGATGCGATGAAGCAGATCAATGCGCTGCCCGCGTTGCAGAACATGCCGCTCGGAGTCAGCAAGCTGGCGGTCGGCCAATCGAAGGCGCAGCACGAACTGGTCGTCAACATCATCACCGCAGTCGCGGCCGGGTTCTTCCTGCTCTTCGCGGTGCTGGTGCTGCTCTATCGCCGCTTCCTGCCCCCGTTCGTCAATCTGGGTTCGCTGTTCCTCGCCCCGCTGGGCGCGTGCATCGCGCTGTGGCTGGCGGGGATGTCGGTGTCGTTGCCGGTCTATATCGGGTTGCTGATGCTGCTCGGCATCGTCGCGAAAAATTCAATCCTGTTGGTCGATTTCGCGCTCGAGGAAATGGCGCACGGCGTCGCCAAGTTCGAGGCGATCATGGATGCTGGTCACAAACGCGCACAGCCGATCGTGATGACGACGGTCGCGATGGTCGCCGGGATGATCCCGACCGCGCTGGCGCTGACCGGCGACGGATCGTTCCGCGCGCCGATGAGCGTGACCGTGATGGGCGGGCTGATCCTGTCGACCGTGCTGACGCTGCTGATCGTGCCGTCGAGCTTCAGCCTGGCGGTAGGGGTCGAGCGCGCGATCGGAACGCGGATCGGGCGTCGGCTGATCACCTATCGTCCCGGCGATGACGGCAGCGACGTCGTCGAACTGCCCGGCCCGCACGCCGGACGCCCGACGCTGGGGCCGGTCGCACCGCGCTTGGGGCGGGGCGACGATGACGCGGGCGTGCAGCCTGCCGAGTGACGGCGAGGCAAACCAAGGGTTGAACATTCGCCGCGCTCGGGGCTTGGTAGCAGGATGACGCCGTTCACCAGTGCCAGCCCTGCGCATGAGGCGCCCCCGCCAGGCCTGGTCCGAATGCGCCGGGTCGCCACCGCGCTATTGATTGCGATGGCGGGGGTGTTCCTGTTCAGCCGCTACCAGGCAGCCCACGGTCCGGCATGGTGGGGGTTCGTACAGGCGTTCAGCGAGGCCGCGATGGTTGGCGGGCTGGCCGACTGGTTCGCGGTGACCGCGCTGTTTCGTCATCCCTTGGGGCTGCCGATTCCCCATACCGCGATCGTCCCGCGCAACAAGGACCGGATCGGCGACCAGCTTGCCCAGTTCCTGCGCGACAATTTCCTGATTCCCCGAGTGGTCGCGCGGCGGATGCGGCGGCTCGACGTGGCGGGCGCGATCGCGCGCTGGCTGACCGATCCTCCCGAGAGCGCTGGGGGCAGCTTTCGCCAAGGCGCCTCGAAGCTGGTCGCGCAGATGCTCGAGGCGCTCGATCCGGAGCGCCTGGGCGGAATGGTGAAGGGCGCGGTCGCCAACCGGCTGCGCGAAACCGAGATCGCGCCGATCGCGGGCCAGTTGCTCGACGCAGCGATGAAGGAGGGACGGCACACCCCGCTACTCGCCGCTGCGATCCGCTGGGCGTCAGGAGCCTTGTCGACCAACGATTACCTGATCCGCCAGATCGTCCACGACCGGGCGGGATCGCTGCTCCGCTGGACCGGGCTCGACGAGGCGGTCGCGGATCGGCTGATCAATGGGCTCGACAAGTTGCTCGCCGACATGGCGGATGATCCGCAGCATCCGCTGCGGCTGAAGGCCGAGGAGGGACTCGACCGGTTCGCCTGGGACCTGCGCCACGATCCCGGGGTGCGCGCGCGGGTTGAAACGCTCAAGACCGACCTGATCGACAACCCCGCGATGCAGCGCTGGCTCGACGGGCTGTGGGAACAGGCCCGCAGCATGCTGTTGGCGATTGCGCGCGATCCGGAGGCGGCGATGGCGGGACGGCTGGGCGATATCCTGCGCCAACTCGGCGATACGCTGCTAACCGACCGGCGGCTCGCGACTACGATCAACCGCTTCGTCCGCCGCGCCGCGGTCGGCATCGCCGCCGATTATGGCGACGCGATCGTCCGACTGGTGTCGGAAACCGTCCATAGCTGGGATGCCGATACGATCACGCGGCGGCTGGAGAATGCGGTCGGCCGCGATCTGCAATATATCCGGGTCAACGGCACGCTGGTCGGCGGGCTGGTGGGCCTTGGCATCCATGCGGTCGACCTGCTGTTATGACGTCAGCTGGCCAGTTCGATCGGTTCGTCGCGACCGGCATTCGTCTTGCCGTTGCAACGACTTTACCCCATTAGGGCGAGCGATGAGCGCCAAGCCCGATTTCGAACAGATCAGCGATGCGGGCGGAACGCTGCGCTTCACCGGCGATCTGTCGCTGCGGCGGCTCGGCGATTTACCCGACCGCCTCGATGCGATCGATGGCACGATCGCGATGGTCGACCTGAGCCAGGTCGAGCGGATCGATACCGTCGGCGCGTGGATCGTCCATCGGTTTGCGGAACGCCATGCCGCCAAGGTCGAGGGACTGGACGAGGACGATCAGCAGCTGTTCGACCAGGTCGTCAGTTCGGCAGAGCCGGTGACGATGCGCGAACACAAGGGCACCGCAGTCACGCGGGTGCTCGAAGAGATCGGCGATGCGGCGGCGAAGACGCTCCAAACCTTCTACGGACTGCTCGGATTTCTTGGCGCAACGACGATAGCCTTCGCATCGGTGGCGCGGCATCCGCGCCGGTTTCGCTTCAACGCCGTGGTCACGCAATTCAACAATGTCGGCGTGGCCGCGCTCGGCATCGTCGGGCTGATGAGCTTCCTGATCGGGATCGTCATCGCGCAGCAGGGCGCGGTGCAGTTGCGCCAGTTCGGCGCAGAGGTCTTCACGATCAACCTGGTCGGGCGGCTGACGCTGCGCGAAATGGGGGTGCTGATGACCGCGATCATGGTCGCGGGGCGATCGGGCAGCGCGTTCGCGGCGCAGATCGGAACGCAGAAGCTGACCGAGGAAATCGACGCGATGCGCACGATCGGCGTGTCGCCAATGGAGGCACTCGTCGTGCCGCGGACGATAGCCGCGATCCTGTTGATGCCGCTGCTCGGCTTTTATTCCTCGCTGATCGCGCTGGTTGGCGGCGGGCTGCTGGTGTGGCTGACGCTCGGCATCCCGCCGGTTACCTTCATCCAGCGGATCCGCGAGGTCGTCCCCATCACCGACCTGTACGTCGGGTTGATCAAGGCCCCCGTCTTCGGTGCGATCATCGCGGTGGCGGGGTGTTTCCAGGGGATGCAGGTCGAGGCGAACGCCGAACAGGTCGGCCTGCGGACGACCGCGGCGGTCGTCCAGGCGATCTTTCTGGTGATCGTGCTCGACGCGTTCTTCGCGGTGTTCTTCACCTGGCTGGGGTGGAACTGATGCCACGTGGTAACAAGCGATCCGGAGACGATATCGTCATCGACGTTGCGGGGCTGACCAACAGCTTCGGCGACCAAGTCGTCCACGAGAAGCTTGACCTGCAGGTACGGCGCGGCGAGATCCTGGGGGTGGTCGGTGGGTCGGGCACCGGAAAATCGGTGCTGATGCGATCGATCATCGGGCTCCAGATTCCCGACGAGGGTGAGATCACGGTGTTCGGCGAACCGACGATCGGCCGGGATCCGACCGAGGCGACCAATATCCGCAAGCGTTGGGGCATCCTGTTCCAGGGCGGCGCGCTGTTTTCGACGCTGACCGTCGCCGAGAACGTCCAGGTGCCATTGCGCGAATTCTACCCCGAGCTCGATCAGGCGCTGCTCGACGAGATCGCGTCATACAAGGTCGTGATGACCGGACTGCCCGCGAACGCCGGCCCCAAATTCCCGTCCGAACTGTCGGGGGGCATGAGGAAGCGCGCCGGGCTGGCGCGGGCGCTGGCGCTCGATCCCGAACTGCTGTTTCTCGACGAGCCGACCGCCGGGCTCGACCCGATCGGCGCGGCGGGATTCGACGAACTGACCCTCGGGCTGCAGCGGACGCTGGGACTCACCGTGTTCCTGATTACCCATGACCTCGACACGCTGTACGCGATTTGCGACCGGGTCGCGGTGATTGCCGACAAAAAGGTGATCGCGGTCGGCACGATCGATGAACTGCTGGCGCTGGACCATCCGTGGATCCAGGAATATTTCAACGGCCCGCGGGGGCGCGCGGCGCTGGCGGGCAAGGCCGATATCAAAGCCGAGATAAAAGAGCGTCCCGCCACGGCGGCGCTCGCCACCACCGACAATGCCGACGCCGAACGCGGCGATGACGAGGCCGTCGAAACAGAATCAGGGACACGCTGATGGAAACCCGTTCGAACCATGTCCTCGTCGGCGCCGTCGTGCTGATCCTGCTCGCGGTGCTCGCGATCTTCACGGTGTGGATCGCGCGGCTGGGCGGTGCGTCGGAGAAGGAATACGACATCTTCTTCAAGCAGGCGGTCGACGGGCTCGCCAAGGGTTCTGCGGTGACGTTCTCGGGCGTGCCATCGGGGCAGGTCAAAGAAATCGCGCTGTGGAAAAACGATCCGCAGTTCGTCCGCGTCCGGATCAGCGTCAACGACAAGACGCCGGTGCTCGAGGGGACGACCGCCACGGTCGCAGGGGTCGGCTTTACCGGGGTCAGTCAGGTGTCGCTCGATGGCGCGCGCAAGGGTGCCAAGCCGATCGCATGTCCCAACACCCCCGATGCACAAGTATGCCCCTATGGCGTGCCGGTTATCCCGACCAAGCAGGGCGGGCTTGGCGCGATCCTGAATTCGGCGCCACAGCTGCTCGAACGGTTGTCGACGTTGACCGAGCGGCTGACGGGGCTGCTGTCGGATCGCAACCAGACGTCGATCGCGGGCATTCTCGAAAACACCAACCGGCTGAGCAACGCGCTGGCGGATCGCGGGCCTGAGATCGCGGCAACGCTGGCGCAAACCCGGGTCGCGATCCAGCAGGCCGGCGATGCCGCGCAGTCGATCGGCAAGCTCGCCGACACCACCAACGGGGTGCTCGCCGAAGACGTCAAACCCGCGATGCGGAACCTCAACCAGGCGATCGCGGCGGCACAGCAGAGCGCCGAGACGCTGAACGGGGCGATCCAGGATGCACGGCCGGGGCTGAAGACGTTTTCCACCCAGACGATCCCCGAGGCGAACCGGCTGGTCCGCGATCTGCGCAAGACCGCGACCGCGCTGTCGTCGATCGCCGAGAAGGTCGACCAGCAGGGCGCGAGTTCGCTGATCGGTTCACCCAAACTCCCCGACTACAAGGGCAAGTGACCATGAAGACTCCGATTCTCGTGCCCGCCCTGATCATCGGTGCCAGTCTGTCGCTGACCGGCTGCATCAGCTTCGGAGCGAAGCCGCCGCCGCACTTGCTGACGCTGGAAGCGGCGTCCGCCCCGGCGGTCGGCGCGCAGCGGGATTCGGCGACCGCCAAGTCGATCGTGGTCAAGGTGCCGACGATCCCGGCGTCGCTGGCAACCGCGCGTATCCCCGTCCAGGAATCGCCGACGACGATCGCCTATGTCCCCGATGCATTATGGTCAGAGCCACCTGCGAACCTGTTCGCGCGGCTGCTCGCGGATACGCTGACCGCGCAGACCGGGATGGTGGTCCTCTCGTCGATTGAATCGATCGGCGATCCCAGCGCGTCGCTGGCGGGTGAACTGCGGGCGTTCGGGATCGATGCGACCACGCGCGAAGCCGTGGTGACCTATGACGCGGCGCTGAGCCGCGCTGGTGGAACCAGTGTCGAAAAACGCCGGTTCGAGGCGCGGGTACCCGTTGCCGCGATCGATGCGGCGACATCGGCCCCCGCGTTGAACCAGGCGGCGAACCGGGTCGCGGGCGAGGTCGCGACCTGGGTAGCCGCCGGGCGCTAATCGCGCGGGGGCCCGACCATGCCCGACCTGACCGACGCGACCATGACCGACGCGTTGCTTCGCGCGGCGGTCTTCTCGATCGCAGCGCTGGCGTGGATCATCGCGCTGGTTCGGATCGCTGGCGTCCGATCGCTGTCGAAGATGACCGCGTTCGATTTCGTCGTCACGCTGGCGACGGGCTCGCTGCTCGCCAATGCCAGTGTGGCCACGGACTGGATCAGCTTCGTCCAGTCGATCGCGGCGATGACGGTGCTGATGGCGGCACAGGTCGGATTGACCTTCGCGCGGCGCGTGCGCCGGGTGAGGCGCATGATCGAGAACGAACCGCTGTTGCTGATGCGCGGCGGCGATTTCGTCGAATCAGGGCTGCGAGAGGGGCGGATGACCGAGCAGGACCTGCGCGCCAAGCTACGCCAGGCGAACATCGCCGATCCGCGTGACGTCGCGGTCATGGTGCTCGAAACGACCGGCGATATCTCGATCCTGACGCATGCCGAACTCGGCGAGAAGATGCTCGCCGAGGTTCGCGGCGTTGACTGAGCGCGGCATAGGGTCTGAGCACGGCATAGGCTCTGAGCACGGCATGGGTGCGGGATGAACCGAACGACCCGACAACGCGGTCTCTGGAATCGCAGCGGCGAGCGGTTTCTCGAACGCCGAAGCGGGGTGAGCGTCTGGCAGTCGCTGGGCCTTCGGGCGCTGCTCGTTGCTGGGTTGCTCGGCATCGCACTGATCGGCCATTGGGTGGATCGCGACGGGCTGCGCGATACCGCGGACGGACATATCTCGTTCCTCGATATCGTGTATTTCACCACGGTGACGGTCACGACGGTCGGCTATGGGGATATCGTTCCGGTCACGACCAGCGCGCGGATGTTCGACAGCTTCGTCGTCACGCCGATCCGATTGTTCGTCTGGCTCATTTTCCTCGGCAGCGCGTATAGCTTCGTGTTCCAGGATAGTTGGCAGCGGATAAGGACGCGGATCATCGGACGGACGCTTCACGATCATTATGTCATCTGCGGCTTCGGTGCGGGCGGCTTGGCAGCGACCCAGGAACTATTGCGCGAAGGGATCGCCCCGCAACGCATCGTCGTGGTCGATCAGGACGCGGAGCGGCTCGCGCTCGCCAAGCGCCAAGACGTGATCGTGCTGCTGGGCGATGCGACTCATGATGAAACGCTGGGGGCGGCCTACGTCACGCGCGCGCGGTCGGTGCTGGTGTCGATGGGACGGGACGATACCGCCGCGCTGGTCGTGCTGAGTGCGCGGCGGTTGAATCCCGGCGTGCCCATCAGCGTCAGCATCCGATCGAGTGAAAACGAAGACCTGCTTCGCCAAGCGGGCGCGGGATCGGTAATCAACCCGGTAAGCCTGGGCGGTCATCTCCTCGCCCGCTCGTCCCAAAGCCTGCATGCGGTCGATTACCTGCGCGATCTCGCATCGGCCGATGGCCGCGTGGTCATCGTCGAACGCGCGGCGCGGGTGGACGAGGAAGGGCTGCCGCTACGCTCGATCACGTCCGGCGTTGGGCTCCGCCTGATCCGGAAGGGCGCAGGCGCGGGGGTTTTCGACGGCGACACGGCAACGGTCCGTGCCGGTGACACCATCATCGAAATCGTCCCGGCTGACCGGCGTTAACGACGCGCGCCCGGTTGCCAATTCCGCCGCCGATGTGCCGATCCGCGCGATAGAAAGAGGCGTGCCGCTTATGCCGAGCAGCTCGCACCGCCGAGCACGCAGAAGCGCGCGCAGTGCGGGTGGTTGAGCGAGACATCGCGGCTTGCCTCGGCGAGCGTCGCGCCCAGGTCGAAGCCGGGATCGTAGGGGATCAGGGTGCAGGCGGCGACGCGCGGGGCGGCTTCGCCCTTGCGGTGGACGACCATCCGGCTGGTGGCGCACATCATATCGGCGGGGGATCGGCCGAGGATGCTCCAACAGGCGGTGGTGATCTCCGCGACATCGGCATGAGCGTCCATTTCGGGGAACAGGACGAGCCGCGCGGGATCGTGCGCGTCGAGCGCGATCCCGCGGTCCGCGAACAGCGCGGCGTAGCCCGCGCGCGCCACGCTGTCGGTTTCCTGCGCGAGATGGCGTCCAGCGACCGCGATCGAGAAGCCGTGGTTGGAGAGCCAGGCGAGGCCATCGAGCGCAATCGCGAAGCTGCGGGGTCCGCGTTCGGCTTCATGGACGATTGGCGAATAATGATCGAGGCTGATCCTCAGCGTCAGCCGGTGGCCATAATTCGCATAGAGTACCAGCAGCGCTTGCTCATGGCGCCGCATCGGTTTCATCGCGTTGCTCAGCACGAGCGCGTCGTGGCCGCGCGATAGCGCGTCGTCGAGCATCGCGAGGAACTGGGGGTTCATGAACGGCTCACCGCCGGTGAAGCCGATTTCGCGGGTCGGCAGCCGGTCACGCTCGATAGCGTCGAGATAGCCGGCGACATCGGTGGCGGCGAGATAGACGAGCGCGTCGTTGGTCGGGGAGCTTTCGATGTAGCAGTTCGCGCAGGCAAGGTTGCAGAGCGTGCCGGTGTTGAACCACAAGGTGTCGAGCGCGACGAGCGGCACGTGCGCGCGCGCTTCGCCCGCGGCGGTGACGGCGGGATCGGTGAACTTCGCGCGGGGCAGTGCGCAGGCCTCGACCCGGAACGGCGAGGGTCCGGTGGGGGCGTTGCGGGATACGGTCATCGCCTGACCCTGGCGAGGAAGCGCGCCCAGCGGTTCGGCCAGATGCCGAAGACCGTGGGTTGGAGCGTGGCGAAGGCGGCGGCCTTGGCGAGTTCGGACCGGGTGGGGTAGGCGACGATCGCCGATCCCAGCGCGAAGGTCGAGGTCTTGCCGGTGATGACCTGCGTCCAGGGGAGCAGCAGCTCGCCCGCGTGCGCGCCGACGATCGTCACGCCGACCACCCTACCGCGATGACGGACCAGTTTGAGGAAACCGGTCGTATCGCCCTCGGTCACCGCGCGATCATTGTCGGCGACATCCTCGCAGGTGACGTCGACATCGCCGTGCTGGTCACGGGCCTCGGCCTCGGTCAGACCGATCTGCGCGAGTTCGGGGTCGCAATAGGTGACATGGGGTAGCGCGCGCCAGTCGACCTTGCCCGCCCAGCCGAGCGCGACCGCCACCGCGACCAGCGAGCCTTCGTACCCCGCGACATGGGTGAAGCGCGGGCCGTCGCGACAATCGCCGATCGCATAGATGCAGCGGTTGCTCGTGCGGCGGCGCGCATTGACCACGATTCCGCGCTTGCCGTGCACGACGCCCGCCGCGGCGAGATCGAGCGTGTCGACATTGGCGCGACGACCGGTCGCGACCAGCAGATGCGACCCGACGATCGTGGTGCCGTTGTCGAGCATCAGCCTGAGGCCGTTGCCCTCGCGCGCGGCGTGCGTCGCCGAACAATTGGACAGGATCGTCACGCCCTCGCGGGTCAGTCGGTAGGTTACGAGCGCGGCGGCATCGGCGTCGTCGCGCGCGAGCAGCGTGCCGCGGACGACCATCGTCACCGCCGATCCGAGGCGGCGGAACGCCTGCGCCATCTCGACCCCGATCGCGCCGCCGCCGATAATGACGAGATGGTCGGGCAGGGTGTCGAGCGCGAACAGGGTCTCGTTGGTGAGATAGGGAATTGCGGCAAGCCCCGGCACGTCGGGAATCGCGGGGCGAGACCCTGTTGCGATCACGACGCGGGGGGCGGCGAGGCGGCGGTCCCCGACCATGACTTCGCGCCGACCGACGAAGCGCGCGGTGTCGCGGAAGACGTCGACCCCCATGGCCTCGAACCGCGCTTGCGAATCACGCGGTGCGATCGCAGCGATGCAATCGTGCAGATAGCGGTGGACCCCCGCGAAATCGACCTCAGCGTCGGGCAGTGTCACCCCCATCCAGGTCGGTTCGCGGGCACACTGCGCTCGCTTCGCGGCGGCGAGCAGCGCCTTGGAGGGGACGCACCCGGTGTTGAGGCATTCGCCACCCATCGCGGATTGCTCGATCAGCGCGACCTTTAGCCCGAACATCGCGGCACCCCCCGCAGCGGTCAGGCCGGCGGAGCCCGCGCCGATTACGATCAGGTCATGCGTCATCGGGCGTACTTACGGACCAGGCTGCGTTGCGGTTGCACATCGAAGCGTGGAAAGACGCGCCGATGGATATTTTGCTGACCGGTGCCGCCGGACTGATCGGGGGAGAGGTCGCGCGGCGGCTGGTCGCGCGCGGGCATCGCGTCACCGCGGGGGTTCATCGCAACCGCACGATCCTGGGCAATGACGGTAGCGAGGTTGCGGTGGCGGGGCTGCTCACGATCGATCTGGCGACCCCTGGGCTGGGGCTGGACGACGAGACCCGGATCGCGGTGGCGGACGCGCACGATCTGATCATCCATTGCGCCGCGACGGTGCGGTTCGATCTCGCCGAAGCCGAGTACCGCGCGGTCAATGTCGACGGGACCGCGGCGGTAGTCGAACTGGCGCAAGCGCGCGCGATCCCGTTGATCCATGTCAGCACTGCTTATGTCTGCGGCAACCGCGATGGCGCGATCGGCGAAGACGATCCGCTGCCCGACGACGGTTTCGCCAACGGGTACGAGGCGAGCAAGGCGGCAGCGGAGGCAGTGGTCGCGGCGAGCGGGCTCCCCTACGCGATCGTGCGGCCCAGTATCGTCGTCGGCGACTATGACAGCGGCGCGATCCGGCATTTCGACACGATCTATGCGGCGTTCAAGTTGATCGCGGAAGCGCGCGTGACCCGGCTGCCCGCGCGCGCCGAGGCAACGCTCGATTTCGTGCCGATCGATCATGTCGCGGGCGGGATCGTCGCGATCGCCGAGGATATGACGCGGGCTGCGGGGGGTCGGTATCACCTCGTCTCGGGCCGCCCGATCGGGGTGGCCGACTGGGCGGCGGTGATCGGTTCCTATCCACAATTCGCGGCGCCGACCTATGTCGATCCGGCGGCATTCGATCCTGCGACGCTGCCACCACTCGAACGGCGGCTCTATACGCGTGTCGCGGGGCTCTACAGCAGTTATTTCCAGCGGAACCCGCGGTTCGACGATACGCGCTTCAGGGCGCTGACGGGGGTCGCTGCTCCCCCCGCGAATCCGGCGTTTGTCGCGCGACTGATCGACCATTGCATCGCGGCCGGGTTCCTCTCGGCTACCTGACATGCGGGTAATGCCGCGCCAGCCGTCCGCGCGCGCCGAACGCCCAGAGTATCCCGACCTTGAAGTAAATCCAGTTCGCCTTCAGTGGCCCCCAGGCGACGATCCGCCGGTCCGAGGTATGGACGACCCGGTTGACCAGCCGGATTCGCCCGAGCCGCGCGAGCTTGATGCACAGATCGGCCTCTTCCATGATCGGGAGCCCCGGATCGCAGCCGCCGACGCTGAGAAAATCGGCGCGGCGGAAGAACATCGCGTGATCGCCGAACAGCAACCTGACGCCGCGGAAGAACAGGTGCGGGCGGACCAGCAGCGGCGCGTACCAGGTCTTGATCCAGTTGTGGAAACTGGTGCCCCAGCGGGTCTTCTCACCGGTGATCAGCGGGGTGAACCCCGCCAGTGCCACGCGCGGGTCGGCGAGCACGCGTTCGATCACCGCGACCATGTCGTCGGGGGGGAACGTATCGGCGTGGAGAACGCAGACGATCGGCGCGCGCGCCGCCGCGACCCCCGCGTTGACCTGGATGCCGCGCCCCGCGGGGGACGTGATGACGCGCCATCCCGCCGCCTCGCCGATCGCAACGCTGGCATCGACCGAGCAGCCGTCGACCATGACGACCTCGGCGGGGGCGGGGTGGAGCGCCGACAGCACGCGGATCAATCGTGGCAGCGCGGCGGCTTCGTCGAGGACCGGGATGACGATCGATACGCCGTTCGACAGCGCAGAGGTCACGCGACGAGATCCGGCCAGCGCGCGAGATCCTCGGGCCGGTCGCAATCGTCGAGCACCGGCAGACGGATCGGATCGATGCCCGCCGCGGCGAGGCGGTGCAGCGTTTCGGCGGCGACCCGGTCAGTGCCCCACGGCATGTCGACGAAGAGCGATGGCATCGGGCGCGCGATGCCGAGTAGCCAATAGCCGCCATCGGCGGCGGGACCGATCACCGCATCGGCGCGGGCGAGCGCTGTGGCGGCATCACGGAGGTGGGCGGGCGTCAGCCCGGGGGCGTCGCTGCCGATCAGGATCGCCGGAGCAGCGGCGCGCGCCAGGCGGTCGCCGAGGTCGCCAGCGCCTTGCTCGACCAGGGGCACGTCGTCGCCCAGCCAGTCCGCGAAGGCGGCGGCAACGGCACCGGTATGGCGTAGCTCGAACGCGACGCCGCTGGCGCGGACCGTGTGGATGGTTTGCTCGACCAGCCGGCGATGCACCCGCGCCGCACCCTGAGCACCGACCGCCGGGATCAACCGCGTCTTGGCCGCGCCGGGGGTCGGGAAGCGGGTGAAGAGCGCGATGCGTGGCGAAGGCGGCATCGTGCGACTATAGCGGCGTGATGTTCCCGCGCCATGCCCCCCACCAGGCCACATGTTGATGCCATCGCGCCGGCCCGGATCTGCTGCGCCCGAATCGTCGGGTGCGCGGATCGCACTCGGGCTGGTCGCCGCGCTCGGGATCGCGAGGATCGCGCTGGCCGAACGCCGCCGCCCGCTCCGCCGCCAGCGTCATCCCGCGCTCCCCCGCACGATCCGCAACGTCGCGATGGGAGCGATGTGCGCGGCGGTGGTCGCGACGATCGAGACCCCGGCGACGCGGGTGGTGGCGCACACCAATATCGATCGTCGCCGCGGACTAGCGCATCTAGTCCCGCGCCCGTTCGGCGGCATCGCCGCGTTCCTCGCGATGGATTACGGCTTCTACCTGTGGCACGTCGCAACCCACCGCGTCGGGTTCCTCTGGCGGTTCCACCGGGTCCATCATGTCGATCCCGACATGGACATGTCGACCGCGATCCGGTTTCATATGGTTGACATGATCGTCTCGCTACCGTGGCGGCTGGTCCAGGTGCGGCTAAGCGGAATCGGCCCACGCGGGCTGGAGCGATGGCAGCGGTTCTTCACCGCGTCGATCCTGTTCCACCATTCCAATCTCGCGCTGCCGCGCGCGCTCGACGATCGCCTGGCGTGGGTGCTGACGACCCCGCGGATGCACGGCATCCATCATGCGACCGTGCGCCGGTTGCGCAACAGCAACTGGTCGAGCGGGATCAGCGTCTGGGATCGGCTGCATGGCAGCTTTCGCGCCGCGCCCGATACCGCACCCGGACCGCGCGACATCGTGATCGGGGTTGACGATCCGCTGGCGATGGCAGACGTGGCGATCGAGCAAGCGCTGGCCGCACCCTTCGTGCACGCGACGTATCCCGGGGACGTGACGGCATGAACAACGGAACGAAACCGCGCTGCGCCGGATTTCGATGGGGAATGCCGAGCTATCCCTTCCGCGTCCGGGACGCCTGACGACCGTGCGCGCGTGGTTCCTCCGTATCGCCGATCGGCTGGGCAGCACCTATTGGTTCATCCCCAGCATCATGGCGTTCCTGGCGATGGTACTGGCGACGGGCATGATCATGCTCGACGTCTATCACGGGTCGACGTGGATCAAGTCGATCCCGTGGCTCTATGCGGCGCGGCCCAACGGTGCGCGGCAGATGCTGTCGTCGATCGGCGGATCGATGATCACCGTGGCGGGTACGGTGTTTTCGGTGACGATCGCGGCGGTGGTGTACGCATCGGGGCAATATGGCCCGCGGTTGCTGACCAATTTCATGCGCGATCGCGGCAACCAGGTGACGCTCGGCACGTTCATCGCGACCTTCATCTATTGCCTGCTCGTCCTGCGCACGGTGCGGTCGGCGGACGAATCGGGGGGGTATAGTTTCGTCCCCAATTTGTCGCTGCTGGTCGGGGTGGGGATGGCGCTGTGTTCGATCGGGGTGCTGATCTTCTTCATCCATCACGTGCCGAGCAAGATCCACATCAACAGCGTGATCGAGGATATCGGCGACGGTCTGCTCGACACGATCCAAGATCGTTTCCCGCGGTTCGTGGGGGACCCCCGGCCCGAAGACGAAGAGCTGGCCGATCACGCGCGCGTCCCCGCGACCTTCAGCAGGGATGCGACCGTCGAGGAGGCGGCATCGCGGCAGCAAGTGCGATCGAAGAAGACCGGCTATGTCGACATGATCGACGATCAGGCGCTGATGGCGGCGGCGCGCAAACATGATCTGGTGGTGCGGTTGCAGTATCAACCCGGCGACTTTGCGCATGTTGGACGGACGCTGGCGGAGGTGTATCCGAGCGAGCGCTGCGACGACGATGCCGCACGCGACATCCGCGGTGCGTTTTCGATGAGCTCGCGCCGATCGACGATGCAGGATCTGCGCTTCCTGATCGATGAACTCGTCGAGATCGCGGCGCGCGCGCTGTCGCCAGGGGTCAACGATCCGTTTACTGCGGTGACATGCATGGACTGGCTGTCGGCGGGATTGTCCGATCTGGCGGGGCGCGACCTGCCCTCGCACCTGCGCGTCGACGAGGACGGCGCGTTGCGCGTGATCGCGCATCCGGTCAGCTTCGAGACGCTGGTCGACCGGTCGTTCGGTGCGCTGGCGCAATATTGTGCCGCCGACATGGTCGCCGCGTTGCGCTTCATCCGCGCGCTTGGCGAGATCGCGCTCGATTGCGACGATCCCAACCGGCTCGCGACGATCGGCACCTATGCCGACCGGCTCGACCGGCTGGCCGACGACGCGCTCCACGGGTTCAACCGCACCCGCGTCCACGAACGCGTCGCCGAGTTGCAGCGCGCGCTTGCCGAACCCGATTACAAACGCCAGTTACGCGACAGCACCGCCTGGCTCGGCGGCACCGCCTGAGCATTCGTCTGGGCATGACGCCATTCTCTACGCGCTGGAAAGGCGTCCCATCCATGTCGTTCGTCATCGAAACCGCCGCGTGATCATCGCGGTTGCTATACTGATGGCGGTCGCGGTGTCCGCGGGGCTGACGTTCGGCCGCTTCGCGCGATCGGACAGCTGGCGCGCGACGGTGACGCCGCTCGCCTCGATCATCGGATCGGGATTCCTGATCTGCGGCCCGTTGCTCGCGAAGGAATTCGGTAGCCTGGCATTGGCGGCGATGGCGCTGCTGTTGACGCTGTCTTACGCAGTCGGCTGGGTCATCCGGTTCAACATCGTCCATGTCGAAAATCTCGGCGCGACGCTGTCGATCAACGATCCGTTCGCCTGGGGCATGCGCGTCGCGCAGGGGACGCTGGCGATCGCCTATGCGGTGTCGGTCGCCTATTATTTGAAGCTGCTGGCCGAATTCCTGATGAAGCCGCTCAACGTGCCCACCGATTCGCACACGCTGGTCGCCAATGTCTTCGTTACCGTCATCATCGTCGCGCTGACCATGCTCACCTTTTCGGGCGATATCCGCAAGATCGAACACGCCGCGCATGGCAGCGTATCGATCAAGCTGGGGATTATCGCGGGGATGCTTGCCGCGCTGGCGATCTGGTGGGTCGCGCATCCGGGCGGTGGCGGCGAGCCGACCGCCCCCGCCAAGCTGTCGTTTCACAGCATCCTGATGCTGCTCGGGCTGATTGTCACGGTGCAGGGATTCGAGACCTCGCGTTATATGGGCGAAAGCTACGATCAGGCGACGCGGGTCAAGACGATGCGGTGGTCGCAGTGGATTTCCTCGGCGATCTATATCGCCTTTATCGCGCTGCTCACCCCGTTCCTCGGCCGGGCGCAGGATGCGGAAGGGGTGGCGGGGATCCTCGACATCATGGAACTGGTGGCGCCGTTCCTCGGCATCTTCGTGTTAATCGGCGCGGTATCGAGCCAGCTGTCCGCCGCGATTGCGGATTCGATCGGCGCAGGCGGGATCGCGGTCGAGGTGTCGCGCAAGAAGCTGGGGGTGCGCGGGGCGTTCATCGTCGCCGCAATCCTGTCGATCGCGGTCGTCTGGCTGACCGATCCGTTTCAGGTCATCGCGCTGGCGTCGCGCGCGTTCGCGCTCTTCTATGCGATGCAGGCCGGGCTGGCGATATGGGTGTCGCGCCGGACCGAAGCCGGGGGTGTCGGACGTCAGATCGGGTTCGCGGTCATCGGGATCATTTGCGTCGTCGCCGCCGCTGCTGGTGCCCCCGCCGAGGGCTAGAGCGTGATGACCGAGGTCGACCAGACTCCGGTTTCAGGCAAAGGTATCGAGTGTAAGGCCCGGTTATGGCGCGCGCCGAACCGCGGGCAGCACGTCGCATACGCTGGCCCCGGTCGGCACCGTCGGCGCGTCGGGACGCTCGCGGTGCGCGATCGCGGCGGCGAAGCGGGGATTGTCCGCGGCGCGATACTCGAGCCGCGGCCGTTCGCCGACGGGCAGATCGCTTGCCAAGCGGACCCGGACGATCCCGGTGCGCTCGCTTGGCGTCGCGTAGACCCCCATCGTCGCCTCGCTCCGCGGCAGCGCGGACAGATAGTTCATCCCCTCCACGATCCGTCCGACGACGGCATAGTTGCGATCGAGCCGCCGCGCAGACTGGCCGATCGGGGTGAACAGCTCGCTCCCCGATCCGGTGCTCGGCGCAGCATCGCGCGCGACCCCGACCATCGCATAGCAATGCGTCAGCCACGCCGCCTTGCCATCGGTCGCAACCGGCCAGCCATCCGCGGTGATCCCCGACGCGGTCGAATACGCATCTGCCTTCGCCATCCGCTGCGCGGGTG
>JALYTW010000028.1 GCA_030854075.1 Pseudomonadota bacterium
ACGGGCGGTTGAAGGTGAACCCGCTCGGCGATTGGGTGCGGGCCGATCTCGCCGCCTATTTCGATCGCTTCACGCTTCCCCGCCATCCGCTCGAGGCAGAGGGTTATCCCTCGATCGGGTGCCAACCGTGCACCAGCAGGGTGCAACCGGGCGAAGACCCGCGCGCGGGTCGCTGGCGTGGCTGGGACAAGGTCGAATGCGGGATCCATACTCCTGCCCGGCCGGGCGAAGACCCGATCTTCTAGGCCGCGATGGCGTCTCGTGTGAACCCTCGGGTAGCGGCGCTCAATATTCCGCCAGGTCCGTAAATTTAGTGATCGTCGGATCGAACTTCATCCGCACCTTGCCGGTCGAGCCATGACGTTGCTTGGCGATGATCAGCTCGGCGAGGCCATAGACCCGCTCCATGTCCGCCGCCCAGGCATTGTGGTCGTCGTGGACCTTGGCGCTGTCGCCCTCGATCGGGCGCTTGGGTTCCTTCGCAGCGACATAATAATCCTCGCGATAGACGAACCACACCATGTCGGCGTCCTGCTCGATCGATCCCGATTCGCGTAAGTCCGACAGCATCGGCGTCTTGTCCTCGCGCTGCTCGACCGCGCGCGAGAGCTGCGAGAGCGCCAGCACCGGCACGTTGAGGTCCTTGGCCATCGTCTTCAATCCGCGGCTGATCTCCGAAATCTCCTGTACTCGGTTACCTTCGCGGTTGTTGCCCGAACCGGTTAGCAGCTGGAGATAATCGACCACGACCAGCCCTATCTCGTTGTTGTGCCGCCGCTGGAGCCTTCGCACCCGCGTATGCAGCGCGCCGATGCTGAGCCCGCCGGTATCGTCGATGAACAGCGGCAAATTCTCCAGCTCCGCCGCCGCCGCCGCCAGCTGCCCGAATTCGGCGCGGCTGATCTTGCCCATCCGCAGCGCCTCGGACGAGATCCGCGATTGTTCGGCGAGGATACGCGTCGCGAGCTGGTCCGCCGACATTTCCAGGCTGAAGAACGCGACCTTCGCCCCCACCGAATCGGCGGGCGCGATGCCGTCGGCCATGTCGCGCATCCAGCGCCGCGCGGCGTTGAACGCGATGTTGGTGGCGAGCGACGTCTTGCCCATGCCGGGGCGCCCGGCGAGGATCATCAAGTCGGAATGGTGCATACCGCCGATCTTGGCGTTGATGCTGTCGATCCCGGTCGTTACCCCGGACAGGTTGCCGCCGGAATTCAGCGCGCGCTCGGCCATCTTCACCGCCGCGGTGGTAGCTTGCGCGAAACTCTTGACCGATCCCTCGATGTCGCCGTCGGCGGAAACCTTGAACAGCTCCTCCTCGGCCAGCTCGATCTGCGCGCGCGGATTGACCTCCTCGCTGGTGTCCATCGCACGGTCGACCAGCGTACGGCCGACGGTGACGAGCGCGCGGAGCATCGCGAGGTCATAGATCTGCTGCGCGAACTGGCGTGCGCCGATCAGTCCCGCGCCGCTGCCCGTCAGGCTGGCGAGATAGGCGGGGCCGCCGAGTTCCTTCATCCCCTCGTCGGCCTCGAACATCGGCCGCAGCGTCACCGGGGTCGCGAGCATGTCGTTCGACCGCAGCGTCTTGATCGCCGCGAAGATCCGGCCGTGCAGCGGCTCGAAGAAATGGGTTGGCTCCAGCCGGTCGACCAGGTCGTCGGCCAACCGGTTGTCGATCATCATCGCGCCGAGCATCGCGGCCTCCGCCTCGACGTTGCGGGGGAGTTGCTGGGGTTCGGCGGCGGCGGTGGGGATCGGGAATGCGAGGGTGGCCATGCGCCGCTTCTATACCCGTCGCCGATGCGCTCAAGCGACCTGCGCTGGAATGATGGGGATAAGTGACAGCCCACACCCGCGCCGCTATCGCGGGGCGATGGCCGACCCCCGGATCATAGACGTCACGCTCGACGAACGCACGATCCTGTGGCGCTCGGCGGACATCGAGCAGGAACGCCGGATCGCGATCTTCGATCTGATCGAGGGCAATCACTTCGCGCCCCAGCGCCAGCATGACGACGGTTATGCCGGGCCGTACAAGGTCGCGCTGAGCGTCGAGGAGGGGCGGCTCGCGATCCAGATCAAGCGCGACAACGATACCCCGCTCGAAACCCTGGTCCTCGCGCTCGGGCGTTTCCGTCGCCCGATCCGGGATTATTTCGCGATCTGCGACAGCTATTACCAGGCGATCAAGCAATCGACCCCGCAGCAGATCGAAACGATCGATATGGCGCGCCGGGGGATTCACAACGACGCCGCCGACCTGCTCAAGGAGCGGCTGGCGGGCAAGATCGAGATCGACTTCGACACCGCACGACGGCTGTTCACGCTGATCTGCGTGCTGCATATCCGCGCCTGATGGCAGGGGGCGTGATCAAGGCGGCGGCGGTGCTGGCGGGGCTGGCCATGCTCGGCGTGGGCGGGTGGAGCGTCGCGACCGGCTGGCATCCCGCGGCGGCCCGATACCCGCTTCAGGGTGTCGACCTCGGCCCCAATCCGGGCGCGGTCGAATGGGGCACGGTACGCGCGCGCGGCGCGGATTTCGCCTATCTTACCGCCACCGTCGGCGCGACCCGGCGCGATCCGGGTTTCGAGGCCAATTGGGCGGCGTTGCCCGAGGCGGGGCTGCGACGCGGCGCGGTCCACCGCTATTCGCTGTGCCAGCGCGCGAGCGACCAGGCCAACGCGTTCAATACCTTCGTACCCCGGACCAAGGATTCGCTCCCTGCCGCGATCGACATCAGCTTTGCCGACGACTGCCCCGCGCGCCCCGATCGCGCGGTCGTGATCGACGAGGTCGCCCGCTTCATCGCCATGGTCGAGGCCCACACCCGCAAACCGGTATTGGTGCGGATCAGCAAGCCGGTCGAGGCCGCCTATCATCTGTCCGCCGCGATCGACCGCCCGGTCTGGGCGATGGCCAATTTGTTCGCACCGTCCTATGCAGCGCGCCCGTGGCGGCTCTGGCGCGCCACCGATTTTCGCCGCGTCGATGGCATCGACGGCGCGGTCAACTGGGACGTAGTGGCACCATGACCGATCACGCTTCGCCCGACCTCACGACGCGTCTGATCAAGGCCGCGCGCGATGCTGCACGCCACGCCCACGCGCCCTATTCGCGATTTGCGGTCGGTGCCGCGCTGCTGCTGCGTGATGGCACGATCGTTACCGGCGCCAATGTCGAAAACGCGAGCTACGGCTTGTCGCTGTGCGCCGAAACGGTCGCGGTCGCGACCGCCAGCGCGCAAGGCAGGATCGGCGACATCGTCGCGGTCGGGGTCATCGGCGGCGCGA
>JALYTW010000065.1 GCA_030854075.1 Pseudomonadota bacterium
GATCGGGATCTTGTCGCCCGGGAACTGGTACTTCGACAGAAGCTCGCGAACCTCGAGCTCAACGAGGTCGAGAAGCTCGGCGTCGTCGACCATGTCGCACTTGTCCATGAACACAACGAGCGCCGGCACGCCGACCTGGCGCGCCAGCAGGATGTGCTCGCGGGTCTGCGGCATCGGGCCATCGGCCGCCGACACCACCAGGATCGCGCCGTCCATCTGCGCCGCGCCGGTGATCATGTTCTTCACGTAGTCGGCGTGGCCGGGGCAGTCGACGTGGGCATAATGCCGGTTCACCGTCTCGTACTCGACATGCGCGGTCGAGATGGTGATCCCGCGCGCCTTCTCCTCCGGCGCCTTGTCGATCTGGTCATACGCCGTGAACGTGGCGCCACCCGTCTTCGCCAGGATCTTGGTGATCGCCGCCGTCAGCGACGTCTTGCCATGATCGACGTGGCCGATCGTGCCAATGTTGCAGTGCGGCTTGTTCCGCTCAAACTTCGCCTTCGTCATGGTGTCACGATCCTCGAGATGCTGTCAGTCTTCGACACGGCCTTCAAACTGGAGCGGGTGAAGGGAATCGAACCCTCGTCGTAAGCTTGGAAGGCTTCTGCTCTACCATTGAGCTACACCCGCAACGCCTTGTTCTCACTCGGCATTTTGCGATCTGGCCATTGTCATTCGGACAGGTTCCGGATCTGCGTTCCACCATGACCCTGCCCGCTGAGACTGACGGGCATTAGCGCTGTCGCTTCGCGACGGCAATAGCGGCGATCGTGGAGGCTATCGATGAACTGGCAGGCGGTTCCGTTTAGCGGCCGAAGGCATGATATATCCTTCGAAAAGGTGACGATGCATCGCCGCGAACTCGGAGCTAATGCCGCCCCGACAATATTCCCCGCACCCGCGCCATCCATGTCGCTTGACCTTGCGTCGCTGGCGTCTGCGCCAGTCTCGCATCGACGAAGGGTGGCGGCGCCTCCTGCCCCCGCTCTACCTGTGCGAGATCGAGCATCAGTCCCGTCGCCACCGGATCCAGACTGTCGTGATTTTCCGCATCATAGGTGGCTCGCAGCGCCCGCCCCACCGGATAGAGCCGCGGGTCCTGTCGCGTCGCCAGATCGTCTTCGGGGTCGCCGCTGATCATGTTCCACCTCACCGGTCTCAACGACCGGGAGCGGCACAGGTTCATCCGGATTATTTATCGGTGGTCATCCAGCGCACGCCGCGTCGGCAACCGCCGCCCACGCCGCGATCTCGTCGTTGTAATGGCGAGTCACCGCAAGAGAGCCCGCGATCTCCTGCGCCAGGTCGACCTCGACCGACCCATCCCACTCCCAAGTCGCATTTCCAACGATCGTCACCATCGCGTCTTCGCTCGCCGCTGCCTTTACCAGTCCTCCGCGATTGGTCACCGTCAGTTGAGAACCGAACCGCGCGCGCCCTGTCAGGCAAGCCGCGTAGGTGGATGCCGCCATCGCGCTGCCGCAACTGTCGGTCAGCCCGACCCCGCGTTCGAAGGTCCGCACGAAGAGCCGATCGCGCCCCAGCAGCCGCACGAACGACACGTTGGCTCGTTGCGGCAGCCACGCGGGCGCTGCTTCGCACCGCTCGCCCAGCGCGACCAGCTCACATTCGTCGATTGCGTCGACGAATGTGATCAGATGCGGGTTGGGCATCGCCACTGCGGTGAACCGTCGTTCGCTGCCCAGCGCGGGGATCGCCGCGTCGACCAGTTGCCCCCGGTCACGCACCGCCGGGCCGAGGTCCGCGGGCCACGCCGAACTGTCGAGCGAGGCGGGACCCGCAGTCTCGCGCACCCCGTATACCCCCGTCGCCACGTCTGCCGCACGTTCGACCCGCGCGGTCGACATTTTGAGCCCGACCACCGCCGCCGTGACCCCGATCGCAGCAAACCCCAGCCGTGCGACGCAGCGTAGCCCGTTCAGGCACGTCTCTGCTTCCGATCCGTCGCTGTTGCGCATCGACATGGCAAATGCCGCGCCGCTCGTACCCGGCAACAATAACAGCAGCCCGTCGCCCCCGACCGGTCCGCGCCGGTCGGCCAGCGCGCGCGCGACCGCGGCCCATTCGTGATCGGTCAATTCAATCCCGCGGGCATCGATCAGCGGGAAATCATTCCCCGATCCGTGGCATTTGACGATGTCGAACCGCATGGCCGTATCCCTCGACTGAGACTCGCTCCCTATCGCAACCGGTAATGATCCGCGAGCCGGTCGAGCGCCAGGGTCAGCACCAGTCGTCCTGATCGCGTCGGCCAGCCCAGACCTTTCTCCGCAACGGGTAATCCCTCGCCCGCGCAGACCACCCGCCACGCAATATCCGATAGCCCCGGCCCGACCGCGGTGATCGCGCCATCAAATCGACGCTTCGCTGCGACCTGCGCAAGGCCTGGATCAAGTCCGTCGCCTCCGCCGCCATCGACGCGCACGACACCCCACCGCATCGTCGTTGTCGCCGCGATCTGCGCGGTCTCGTAGTCACCGCGCAACCGCTCCCCCGCCTCGACCTGCCGCGCGTCCACCAGCCCCCGCGCGGCGAGCCATCCGAGCGGCGATTCGGCTATGTTCACCGTCACGCTCCGCGCTCGTCCGACTCGCCGTTCCACCAGTTCACGCATTGCTTGTTCCTAGTCGTGTCGAGAACGTTCTTGCCACGACTGGATCGCTGTAGGACAGCAAAAATAACCAGATAGGAGAGATCGATGATTACCGCGATCCGCGAGGTCCGCAGGGCGAAGGGGCTGACGCTCGACGACGTCGCGCGCGCGTGCAACCCGCCGACGACGGCGCAGACGATCGGGCGTCTCGAAACCGGTACCCGCACGGTGTCGGTGGCATGGCTCAACCGGATCGCGGCAGCACTCGGGGTTACCGCGGGCGATTTGATCACCTTGCCCGATCGCACGACGTTGCCCGTCGCGGCGCTAATCGACGGCAACGGCGCACATGCCCCCCGCCGCCCGACCGGTGCGCCGCCGCCGGTGGCTCCTGCCGGCGCGGTGGCGGTCATCGTCGTTGCCGGGGTCGGCGACTACCGCACGGGGGACACGATCTGGTGCGCCATGATCGAGCCCGATGCGTTCACCGGCGCTCTCAACCGCGACGTACTGGTCCCGCGTCCCGGTGGCCGATTCGTGTTCGGCCGCCTGATCGGGCGGGAGGCGGGTGACCGGCTCCATCTCCTGCCCCCCGGCTCCGGAGCGCGCCAGTTGGTCGTCGCCGATCCTCCCTGGATCGCGCTCGCGACGACTTTGGTGCGCACCTTATAGAAAATGGTGGGCGCTGACGGGTTCGAACCGCCGACCTACTCGGTGTAAACGAGCCGCTCTACCAGCTGAGCTAAGCGCCCGACGCTCCCCGCTTCTGGGCGGCAGTCGGCGTTACCCCCTTGCCCGGGGACCATGACTTCCGCAAGCCCGACGCGTTACCCAAGCTTGAGATCGGCGCGCTTCACCGCGAGCATATACCCACGCATCGCCTCGCTCACCTGGGGTGCCAGCGTCATGAAGGCCCGGCGACGATCGACGGTGTCGGGATGCCGCACCAGCAGGCTGCTGTCAGTCAGCTTGGAAATCCACCGCAGCGCCGTCGTCGGAGCGACCGATGAGGCGATGCACAGGCTTGAGACCGACACCCGCGCACCCTCCAGTTCGGCGGCATACAGGTCGAGGAACATGTCCCACGCCGGGTCCTCGAACAGGCCCTCACCAAAGTATTGGTCACGCAGGCGCCGCGCGCGAATCGCGTGCCGAACTTCCTGCGCAGCGATGTCGCCGTGCTCCCCCGGGCCTGCGTCGTAACCGCGTCGTCGGTCCTTGAGATCGACATCCAACGACTGGTCGGTGTGCGTAAGCTGAGCCAGTATCTCCGCGATCCGCGCTACCTCCTCGTGCAGCCGTTGGAGTCGCGCTACCTCGGATTCGCGCCAGCTATCGTGCAGCACAGACCTGTGGCTAGCCTCGATCGCGATGGTCAATGCAACGATGCGATCGGCGACGGTTGGTTCGCAGAGCATCTGTGCCCGCTCTCCCATCAGGTGCGCGGATACGAGGTCGATCTGCGATGTCGGCAACGCCACAACGACCTGAAGGTTGAGCGCTTCAGCCGCCATCGCGAGGGCGGGCAGCGCGTTCTCGACGGCTGCGTTGGCCGTACCCTCGACCTCGAGTAGCACGACCGGGCGGACGGCATGCCGCCCGATCGATCGCGGTGCATCAGCCCAATCGATCCGATCGAGCAGCCGAGCACCCACCAGATGGATCGCGGCGATCGCGTCAGCTACGGTCGCCGCAGCACCGATCAGCAAAACGGGCGCGGCCGACGTATCGGCATAGCTCGTAATCGGATCCGGTTCGCGCGTCATTGCTACCCCTTCGAACGATCGCGATCGCGCGATGCCGCCGCTGGTCGACGGATGCACGCAATCAGAACCGATCTACCCGGGTCGCTCGGATAGTCGCGTTGCCGCAGTTATTCCATGATGGGGCGGTCGCTGTCCAGTCTAGTCCAGCGCTTTAACGATCTCTTCGACCATCTTCTTGGCATCGGCGAGCAGCATCATCGTGTTGTCCATGTAAAACACGTCATTGTCGACCCCTGCGTAGCCGACCCCGCCCATGCTCCGCTTGATAAATAATACGGTCTTGGCCTTCTCCACGTCGAGCACAGGCATACCATAGATCGGGGATGTCTTGTCGGTCTTCGCCGCGGGATTGGTAACATCGTTGGCACCGATAACGAACGCGACATCGGTTTGCGCGAATTCGGAATTGATGTCCTCCAGCTCGAACACGTCATCGTATGGCACGTTGGCCTCTGCGAGGAGCACGTTCATGTGTCCCGGCATCCGGCCGGCGACCGGGTGGATCGCGTATTTTACGCGCACACCCGCTTCTTTGAGCTTGTCGCCCATCTCGCGCAGAACGTGCTGCGCCTGCGCCACCGCCATGCCGTAGCCGGGGACGATGATGACCTGTTCGGCCTGGCTGAGGAGGAATGCCGCGTCTTCGGCTGACCCCCGCTTCCACGGCCGGTCCGTCGCCCCGCCGCCGCCGCTCGTGCTGGTCTCAGCACCGAACCCGCCCGCGATGACACTGATGAAGCTGCGGTTCATCGCTCGGCACATGATATAGCTGAGGATCGCGCCCGACGAGCCGACCAACGCCCCGGTGATGATCATCGCGCTGTTGTGGAGCGTGAATCCCATCGCGGCGGCGGCCCAGCCCGAATAGCTGTTGAGCATGCTGACCACGACCGGCATGTCCGCGCCGCCGATCGGAATGATCAGCAGGAATCCGATCGCGAAGCTGAGCGCGGTGATCGTCCAGAATACCCACGGGCTCTGGTCGGTCACAAAATAGGCGATCAGACCGAGAATCCCGGCAAGCAACGCGAGGTTGATGACGTGACGCCCGGGTAGCATGATCGGTTTGCCGCCCATGTTGCCGTTGAGTTTCAGAAACGCGATGACGCTGCCCGAAAAAGTGATTGCGCCGATCGCGACGCCCAGACCCATTTCCACCCGGCTGACTTGATGGATCACCGTGAAGGGTTGGCCGATCAGCGGAATCACCAGGTCCGCGATCCCGAACGCCTGCGGATTAAGATACGCCGCCGCCGCGACGAGCACTGCGGCGAGACCGACGAGGCTGTGAAACGCCGCGACCAATTGCGGCATGTCGGTCATCGCGATACGTCGTGCGATGACGAGGCCGATGACCGCGCCGATCCCGATCGCGGCGAGGATTTCAACGACGGTTATCCAGTCGACAGAGCGCAGCATCATGGTCGGTCCGGTATCGGGGACCAGGAGACGATGCGACAAGGGCACATGCGTTATCAACGTCGTCACCACCGCAATCGTCATGCCGGCGATACCAAAGCGGTTGCCGCGTTGGCTCGATGCAGGGCTCGACAGCCCGCGTAGCGCGATGATGAAGCAAATCCCCGCGACCAGATAGGCGAGCGACGCCCAAGGGTTCACCGTCAGTTCGTTCATCGCTTATTCCCCTCGACCGATCCGCTCACTTGCCCGCGATCGGGGCGACCGGCCGTTCCTTCTTCTTGTACATTGCCAGCATCCGCGCGGTGACCGCGAAGCCGCCGAAAATGTTGACGCTCGCCAGCACCACCGCGACCAGCCCGAGACCCTTGGATACGGCGCCGCCGCCGCCAAGTCCGACAGCCGCGGCCGCAATCAGCGCGCCAACGATGATGACGCTGGAAATCGCGTTGGTTACCGCCATCAGCGGGGTGTGGAGTGCCGGGGTTACGGCCCAAACAACGAAATAGCCGACAAAACAGGCCAGCACGAACACCGACAAAATCGAGATGAAGTCCATGATCAGTCTACCCGTCCGGTGCTAATATCGAGTTTGTTCAGGCGCTGGCGCATGATTTTGGTGGATGCGTTCCGGCGTTGCGAGCGCCACGATTATGCCATTGCGCTGTAACCTGCGGAACGACCTCGCGCTCATGCCGAATCGAGCAGCCGCGCGTTGACGATCTTGCCGCCCTGCGTCAGCCGCACCGCATTGCCAATCTCCTCGTCGAGCACGGGCTTGCCCGCCTCCTTGTCCCAGAACGCACTCAGGAAATTAAACAGGTTGCGGCTGAACAACGCGCTCGTGTCCGCTGCGAGGCGCGAAGGTACGTTGCGGTGACCGACGATCTTGACCCCATGGACGACGATGATCTCGCCCGCCACCGCGCCTTCGACGTTGCCGCCCGCTTCAACCGCGAGGTCGACGATGACGCTACCGGGGCGCATCGTCGCGATCTGCGTGTCGCTGAGCAGGCGCGGCGCGGGGCGGCCCGGGATCAGCGCGGTGGTGATGACGATGTCCTGCTTGGCGATGTGGCTGGACACGAGTTCAGCCTGCGCGGCTCTGTATTCGTCGCTCATCTCACCAGCATAGCCGCCTGAGCCTTCGCCTTCGATGCCGGCGACATTCTCGACGAAAATTGGTTTCGCGCCGAGCGATTGAATCTGTTCCCTCGTCGCCGAACGCACGTCGGTCGCAGACACCTGCGCGCCCAATCGCCGCGCAGTCGCGATCGCCTGGAGACCGGCCACGCCGACTCCCATCACGAACACCTTTGCGGCGCTGACGGTGCCCGCCGCAGTCATCATCATCGGGAACGCGCGGCCATATTCCCCCGCCGCATCGAGTACCGCCTTGTAGCCCGACAGATTCGACTGCGACGACAGAATGTCCATCGACTGCGCCCGCGTGATCCGGGGCATGAATTCCATCGCCAGCGCTTCATAGCCCGCGCTGGCATAAGCGTCGATCGTCGCACGGTTGCCGAATGGATTCATCGCCGCGACGATCCACGCCCCCGGTGCCGCGCCACCCAGGCTCCCGGGATCGGGTGCCTGCACCCCCAGCACGATTGCGGCCCCCGCCAGCGATGCCACCCGATCCGCCACCGTGGCACCTGCCGCTGCATAAGCTCCATCGTCGATCGATGCGGTGAGGCCGGCGCCGCTCTCGACGCCGATCTCGGCACCGAGCGCGATAAACTTCTTGACGGTTTCGGGGGTCGCGGCAACGCGCCGTTCGCCGTCCGCCTGCTCCTTGAGGACGGCGATCTTCAATGGCTTACGCGATCAGCCAAATGACGACGGCGGCGATGATCGCACACGCGATGGTGGCCCATTTCAACATCGCGATGACGCGGTCGTAGGTCGATGCGTGCGCCTTCATGTTCATGTCACCGTGTCCGGTCATCGCGATCGATCCCTGAATTTAAGCGTTGCGGCGACGATCCTTAACCGCGGCGGCCACTAGCCTCAAGCCCCGCCGCTGCAAGTGCGCTTAATCCCGCCTTTACCGGCGCTCGCTAAGCCAGGTCCCGAACCGGGACGGGATTAATGATGACGCGCAACGGACAGCGCCTGCTTCTGCTGATCGACGACGAGCCCGCGCAGCGCCGCCTCGTGGCGGCGCTTGCCGCGCGGGGCGGCTGGCGCTCGATCTTCGCGTCGGATGCCGAAATGGGCATCGCGACGCTCGGCACGCAGGATGGAATGCAGCTCGATGCGATCCTGATCGATCACTGGTCGCCGCAGGAGGACGCCGCGTGGCTGATCGCGACCTTGCGCGAACGTCGCCCCGCGCTCCCCATTCTGATGCTCACCGCCAACGGCTCGGTCGCGCATGCGGTCGAGGCGATGCGCGCGGGGGCCACCGATTTCCTCGTCAAACCGCTCGCTCCCGAACGCCTCCTGGCCGCGCTCGACGCGGCGGTCTCTGGCGAGGATCATGGCGAGTTGCGCCCCCTGACCGAAAAAATTCCTGCCCTCCTCGCATTCGACGAGATCGTCGGATCGTCGCCCGAATTCAGGGCGGCGCTGGCGATCGCGGCCAAGGCAGCGCGGGCGCGTGTTCCAGTGCTGATCGAGGGCGAAAGTGGAGTGGGAAAGGAGGTCGTCGCCGAAGCGATCCTCGCCGCCTCGCCCCGCGCCAAGAAACCGATGATTACGCTAAACTGCGGCGCGATCCCGACCAACCTCGTCGAAAGTGAATTGTTCGGCCACGAGAAGGGCGCGTTCACCGGTGCATTCGAACGCAAGATTGGGAAGTTTCAGGACGCCGATGGCGGCACGCTGTTTCTCGACGAGATCGGCGAGATGCCGCTCGACGCCCAGGTCAAGCTGCTCCGGGTTCTCCAGTCGGGGGAGGTCCAGCCGATTGGGGCACGGCATCCCAGCCACGTCGACGTCCGGGTGATCGCCGCCACCAACAAGCGCCTGCTCGACGAGGTCGAGGCGGGCAATTTCCGCGAAGACCTCTATTACCGGCTCAACGTCGTGCAGGTCACGATCCCCCCCTTGCGCGAACGCACCGGCGACGTCCCCGCGCTCGCCCGCCACCTGCTGGCGCGGATCGCGCAACAGCCGGGGCTGACCTCGCTCGGAATTACCGACGACGCGCTCGCGCTGCTTGTCGAATATGACTGGCCGGGCAACGTCCGCCAGCTTCAGAACGCTCTCTTCCGCGCCGCCGTGCTGTGCGAAGGGGCCGCGCTCACCCGCGCTGACTTCCCCCAGATCGCCGCGTTGGGTCATCGAAGCAGCAGTCCTGTCGCCAGCGTCAATGGCGGCGGCGTCACGCTCTTCCGCGCCGATGGCAACCTACGCCCGCTCGAGGATATCGAAGCTGACGTCATCCGGCTAGCGATCGGGCATTACCGCGGCCGCATGACCGAAGTCGCGCGCCGCTTGGGCATCGGTCGCTCGACGCTGTATCGCAAGCTCGGCGAGCTGGGCATCGACAACGCCGCCTGATTGCGGCGCTATGCCGTTCTGATCAACCGCGCAGACGCGCGATCCGCCGTGGAGTGCTAATCCCGGTCGCCGAGCGCCGTTACCATGTCCGCTGCAAGCTGGCTCAACGAGTCGTCGCGCGCACCCATCACGATGATGCGGTCGCCACGGCGGGCGGCACCGACGATATACGCCGCCGCATCGGCGCGGTCGGCGATATAGCGGGCGTCGCGACCGTGCGCAGCGATGTCGGCGACCAGCTCTGCACTGCCGACTTCGCGCGAAACGGTGCCGCCGAAATATGCAGGATCGGGAAGAATGATCACATCGTCATCGCGCATCCCGGCCACGAACGCATCGACGAGTTCTCGGCGCATCTGCTTCAGCGGGCCGTAGCCATGCGGCTGGAACAGCATCAGCAGTCGTCCTGGAAACGCGTGAAGCGTATCGAGGGTTGCGGCGATCTTGTCGGGGTTGTGACCGAAATCATCGATCACTGCGATTCCGTCCGCCCCGTCGCCCACGACGCCGACAAGGTCGAAGCGGCGACGCAAACCGGTGAAGCCAGCGATCGCGCCCACTGCATCGGCGAGCGGGACCCCCGCGGCGACCGCCGCGGCGATGGCTGCAAGTGCGTTGGCAATGTTATGCCGCCCAGGCACCTGGAGTGCCACGGGAAGCGTGTTACCTCCGACGCACAGCGTGAAGCGCGACCCGAACGGGGCCTCTTCGACATCACGGGCGGCGAAATCGGCGGGGCGCGTCAACGCGAAACTGTGGATGCGCTCGGACGGCAGCGTGGCGGCAAGCGCGGCTGCCTCTTCATTGTCGAAGTTGACGATCGCGGTTTCTGCCTTGGCGATGAAATCGCCGAATAGCGTGCGCAGTTCGTCCAGCGACTTATGGTCGACGCTGACATTGTTGAGTACCGCGATCCGCGGCACGTAGTGCGCGATCGACCCGTCACTTTCGTCGACTTCGCTCACGAAGGCATCGCCCTGACCGACCAACGCGCTCGCAAAGGGCGAATCCGCCCCCGCGAAATTCTTCATCACGGCACCGTTCATGACGGTAGGGTCGCGCCCGCAGGCATGGAGGATCCAGCCAATCATTCCGGTTACGGTCGACTTGCCACTCGTCCCTGCGACGCCGATCGGCAGCGGCGAATCGTTGAACAGCTCGCTCAATATTTCGGCGCGGGTCGCACGGGCGCACCCAAGGCGGTTTGCCGCGACGATGTCCGCGACGGCTTCCTCGACCGCAGCCGATGCGATGACGAGTTGGTCCGCGGAACGGATGCCGCTACCGTCCTGCGGGAACAGCGCAACGCCCTTGGAGCGCAGGTCGTCAAACTTGGCGGGCACGCGGCCCTGGTCGAGGCTGCGATCCGATCCCGCAACAGTCGCGCCGCGGCCTGCGAGGATCATCGCGAGCGGCATCATCCCAGAGCCACCGACGCCTACGAAGAAACAGGATTTGCCGTGTCGCATCGCGGCGCGCTATCGGCGGTTTAATGGATTGGGGCAAGCGGGGAGACGCAAGTTGAGGATCGGCGTTCTCGCGTTGGCGAGCCGGACGAGCGATGACGCGGTGGTACCGATCACTGCCTATTGCGCTACGGCGTTTCCGGAGGTCGAACTGGTGTTCCACCCGCAGTGTTTTACCATCGACGGGCATTTCGCCGGCTCCGATTTTGCGCGCGCCGCGGCGCTGGTCGAATATGCCAACGACCCCGCAATCGATGCGATCTGGTTTTACCGGGGCGGCTACGGGTCGAACCGCATTCTCAAGCTCGCGATGCCCGAACTGAAGGAGCCAGCGCGGCGCAAGAAATATTGCGGCTATTCCGACATGGGGTTTCTGCTGGGTGCACTGTATGCGCGGCGGATCGGTCAGCCCGTTCACGGCCCCATGGTCAGCGACCTCAACCGCATCGACGGCGACCAGACCGTTGCGCGCTCGCTCGGCTGGCTGGCGCGAGGCGACCCGGCAGGGTTCGAGCCGGGGCTGGGTGGTCAACCCTCGGTGGCGTTCAACCTGGCGATCCTTGGGTCGCTGATTGGCACGCCGTGGATGCCTGACCTCACCGATCATGTCCTGATCGTCGAGGAGGTGTCGGAGCCGATGTACAATATCGATCGGCTGTTGTTCACCCTGGCGAATGCGACGCAGCTGAAGGGAATTGCGGGGCTACGGCTCGGCGCGGTGATCGATGTTCAGGAAAACACGCCCCCCTGGGGCGAGACGCTGGATTATATGATGATCCGCTGGAGCCGCGACATCGGCGTGCCGTATCTCGGCCGCGCGCGGGTCGGGCACATGCAGGACAACCACGTCGTGCCGTTCGGGATAGTCTGAGGCGGCCCGACTGGCGCGAACCGGCATGAGCCGCTATATAACTGCCTGATGACACACGCAGCGATCCCATCGACTACCACCACCCGGGGCGACCGGGGGCTCCGCGCGCGCGTCTAACCGACGTCTCGCCGCGGCGCTCACCCGGATCGGGTGAGAAATGAGCGTCCGTCACCCATCCTGCTACCACCGGACGCTCTTTTCTCGGACCGCGCGCTTGTCTAAGCGCGCGCAGACAAGCAGGAACCCGGCCATGAACATGTATTCGATCACGCTTCCCGACGGTTCCGTTCGTGAAGTTGCGCCCGGGTCGACCCCCGCGGACGTCGCGGCCGCGATCGGCCCCGGCCTCGCCAAGGCGGCAATCGCGGCGCGGGTCGATGGCGAATTGCGCGACATTATGCGGCCCTTTGAGGGCGACACCAGCCTTGCGCTGGTCACCAGCCGCGACGAGGCCGACGCGCTCGAACTCGCTCGCCACGATTACGCACATGTGCTGGCGGAGGCGGTGCAGGTCCTGTTTCCGGGGACGCAGATTACCTTCGGGCCATCGACCGACGACGGCTTCTATTACGATTTTGCGCCGAGTGCCGAGCATGGCCCCTTCACCGACGAGGATCTGCCCGCGATCGAAGCGGAAATGCGCAAGGTGATCGCGGCCGACCAGCCACTAATCCGCGAGGTCTGGACGCGCGAGCGGCTGATCGAGCGGTGGCGCGCGAAGGGCGAGACGTTCAAGGCCGAATGGGCCGCCGAACTCCCCGATAACGAGGAACTGACGGTCTATAGGGCAGGGCAGGGCGAGGATGCGTGGCTCGACATGTGTCGCGGGCCGCACCTTGCCTCGACGGGCAAGCTTGATCCCGCGGCGTTCAAGCTGACGCGGGTGTCGGGGGCCTATTGGCGTGGCGACCAGCAGAACGCGATGCTCAGTCGCATCTACGGGACGGGCTGGCTGAGTAAGAAGCAGCTCGACGCCCATCTTGTTATGCTCGAGGAGGCGGGCAAGCGCGACCACCGCAAGATCGGCGCGGAGATGGATCTGTTCCACCTTCAGCCCGAGGCGCAGGGGTCAGTGTTTTGGCATTCCAAGGGGTTCATTCTCTGGCGCCAGCTGGAGGCCTATATGCGCCGCCGGCTGGATGCCGCCGGTTACGAGGAAGTCAAAACCCCCCAACTCATGGACGCGCGCCAGTGGGAGCAGTCCGGACACTGGGGCAAGTATCGCGAAAACATGTTCGTCGTTCCCGACGAAATCCCCAACGCCGAGGACGAGGGCGAGATTTTCTCCGGCACCGCTGACCTGATGGCGCTGAAGCCGATGAATTGCCCCGCGCACGTCTTAATCTTTCGCCAGGGGATCAAGTCCTACCGCGACCTGCCCATTCGCATGGCTGAATTCGGCTGCTGTCACCGCAATGAGCCACATGGCGCGCTCCACGGCATCATGCGGGTGCGCCAGTTCACGCAGGACGATGCGCACATCTTTGCGCGGGAGGATCAATTGATCGAGGAGATCAAGGCGTTCTGCGACCTGCTCGACAGCGTCTATCGCGATCTTGGATTCGAGAGCTATGCGATCAAGCTGGCGCTCCGCCCCGACAAGCGCTTCGGCGACGATGCGATGTGGGATAAGGCCGAGCAGACGTTGCGCGACGGGGTCGTCGCCAGCGGTCGCGCGACGCCGGAATTCGGCTGGGAAGAATTGCCGGGCGAGGGCGCTTTTTACGCCCCCAAGCTCGAATTCCACCTGACCGATGCGATCGGGCGGACGTGGCAGGTCGGGACGATCCAGGCCGATACGGTGCTCCCCGAACGGCTCGATGCGAGCTATGTCGGCGAGGACGGCAACCGCCATCGCCCGGTGATCCTCCACCGCGCGATCCTCGGCACGTTCGAACGCTTCATCGGCATCCTGATCGAACATCACGCGGGCCGCTTCCCGCTCTGGCTGTCTCCCGTCCAGGCGGTAGTCGCGACGATCGTTAGCGATGCAGACGATTATGCCGAGCAGGTCGCGGCGGAACTCCGCAAGGCGGGGCTGCGCGTCGAGACCGACCTTCGCAACGAGAAGATCAACTATAAGGTCCGCGAACATAGCCTCGCGAAGGTCCCCAATCTCCTCGTCGTCGGCAAGCGCGAAGCGGATGAGGGGACGATCGCGCTCCGTCGACTTGGCAGCCAGGGCCAGGAGATGCTGACGCTTGCAGCAGCGGTCGAGGCGCTTGTGGATCGTGCCCGTGCCCCCGACATGTAGCACTGTAACGCGTCCAGATTTTACGCTATGAGCCGATCACAACCGTAACTTTCAACGACCACAGGAGAAATACTCATACGTCCTCCCATGATGCGCCGGCCGATGCAGCCCGCCATGAACGGCCCGCGCTATAACGAATTCATCCAGAGCCAGAAAGTCCGCGTGATCGATCACGAAGGCGAAAACCTTGGCGTCATGTTCACCCGCGAGGCGATGGAGCAGGCTCAGGGATTGGGGCTCGACCTGGTCGAAGTGTCGCCCAACGCGGATCCGCCTGTCGCCAAGTTTCTCGACGTCGGCAAGTTCAAGTACGAGGCGCAGAAAAAGGCGAACCTCGCGCGCAAGTCGCAGAAGACGCAGGAGATCAAGGAGATCAAGATGCGTCCCAACATCGACGACCACGACTATGACACCAAGATGAAGAAGGTCGTCGAGTTCATCGGTGACGGTGACAAGGTCAAGGTGACGATGCGCTTCCGGGGTCGCGAGCTCAGCCATGGCCAGCTTGGGATGGCGGTGCTCCAGCGCGTCGCCGAAGAAACCAACGAGGTCGCCAAGGTCGAAGCCTACCCCCGGATGGAAGGCCGCCAGATGCTGATGGTGCTCTCTCCCAAATAACATCGCTGCGACAGTGGGTGGTTGCGATTGACGGGCGGGCGATTGGGTCCGTTCGTCTTGAAGCGCGTGTTCGCCGCGGTGCCGTAGCGTCAACTGAGTATTTTTGGCTGCCGCAGGTGTGACCCGGAAGCGACACAATATTCAAAAATCAGCGGCGGCCTGATTAAAAGGTAGACGTTTGCTAGGGGAGGTCACTAGGCACCAGGAAACCGTATATTCGAAACAGGAGAGATCATCACCATGCGCACCACCGCGTATTTGCTTTCTGTCGCCGCTATCGCGATCGTCGCCGCCCCCGCCGCTGCGCAGAATAACTCTCCTGATCAGAATTCGACCGTCGAATCGGGCCAGTCGCAAACCCCCGCGATTCCCGAAGCGTCGGTGACGCAGGATCAGGCGGGCACCAACAATGGCTACGCGGGTGATATCGTCATCACCGCACAGGGACGTGCGCAGCAGCTGTCCGATGTGCCGGTTGCGGTCTCGGCGATCAGCGCCGCGACGCTCCAGAATTCGGGCGCCAACGACATCCGCCAGCTCAACCAGCTTGCGCCGTCGCTGCTCGTCTCGTCGACGGGATCGGAAGCCAACGGGTCGGCACGCATCCGCGGGATTGGTACCGTCGGCGACAACCCCGGCCTCGAAAGCTCGGTCGCGGTGTTCATCGATGGCGTCTATCGTTCGCGCTCCGGCATCGGGCTCAACGAACTCGGCGAAATCGATCGCGTCGAAGTCCTGCGCGGGCCGCAAGGCACGCTCGGCGGGCGTAATTCGTCGGCTGGCCTCATCAGCATCATCAGCAAGGCGCCTAGCCTCGACCGCATCAGCGCCGACGGCGAAGTGACCTATGGCAACTACAATTACTGGCGGCTCGCCGGGAACGTGAACGTGCCGCTCAGCTCGACGATCGCGGCGCGCATCGACGGCGTCTACGTCAAGCGTGACGGTTTCTACTATGATCCGACCAACAAGACCGACGTCAACAATCGCGATCGATATTTCGTCCGCGGGTCGGTGTTGTTCGAACCATCGAGCGACCTGTCGGTACGGTTGATCGGCGACTATACCTATCGTGATGAGAAGTGCTGCGGCGCGATCTATGTCGGGCGGACGACCAACCCTTCGATCGGCAACCTCAACGATCCGGTCGCCTCGGTCAACGCCGGACTCGGTGCGGGCGACAACGGCAATAACATCGTCAACGTTCTGCGCGATCTGGGCCAGCCACTCGCTCGCATCACGAACCCTGGCTATGACCGCACGCTGTCGGTTAGCCCCGGTCGCGGATATGGCGGCATCACCAAGGATTACGGCGTCTCAGGTCAGATCGACTATAACCTTGGTGGCGTGAAGCTCACCTCGATCACCGCGTATCGCGAATATCGTTCGGACCAAGGGTCTGATACCGACTACAGCAGCGTCGACATCCTGTACCGCGCAGCCGACGGCAATTCAGCGCGCCAGTTCCATACTTTCACTCAGGAAGTGCGGCTGAACGGCAAGCTGTTCGACGGTAAGCTCGACTGGCTGGTCGGCGGGTTCTTCGCGAACGAAGACCTGAAGGTCACCGACAATTTGCGCTTCGGCAACCAATATGGTCGGTTCGCGACGTGCCGCCTGGTTTCGGGCAGCGGCCTTGCTCCGCTGTATTCACCGACATCGGCGGGGTGTCTTGCGGCACGACCGGCGCTGTTCGGTCCCGCTTCGCCCCTAGTCTTCGCTGCGATCGACCGGCTCGACGGCATCAACGACAAGGGGTCGACGCTCGACGTCTATAACCAGAATAGCCGCAACTATGCTGTCTTCACTCACAACATCTTTCACGTCACTTCGACGGTCGATCTGACGCTGGGGGTGCGCTACACCAACGAGCGTAAGAGGTTCAACGCGACGTTCGGCAACGACAACACCGCCTGTGTCGCCAACCAGACCGCGCTCATCCCGCTCTTGGCCAACCCAGGGCTTGCCGCGGTCGCCGGCGGGATCATCGGGCTGTCGTGCCAAGGCAATTCCACATCGGAACTGAACGGCGTCAGCGTCAACGACCGTCGCAACGAGGAAAAGTTCACCGGCACCGCAATTCTGTCGTGGAAACCGATCGACGACCTGCTGCTTTACGGCAGCTTCTCGCGCGGTTATAAGGCAGGCGGGTTCAATCTCGATCGCTCCGCGCTGAAGTCTCCGATCCTGCCGTTCGCGTCGGCCGGTGGCGCGCAGGCGCTGGTGCAGGGGCTGCAGTTTGCCCCCGAAACCGTGAATGCGTATGAAGTCGGTGCCAAATACGCGAGCGGCCCGTTCTCACTCAGCGCGACCGCGTTCGTTCAGGATTTCAAGAACTTCCAGCTCAATACGTTCAACGGCACCGTGTTCCTGGTCCAGAACATCAACGGTTGCTCGTCCAGCCTCGGCGGCGGCGATCGCGACCTGAGCGCGACCACGGGGAGCTGCCCCTCGGGCGATGTCGGTTATGGCGTCCGTGCCAAGGGTATCGAACTCGAGGCATCGTTGGTTCCGGCGCGCGATTTTCGGGTGTCGCTCGGCATGACCTTGACCGACACGCAATATCGCGACCAGCTGGTCGGTAACCAGAGCGGTGGGCCGCTCGACCCCGCGCTTCGCGTGCTGCCGGGCAGCACGCTGTCTAACTCGGCAGACATCGTCGCGACAACCTCGGCGTCGTGGACTCCTCCGATCGGAGACAGCGGCTATTCGGCACTGTTCTATGTCGATAGTCGCTCCACCAGCGACTATAACACCGGCTCTGATCTCTTCCCGCAGAAGGGTCAGGACGGCTACACGCTGGTCAACGCGCGGATCGGCATCCGTGCGCCGAATAATCGGTTTGCGATCGAATTGTGGGGCCAGAATCTGACCAACCAGAATTATGCGCAGGTCGCGTTCAATTCGCCTTTCCAAGCGGGTGGTACTACCGCGGCGTTCCAAGATCCGCGCTATCCTGGTGGCCGCCAGATCTTCTCGCAGTTCCTCTCCGAGCCGCGCACCTATGGTGTGACGCTGCGCGGCAAGTTCTGATCGGACCGAAGAACGGCAGGCAGGGGCCGATCCGCGGGTATCGCGGATCGGCCCTTGTCATATCAGCCGTCGGCGGGCGGCTCCCATAGTTCGATCGCGTTACCCTCGGGATCGTGGATTCGCGCGAATTGCCCCGCGTCCGGCGAATCCCATTCAGCGCGGCGTTCGGCGGCGACACCCTTGGCGGCGAGGTCATCGACCAGTGCATCGAGCCCGCTGACCCGCAGGTTCAGCATCCATTGCTTGTCCGCCGCGAAATAGTCGGTGTCCGCGTTGAACGGCGCAAAGACGACGGGGCCGCCTTCGGTCCCCAGGTCCACGGGTCGCCGTCGCTGCCATCGGGTGTGCACCCCGCGCCGATACCGAGATGATCGCGGTACCATACGCTGAGCGCGTCGGGGTCGCGCGCGCGAAAGAATAGACCACCGATTCCGAGCACGGGCATATCCAATCTCCTTTGCGCGGCGATCATGCCGTGGAACCGCCGATCCGACAAATGGTTGATCGCAACACGCCATCGGGGGACGGCCGCTGCTATTCGATTCGCTTATCGTCAAACTCGCGCTCATCGGCATCCTGGGCATCGGGGCGCAGTGGCTGGCGTGGCGAATCAACCGGCCCGCCATTGCGCTGATGCTGATCGCTGGGATCGTTGCCGGGCCGGTGACGGGGCTGATCGATCCGCAGCGCGATTTCGGCGCGCTTCAGCAGCCGATCATCAAGCTGGCGGTCGCGGTGATCCTGTTCGAAGGTGGGCTGAGCCTCAATTTTCGCGAACTGCGCCATGCGGGCGGTGCGGTGCTGCGGCTCGTGCTGGTCGGCGTGCCGATCGGGTGGGTGCTCGGGACGATGGCGGCGCATTACGCAGCGGGGCTGCCGCTCGGGATTTCGGCATTGTTCGGCGGTATCCTGGTCGTCACCGGGCCGACCGTGATCGGACCGATGCTCCGCACGCTGCGCGTCCCCAACACGGTGCGCGATACGCTGAAATGGGAAGGCATCGTCAACGATCCGATCGGCGCGCTGCTGGCGGTCGCGATTTTCGCGTATATTTCGTACATCGGGCCGGATCGCGATGCGGTCGCAATCGGGTTCGACGTTGCTGCGGCGACGCTGGCCGCGGGCGGGCTCGGCGCGTTGCTGGGGTTCGCGATGACCAGCGCGTTCCGGCGCGGCTATATTCCCGAATATCTGAAAGCGCCGGTGGTACTCGTCGCGGTGATCGCGGGCTTCGTCGCGGCGGACCTGATCAAGCACGAAACCGGGCTGATCACCGTCACGGTCATGGGGGTCGTCATGGCGAACCGCCAGACCCAGTCGACCACCGCGCTGAAGCATTTCAAGGAGGACCTCGCGGTCCTACTGATCTCCGGCGTCTTCATCATCCTGTCGGCGACGCTCGACTGGAGCGTGATCGAGCGGTTCCAGGCGCGATTCGTGATCTTCCTGCTGCTCATCCTGTTCGTCGTCCGGCCCGTGACCGTCCTGGTCAGCCTGATGTTCAGCGCGATGCCGTGGCGCGAACGATTGTTCATCGCCTGGATCGCGCCGCGCGGGATCGTCGCGATCGCGGTGACCGGGCTGTTCGCGCTCCGGCTCGAGGATTTCGGGATGCGCGATGCCGATACGCTGGTGCCGCTGGTGTTCGCGGTCGTGATCACGACGATCTTCGCGCACGGGTTTTCGGCGACTTGGCTCGCGCGGTGGCTGGGGATCGACAAGGGCAAGGGCGATGGCGTGCTGCTGATCGGCGCGAATTCGTTCACCACCGCGCTCGGCGTCGCGCTGCGCGACCTGGGGCTGAGCGTTACCGTCGCGGACACCGCCAAATTCGCGTTGCGCGCGGTGCGCAAGAAGGAGCTGGAGGTCCATCACGGCGATATTCTCGACGAGGCGATGCAGGACAGCATCGACATGCTTCAGTTCCAGCAAGTGATCGCGGCGACCGACAGCGATTCGTACAACGCGCTGGTATGCGCCGATCTGGGTCCCGAAATGGGGACCGAGAAGCTGACCCAGACCGGGCTCGACGAGGTGCGGCTGAGCCGGGGCAGGGGCCACGTCCTCTTCAACGACGGGCCGACGATCGACGAGTTGCAGACCCGCGTCGCGGCGGGTTGGACCTTCGCCAAGACCAAGCTGTCCGACGTCTATGGATACGAGCAATATCGCGAGCGGCTGTCCGACGGCGGCACCCCGCTTGGCGTGCTGAAACCCGATAACCGGCTGCTGCTGTTCTCGGTCACCGCGCGGCCCACCGCCGAGGCAGGGGACACGATCCTGAGCTTCCTGCCGCCCGAGCCGCAGCCGGTTACAGCGCCGAGGGCAGCCGAGCCGGCGCCGCAACCCGCCTGACGCTCAGGCGGCGAGGTCGAGCTTCTTCCCCGCCGCCGCCGCGAGCAACCGTTTCTCGAGCGCCTTGAGGCGCGTCGCCGACAGGATGCGGTCGCCGGTCAGGTCGGTGAGGTAGAAGGTATCGACCGCGCGCTCGCCATAGGTGGCG
>JALYTW010000144.1 GCA_030854075.1 Pseudomonadota bacterium
GCCAGCGACCGCGCCCGCGCCGAACGGTCCGGAGCCACCACCGCGTGTGATCCGCACACCGGACAGGCGGTCCGCTGACAGCGCGTTGAACGGGATATAGCCAAAGAACGGATCGGCTACCGGTACGCCGTCGAGCAGGACGAGTGCGCGGCTCGACGCATTGCCGCCGAGTGCTCGCAGCGTGACGCCCTGCGCCGACGGATTGGCCGAGCGGCCGTCCGAGCGGCGGAATTGCTGGAATCCTGCCACGTCTTTCAACACGTTCTCGACCCGGTCGGACGCCTCATCGATCAGTCGGGCGCGATCGATGATCGCCGATCCGTATGCGGGCGTACCCGGAGGCAATGGCAAGCCGGAACCGAGCACGACGATCTCGCCTTGGTCCTCCGGTGCTGGTGCGGTTTGCGCAATTGCGGGCAGCGGCAGGAGCAGGACGACCAGGGGCAATCCGAAATAGCGACGCATCGAGAGAAGAACTTTCGGATCAGAAGAGAAAAGAGGCCCGACCATCGGACCGCGTTATCAGACATACGGCGGCCAGTGCCTCAGAAAAACAGGATCGCGCCTGCTGCGATCGTGTTCGATTTGACCTCGTGGATGCCCTGTGCGCCGGCTTGGTGTGGGTGCATTCAAAGATCGGCCCCGGAGCTGGACACGGCGGAAGATCTAAAACAAGTCATCCAACAAAAGATGGAACCGAATTTTCCTGATGTCGGGGTCCGCGATTCCATAGGATTCGAAAAACCTTTGCTGCAGCGACGCTCCGAACTCGCCGAGGCAGTTCGATAAGATGGCGAGGTCCTGATAGCGGTCCGCAATGCCCGCCCTGCCGACATCGATACAGCCTGCTCCGTCGCCGTCTGTCAGTATGATATTGTCCAACGAAAAGTCGCCATGCGTCACCACCGGATCGGGGGCAAACGGCAGCAAGTCGGTCAACTCGGTCCAGACCTCCTCCGCCGTACAGCCATGCCGCCCTTCGTCGACGTCGGAAATGTCCACCAGCCCGTGGTCGATGCGCCAACGTGCTTCGCCGAGCCGTAGTCGGTGGTCGCTGTTGAACGGACAACCTTCGACAGGGATAGCGTGAAGCCGACGCAGCAGGAGGGCCAGCCTGTCGACGATCGACACGCGCTGGTCATCGGCGCCCGCCTCGAGCAATTGATACGCAGTCTTGCCCGGCAGGCCCGTCATCAGCAGCCAGCACTCTTCCTTTGTGCCGGAAAATGCCTGGACCTCCGGCACAGCGATATGGTCGATCAGCCATTGCAGGCGCACCATCTCTCCCGCGACATCGAGAGCAGACGATGCCGGGGCGTGCTTGAGAAACAGATTCTGTGCGATATCGGTCTTTTGCAACCTGTAAACGGCATCACCGGATTCCCCGACGGTGTTTTGAGACCATTGGTAGCCATGAAGCAGCACCGCCAGGTCGGGCGGCAACTGAACGGGCGGGACCGGAGTTTCTCTGCTGTCACGGGGCATGGTCCAGCCTTATCAGATTACACGGTTATCCTTGAAGGCATTCGATCCCGGCGCGTCAGGAATCCGTCATTACGCCTTGAAATACCGGGCTTTCCAAGGCCTGCCCAGCGCCCCTTGCGACGCAGGTCAACGCATCCTCTGCGACAATTACAGGAAGTCCGGTGGCTTTTGACAGCACCCGATCAAGCCCGGTAAGCAAACTTCCCCCGCCGGTCATGACGATCCCACGATCGTAAATATCCGCAGCCAATTCCGGTTCGGTCTTCTCCAGTGCGGACAGGACAGCCTCTATGATCTGACCCACCAAATCGCCGAGGAAGCCAGCAACCTCCTCCTCACTCACCGTAATCTCCGCCGGTATGCCGTGCAGCAGATCTCGCCCTTTGACTTGCATCGATCGGCCGGGGGCATCGGGTGATACGCAAGCACTGCCGATTTCGACCTTGATGCGCTCAGCGGTGGCCTCGCCGATCATTAGATTGTGGCGGCGGCGAATACCGGAAGCGATGGCATCATCCATCCGGTCACCACCCACCCGGACCGAGTTGCTATAGGCGAGCCCCCGCAATGACAGCACCGCGACCTCGGTCGTGCCGCCACCGATGTCGACGACCATTGCACCGATTGGCTCGGTCACGGGCAGGCCGGCGCCGATCGCCGCCGCCATGGATTCTTCGATGAGATCGACCTTGCCCGCCCCGGCATTGGAGGCGGCCTGCTTGATGGCTCGGCGTTCGACCATCGTTGCGCCCGAGGGGATGCAGATCGCGATTTTGGGACGGCGTGGCAAGCGGCTTGGCCCACCATGCGCTTTGTCGATGAAGTGTTTGATCATCTGTTCAGCGACATCAAGATCAGCAATGACGCCGTCGCGCATCGGGCGAACGGTGCGGATGGTGTCCGGCGTCTTGCCGAGCATTAGCTTGGCTTCGGCCCCGATCGCGCGCGTGCGGGACACGCCATCGATCGTTTCGATTGCAACCACGGATGGTTCATTCAGAACGATGCCTTTGCCGCGCAGGTAGACGACCGTGTTCACCGTGCCGAGGTCGATCGCCATATCGTTGGACGCGAGCGAGAAAAAACGGGAAAACCCCATCGTATTCATTTTCTTTGCAGTGGATGGGACAGGTGACCGGCTTGGCTTCTCATCCGCTCAAATCGATCGAGATGCCAGACAGATCAGGACGGTCTGACGGATATTTGGGGCAGTCGACTTTGGTATGTGTGCCCCATACCGTTGGCAGCTCTGAAATGTCGATCGACCAGGCGGTCGACTTCATTCCGGGCCGCAACTCCCATTCGAGCCATATCCAACGCTTTGCTTTCGCCTTCGAGCCGGTCTGAAGTCTAAATGCCGGCGGACGCGGCTGTCCTCGCACGCATCGCGTCCATCCAGCGCGCGACGTGGCGCAGGTCGTCGGCGGGACGAAACTTCACCATCCGCGCGAAATCGATCGCGGTGAACGCGACGATGTCTGCCATCGTGGTCCGGTACGCAGCGATAAACTCGCTTTGTCCGAGACGCTGATCGAGCATTTTCATGCCCCGCTCTGCGCTGGCGCGCTGCGTTTCCGCGATTTCGGGAACCTGGTTCTCGATCGCGGCCAGCGCAGGATGGCTGTGGCGGACGGTTAGCATCAGCGGGGTCGCGACCATCATCTCCGCGCGGCGCGTCCACATCTCGATGACCGCCGTTTCCAATGCCGTCGTCCCGAACATGTTGGGTTCGGGATAAAGATGTTCGAGATAGCGGCAGATCGCGATCGACTCCGTGATGCCAGTGCCGTCGTCGAGCTCCAGGGCAGGTACGGTGGGCAGCCCGGCCATCCCGATATAGTCGGGGGTGCGATGATCGCCGCCGAAGATATCGACCTCTACGATCTCGATATCCTCGATTCCCTTCTCCGCCATAAACCAGCGGACCCGACGCGGGTTGGGGGCACGCTTGCTTTGGTAGAGCTTCATCGCGTGGTGCTTTCCGCCGGTGCGGGCTCCAGCTTGTCCTGTGTCTTGGTGTCGAAGTCGCCGGCGTCATGGCGTTCGCGGAGTTGGCTGGCAGGATCGCCCATCACGCGGTTGACCATCCGCCCGCGCTTCACAGCGGAACGCGCGCCAATCGTGTCGGTCCAGCGCAGGACGTTCTTATAGTCTTGCACCTGGAGGAACTCGCCTGCCTCGTACACGAGGCCTTTCACGAGCGCGCCGTACCAAGGCCACACCGCCATGTCCGCGATCGAGTATTCGTCGCCGCCGAGATATTCGCTCTCGCCCAGGCGCCGATCGAGAACGTCGAGTTGGCGCTTTACCTCCATCGCGAAGCGGTCGATCGCATATTCGATCTTGATCGGCGCATAGGCGTAAAAATGCCCGAACCCGCCGCCAAGCATCGGCCCCGCGCCCATCTGCCAGAACAACCAAGACAAAACCTCGGCGCGTTTGGCGGCATCGGTGGGGAGGAATGCGCCGAATTTCTCGGCGAGATAGACGAGGATCGATCCCGATTCGAAGACGCGGATCGGGTTCGCGCCACTGTGATCGACCAATGCGGGAATTTTTGAATTGGGATTGGCATCGACGAAGCCGCTGCCAAACTGCTCACCCTCCATGATCTGAATTAGCCAGGCGTCGTATTCGGCCCCGGTGTGTCCGGCGGCCAGCAGCTCCTCGAGCAATAACGTCACCTTCACGCCGTTGGGCGTCGCGAGCGAATAGAGCTGCAGCGGGTGCTTGCCGACGGGCAGTTTCTTGTCGTGCGTGGCGCCGGCGATCGGGCGATTGATGCTGGCGAACCGGCCGCCACTTTCCTTGTCCCACGTCCAAACCTTCGGGGGCGTGTATTCGGCGGCTTCGGTCATTTGGGCTCTCCGCTACATTTTTTTCGGTATCGACGACGTGAGCCGTTGCACCGTTACACGCAAGCACAGAGCGACGACCCGCGCAGCGATTTTCGAGAAGCCATCCTCAGCTTGCCGCCAGCGGACGCGGGTTTATCATGGACACCCGGCCGCGTTGATTCGCCATCGGCGCCGTCGTCGACCTGCTGCATGCGGTCAGAGATGCGCGCAACACCTGCTTGATACGGCGATCGCGATTGGTCGCGTTTGTGCTCCGGATTGCGCCGGGCGGATAATGGGCAGGCAGCAACCGCCCCGACCCCGCAGTTTCTGTGGTGGCCAACCATCAGAGAAAAACTGCTATGTATTATTGGTATAATACACTACAACACCTCGCAATACCCAAGCTATCGAGAGTCGAGCGATGAGCCCCTTTTCGTTGTACCGCTTATCACGTCCCCGGTGCGCGGCACCCTTCGGGATCGCCAGCCGCATCGCCAGTCCGGCAATACGCGCGTGAGCTTTCGCAACATCTCGGCCTGGTCGATTCGCAACCCGATCCCGTCGCTCGTCCTGTTTGTCATGCTTTCGGTAGCGGGCATGGTCAGCTTCGCGCGGATGCAGGTCAACGACAATCCCGATATCGATTTCCCGGTCGTGATCGTCTCCGTCAGCCAGCCTGGCGCCGCGCCGAGCGAGCTCGAAAATCAGGTAACGCTCAAGATCGAAGCGGCTGTGCGCAGCCTGGCCGGGATCGACGAGATCAACTCGACCGTGTCCGAAGGACAGTCGACCACCGTTATCCAGCTGGCGATCGGCACGCCCATCGAT
>JALYTW010000195.1 GCA_030854075.1 Pseudomonadota bacterium
TCACGTCCTGTGCGCCACCAGCGGGGTACGCATCCCGCTCGACATCCTGCGCTATTGGAGTGTCGCGCGGCAGGAGCCCTATGCCACCGCGCAGCTCGCGAGCGAGGCGTTGGCGCCGGTATGACGAGGCTTTGGATGCTCGCCGCCGTGCTGGTCATCCCCGCGACCGCGACGATGGGGGCCGCGCAACAGGCGGTGTCCACCCCGGCGGGCGCGTTGCGCTATACCGGGACGCTGACCCAGGGCGGGCTGATCCGGGGCGAAGTGCCGCGGGGCACGGTGTCGCTGACGCTCGACGGCGAGCCGGTCGGGATCGCGGACGGGCGGTTCGTCGCTGGATTCGACCGAGACGCGGGGCAGGCCGCGGTGCTCGCCGCGACGCTGGCCGATGGCCGAGTGGTGCGCGAAACGCTCGCGATCGCGCCGCGCGACTGGAATATCTCGCGCTTGTCGTCACTGCCTAAATATCCGGTGCCGAGCGCCGAGTTCCAGCGCATCCGCCCGGGTGAATTGGCGCAGATCGTCGCGGCCCGCGCAATAAAAACCGATGCTGACGGCTGGCGGCAGCCGTTTATATGGCCGGTGACAGGTCGGATCTCGACCAAATTCGGATCGCAGCGCATTTATAAAAATGGCGAAGCGGGCGGATATCATTCGGGGATCGACATCGCCCGCGCCACCGGCACCCCGGTCGTCGCGCCCGCCGACGGCGTCGTCATCCTTGCCGCGAGCAGCCCGTTTCTGCTGGAGGGTAATTTACTGATGCTCGATCATGGCATGGGGCTCAACAGCGCGTTCCTGCATTTGTCGCGGATCGACGTGAAGCCCGGCGATCACGTCCGCCAGGGCCAGCCGATCGGGGCGGTGGGGAGTACCGGGCGTGCCACTGGCCCTCATCTGCACTGGAGCCTTCGCTGGCACAACGCCAAGCTGGATCCGCTGCTGGTGGCGGGACCGTTCAGCGCGGACTGATCGCATGCTGGCAGATCGTCAGATATGGTGGTCGTCGCTTCGCCGCCCGTCGGCAACGGACGTGTCAGAGAACGCACGGTTCCGGCTCTTCGGGAGCCGTAGAACGCGGTCTCGCGAGCCTAGCCGATCCGCATACCCTTCACGCCGCGACTGTTTTCGATCTTCAGATAGTAGGAGCCGAGCGCTGCCTTTTTAATGTGGATGGCTTCACCCGGACTGGGCGGAAAATTGAGCGAATCATTGGTTTGCCATTTGCTGCCGTCATCCAGCGTCAGGCGAAACTTGCCATTTCCCAGTGCGCTAACCTGCTGAAGCTTCGCATTGATCTCGGTGACCTCGGTGGCCTCGTTGCGTTCGTCGGGGCGACCGAACAGACCGATCCGTGGTAGCGTAAAGCCGAACAGCGACCGTTTGGTGCGGCGTACGCCCTCTCGATCCAGCACGGTCAGCTGTTTGCTGGTGACTGCGGCTTCGAGTGCGGCAGCAGCAGCATCGAAACACGCAAGGCGCGCTGGCGCGGCCGGAATTTTCTGACAATCGCCGATTGCGACGATGGGATTCGGCCGCGCCGCCGGCGCTTCGTCAGCGGTTTGCGCAACCGCCGACGCATGCCCTGTAAATGCCAGCATGATCGCGACGGTGGCAGTGGTCGCCGTGGCGCGCGCGGTTACGGTCCTGGCCGATACGGGATGCACTCGCTTGCCCTTCTTCACAAGCCGCCCGGGGGTCGACCCGCGTTGTCGAGCACGACCCTCTCCGCCAGCGCGCGCTGGTCCTCGGCGGAGCGTGACCACTGCTGCCGGGTCAGGCATACTTTCTTGCTTGCGATCATCGAACCAATCTGCGGGATCCGACGACAGACCATGTTGGAAGAATCTGCTCTGGCAACCGCCGACGCAGCGACCGGCGGGGAAGAAATCGGCGGCACGGGTAATGCTTGGAGCACCCCAAGAAGCGCAGCGGCAATGAGCATATCAGGCCCCTCTGTAATCAACAGTTCAGCGAACGGGTTTACCGTCGGCAGCCCCAGGGCGCAATGTCCAATCCTTATGTGGCACGACAGCGCCCACCTGCGACCAGTGTGACCGGGAAGCAACAACGCCGGACAAAAGTCACGGATGGGCAACAAGACGATTTGCTAGGCAGCGCGGTTGGGGTAACGGGGCGCCGTATCGTCTTGCGGAATGGGCTAGGCCTGCCGCTAACTGAAGACGTGGCGGAATGACAAAAGGGGAATAACATGAAGTGCATCTACCGGGCTCGACTGCTCGCCTCCACGCTGATGGTTGGCTCGTGCATCGCCGCGGCAACCCCAGCTCTTGCTCAGGCTCCTGGCCAGACCGATCAGACGAGCGCGAACGTGCCCCCGGCATCCGAAGCCGCTGGCGTCCAGGCGCAGGCGACGATGGCGCCGGAAGCGGCCGGTCGCGACATCGTCGTCACGGGCTCGCTCATCAAGAACCCCAACATCGAGTCGGTCAGCCCGGTTCAGGTGATCACCAGCGACGAAGTCGAGCTGCGTCAGGCCAATGTCGCAGAACAATTCCTGCGCGAACTGCCAGGGGTTGTTCCCTCGATCGGCTCGGCGGTCAACAACGGCAACGGCGGTGCGTCGTTCGTCAACCTTCGCGGCCTCGGCAGCAACCGGAACCTCGTTCTGCTGAACGGTACGCGTCTGGTTCCTGCAGAATTGCAGGGGCGCGTCGATCTCAACAACATCCCGCTTGCACTTGTCGAGCGGACCGACGTCCTGACCGGCGGCGCATCCAGCACCTATGGCGCGGACGCGGTCGCGGGCGTCATCAACTTCATCACCAAGGATAATTTCGCGGGCGTCGACCTGTCGGCCACCGATCAGATCACGGGCAAGGGCGACGGGCATTATTATCGCGCCGACCTGACGATCGGTGCCAATTTCGACGATGGTCGCGGCAACGCGGTGCTCAGCTTCGGCTATCAGCATTCGGATCCGATCTATCAGGGCGCGCGCCCCTATGGCGCGTTCAACATCGATTCCTACAGCGGTGCTGCCGGTGGGTCGGGCACCACGGTCCCCGGGCGTTTCTCCGTCACGGGCGTCGGAACGCGGCAGATCAATACCGATACGGGCGCGCTCGTGCCGACGTTCCAGACCTTCAACTTCAACCCGTACAACATCTATCAGACGCCGTTCGAGCGCTTCAACATCTTCGGCGCGGCGCATTACGACGTGACCCCCGACATCACGGTGTATTCGGAAGCGTTGTTCTCGAAGAACAAGGTGTCGACGATCATCGCGCCGTCAGGTACGTTCGGAAACGCGCTGACGATCCCGATCAGCAATCCGTATATTCCCGCCGCTGCGCGCGACACTTTCTGTCTGAACAGCGTCGACGCCGATCCGGTGCTGGCGGGCAAGCAGGCCCCAACGGCGGCGCAGTGCGGCAGTTACTACGGCGCGACGAACCCCAACGATCCCAATTATCGGACTTTCACGACCGCGGCGTTCCGGCGCTTCGTCGAGAGCGGGCCGCGTTTGTCGGAATACACGACGCAGCTTTTCCAGATCAAGGGCGGCGTTCGCGGCAACATCACGTCGAACTTCAACTATGACGTGTTCGGCACCTATGGGGAAAGCGAGAACATCCAGCGTCAGACCGGCAATGGTCTTTTGTCCCGCCTGCAGCAGGCGTCGCTCGCAACCAGCAAGACGGCTTGCCTGAACACGAGCAACAACTGTGTGCCGATCAACCTGTTCGGCCCACAGGGCAGCATCACGGCGGACCAGCTGGGCTTCCTGGTGGGCGTGAGCACGAGCGGATCGACGCAGACGACGCTTGGGACGGTGCACGGTGTTGTTTCGGGTGACTTTGGTGTTGCCAGCCCGTTTGCGACCTCGCCGATCAGCATCGCCGTCGGTGGCGAGTACCGGAAGTACACCGCCGGCACGACCTCCGATCTCGCAACGCAGACCCCCGGCGAAGTCCTCGGTAACGGTGGCGCGAGCCCCGATACGCGGGGCGGTTACAACGTCAAGGAAGCGTTCGGAGAGCTCATCGTGCCGCTGGTCGAAGACCGTCCGCTGTTCCGCAGCCTGACGCTTCAACTGGGTGCGCGTTATTCGGATTATTCGACCACCGGCGGCAGCTGGACCTACAAGGCGGGCGCGACGTGGGAGCCTGTCTCGTCGATCAAGTTCCGCGGCGAATACGCCCGTGCAGTTCGGTCGCCGAACATCAACGAGCTGTTCTCGCCGCTGGTTACCGGGCTCGACAATCTGAACACCGATCCCTGTGCGGGTGCAGCGCCGACGGCTAATGCCAACCTGCGCGCAGTCTGCCTGGCACAGGGTGCTCCGGTGGCGACGATCGGTTCGATCCAGAACCCATCGGCAGGTCAGCCGAACGTCACGAGCGGTGGCAACCCCAACCTCGACGTGGAAAAGGCAAATACCTTCACGGCGGGCGTGGTGCTACAGCCAGACTTCTTCCGCGGCTTCTCGGCGACGGTGGACTATTATAACATCAGCGTTACCAACGCGATCACCTTCCCTACGGTCGGCGACGTCGTTGGTGCCTGCTTCAATAATATCTCCGCCGCGAGTGCTGCGAGCGTGGCCTGCACGCAAATCCGGCGTAACCCGCTGACGGGCGGGCTGGATGGAAGCTCGGCGACCACGCCGGGCCTTCCGCAGCCTTATTCGAACCTTGGTCGGATCCTTACCGACGGCGTCGATGCCACGATCAATTATCGTCGTGACCTCGGGTTTTCGAAGCTGAACCTGTCGTTCATCGGCAACTGGACGAGCCGGTCGAAGTTCCAGGCGACGCCGACATCGGTGTATCGCGAGTGCACGGGATTCTATTCGATCAACTGCGGTTCGATCCAGCCGAAGTTCTCGTTCAACCAGCGGACCACGCTGTCGTTCGGGTCGGTCGATCTCTCGCTGCTGTGGCGTTATATCCACCCGGTGAATTATGAGCCTGCCGCGCTTCGAGACGACATCGCCAGCGGTGGCGGACCGGTGCAGGCGTTCCAGCACATCGGTGCGTATCACTACTTCGACCTTTCGACCCGCATTCAGGCGACAGATCAGTTCTCGTTCCTGTTCGCGGTGCGGAACCTGTTCGATCGGAAGCCGCCGGCCACCGGTTCGGGCATTGGCAGCACGAGCTACAACAGCGGGAACACCTATCCGTCGACCTACGACGCGATTGGCCGGTTGTTCTCGGCTACGGCCCGCCTGACCTTCTAAGACAGGGCGACGTCGACGGAAAAGAGGAGCGGTTCCTGCGTGGAACCGCTCCTTTCTTTTTGCGTCGCTCAGGAGCAGGAGCAGGAGCAGGAGCAGGAGCCCTGGACCCCCGCCCGCTCCGGTCTATTCCGTTCGCAACGCCAGCTTGCCATCGCCCTCGTCCACCAACACGGTGCTGCCGTCCTTCACGTCGCCGCGCAGGATCAGATCGGCGAGCGGGTCCTGGAGGTAACGTTGCACCGCCCTGCGTAGCGGGCGCGCGCCGTAGACCGGATCATAGCCGACCCGCCCGAGCCACGCGCGCGCGGCGTCGGTGAGGTCAAGGGTTATCTTGCGGTCCGCCAGGAGCTTGTCGACGCGCGCGACCTGGATGTCGACGATCGGGGCCATGTGCGCCTGCCCGAGCCGGTGGAACAGGATGATGTCGTCGAGCCGGTTGAGGAATTCGGGGCGGAAATGGCCGCGGACGATCTCCATCACCTGCGGCTCGACGCTCTCGACGTCCTGCCCCTCGTCGAGGTTGGCGAGATACTGGCTGCCCAGGTTGCTGGTGAGGATGATCAGCGTGTTGCTGAAATCGACCGTGCGGCCCTGTCCGTCGGTGAGGCGGCCGTCGTCGAGCACTTGCAGCAGGATGTTGAAGACGTCGCCGTGCGCCTTTTCGACCTCGTCGAACAGCACGACCTGATAGGGGCGGCGGCGCACCGCCTCGGTGAGCACGCCGCCTTCCTCGTACCCGACATAGCCGGGGGGCGCGCCGATCAGCCGGGCGACCGCGTGTTTTTCCATGAATTCGCTCATGTCGATGCGGACCATCGCGTTGCCGTCGTTGAACAGGAATTCGGCGAGCGCCTTGGTGAGTTCGGTCTTGCCGACCCCGGTCGGCCCGAGGAACAGGAACGAGCCGAGCGGACGGTTGGCATCCTGCAACCCGGCGCGCGCACGACGGACCGCGGTGGAGACCGCGCGAACCGCCTCCGCCTGACCGATCACGCGCTTGCCGATGACCTCTTCCATCCGCAACAATTTGTCGCGTTCGCCCTGGAGCATGCGGTCGACCGGGATTCCGGTCCAGCGGCTGACGACCCCGGCGATGTCGTCGGCGGTGACTTCCTCGCGGAGCATCGCGCCCTTGGTCTGGCCTTGTGCCTCGTCGAGTTGCTTGGTGAGTTGCGGGATGGTGCCGTAGCTGAGCTCGCCCGCACGCGCGAGATTGCCCTCGCGCTGCGCCTGGTCGAGCTCGATCCGCGCGGCGTCGAGCTGTTCCTTGAGCTTGGCCTCGGCACCGATCTTGTCTTTTTCGGCCTGCCAGCGGGTGGTGAGTTCGCTTGATTGCTGTTCGAGATTGGCGAGATCGCCTTCGAGCG
>JALYTW010000005.1 GCA_030854075.1 Pseudomonadota bacterium
GGCCGCTGGTTCGATTTCTCGACGCTGAAAGAGCCGTATCGGATCGAGGGCAAGAAGACGATGGGGCTCGAACTCGCCGCGCAATTCGGGTGGAAATTGCCCGACGCGATCTTTTATCCGACCGGCGGCGGCACCGGGCTGATCGGGATGTGGAAGGCGTTCGACGAGCTGGAGGCGATGGGCTGGATCGGCGCCGACCGCCCACGCATGTACGCGGTCCAGGCATCGGGCTGCGCGCCGATCGTCAAGGCGTTCGAGGCGGGCGAAGAACATGCCGAGCGGTGGGAGGACGCGCATACCGTCGCCGCGGGAATCCGCGTGCCACGCGCGGTGGGCGATTTCCTGATCCTGCGCGCGGTGCGGGCGAGCGGCGGCAAGGCAGTCGCAGTGGGCGATCCCGCGATCCTGCAGGCGGTGGAGGACGCGGCGCAGCAGGATGGTCTGCTGCTGTGTCCGGAAGGCGGCGCGACGCTGGCGGCCTATCGCGAAGCGGTAAAAACCGGCGAGGTCGACGCAAACGAAACCGTCGTCCTGTTCAACTGCGCGACGGGCCTCAAATACCCGATGCCCGCCGCCCCGCGCACGCTGGACCGCCATCAGCCGATCGACTTCGACGCGTTGTGACCGGGGTCGGGCGCGTCGATTTGCATATCGGCGCGGCACCGCCCATATCCGCCAGTATCCCAGTCGCATATCGACGGATCGCCAGGCGAGTCGCTTCGTCGAGGTCCGCCTTTCCCTGCTGCGTCCATCCCGAATAGGAGCAGCCCTTGGCCGATAATCCCGCTTTTTACCGTGCGCGTGCCGCCGAACAGCATGCCGCCGCCGAAGCCGCCACCCTCGATAACGTCCGCGAACGGTGCGAACGCGCTGCCAAGGCGTGGGACGAAATGGCGTCGCGTGCCGAGCGCACTGAAACGATGCGCCATGCGCGCGAAGCGAAGGCGCAGCAGGCGCGGATGGAGCTCGCGGCCACCGCCTGAACGGTCGACGCAACCTTTCTGCCCCTCCATCCATTCTCCTACCGTCACGAGATTTACGTGGTTGGTTGAGGGAGATGGTGCATGCGTAAGGTATTACTTGGGGTCGGCGCAGCGTTGACGCTGGCGGGCTGTTCGGCGTTGGGCGGTCTGGGCGGTTTAGACGGCGGCACTGGCTATTCGGCGTACGACTACAACCGGCCCGACCCAAGCTATAACGGCTATTATGCCGATCGCTATTACACCCAAAACTCGCGCTACGGCGAGCGCAGGATGGCGAACAACGACCGTGTCTATGTCGGCCAGAACGGCCAATATTATTGCCGTCGTCCCGATGGCACGACCGGGTTGATCGTCGGCGGAATCGCGGGCGGCGCGCTGGGTGCGCTGGTGACGTCGGGTGGATCGCAGACGTTGGGAACGTTGCTGGGCGCAGCTGGCGGTGCGCTCGCTGGCCGAGCGATCGATCGCAACAACGTCAAATGTAAATGATGCGAGGCGGGGAGCGGCAACGCTCCCCGCTGCTCGTCCACGGCATTTCCGGTGTTTTGTGACAGCGGATAACGGCTCCGCATAGCCGATCACGAGACCAGCCGGCTGAAGCTACGACAGCGGAGGTCGTTCAAGGAGCGTGCGCGCTTTGGTCGGAGTCGATCGACGCGGTTAACGCGGCGCGTCCTGTCCTACAGCAGTCGATTTGTGCCAAACTGGTGCGATGGCAACCGCCGTCTCGACGATCCGTGCCCGCCGTCCCTGGCATGGCGCGGTAGTCGACGCAAAGACCCGATTCCGTGTAAATGTTGTCAATGTCGTCTGCGCGACGATGCCCTCTCGCTGGCCGCGTCAACGCCCGCAGCGAACCGAGATCGCGTCCGACCGACCCAGTGCGACCTCCCATCAGAACGCCAAACACAAGCCAAATGAGGATATCGTTCTGCGAAGCGCAAGGAGCGGTGCGACCAACTGGAAACGTGTCGACGAGAAAGCGTCCCGTTGCTGATCAACGCTGTTTCTTGGTCGTGGTGGCGGTAAAATCGGGGTCTTTCTTCGCTACCCAATCGACGAATTTGCGTACGGACGGATTGGCCAGCAGGCCTTCGACGTCCATGCCGTGACGCTCGAGTTCGGAATTCGTGAAGTTCGCCGTTAACGCCTGCTGGCAAATGGGGTGCATCGGCACGACATCGCGACCGCCACGGCTCTTCGGAACGGGGTGGTGCCAAACGATGGTTGTACCGGTCGGGCGTCCGCACAGCCAACAGGGGACTACTGTCACCGGAATGTCAGCGTCGTGACGTGCGTCTTCATAAGAGCCGTGTTTCGAATGCTTGCGAGCCATGTGTCTATCTGAATTTTTGGAGAAACGCCGCCTGATCTAGCCGGGGTGGTGGAGAATACTAGCCCGGCGTTGACCGGGACCCGGCGGGAATAGGCCAGCGGCGGTCGCCTCTTCGCTCCGTGACCGCCAACGACTGATGTCGCCGAAACGGCCCTTCCCCTGCCGCGAGCGGACAATCGGCAATGCGTGCGCGGCGCGCCGGTCGAACAGCTCTTGGCTGATCGCGATGCCGCCCGTTCAATCGGCGAATGGATCGCACTGGTTTCGGGCTTCAGAATCCCTATCGTGACGCCGGGGGGGGGAAGCCATGCGACTCACGAAATTGTTGGCGGTGCTCGCGATTGTCGTCGCGCCGGTAGCCGCGTTCGGCGGCGACTCGCCGCATGTGACGCTGGCCACTCCCAATATCGCCGATGGGTCGATCACCCGCTTCACGGTCCGGTTTAGCGACGCGATCGTGCCGCTCGGCGATCCGCGCGCGGCCTCGCCGCTCAAGGTGGATTGTGCGATTGCCGGCAGCGGTCGCTGGGCTGATCCGCAAACCTATGTCTGGGATTTCGCGCAGCCGCTTCCCGGCGGCACGGCCTGCACGCTGGCGACGCGTGACGGGCTGAAGAGCACCGCGGGCTACGCGGTCGATGCGGGTCGCTTCACGGTCGATGCAGGCGGTCCGGTCGCCCGTGCGGTGCTGCCGACTTATGGCGATATCGAGGAGGATCAGGTGTTCCTCGTTGCTGCGAATATGCTTGCGACCCGCGAATCGATCGCCGCCAACGCTTATTGCGCGGTCGATGGCATCGGCGAGAAGATCGCGGTCGACGTGCTCGCCCCCGATCTGCCGGGCAAGCTGCTCGCCGCCCTGGGTGACCGTTACGAGGTCGACAATTTCCTCGAACGCGCGGGGCTGCCCAAGGCGGTGTCCGCCGACGCAGCAACCCGCCAACGCGCGCTCGCCAGCGTCACCGCGCTGAAATGCCGCCGCCCGCTACCCCCGGGTCGCGACATCGCACTGGTGTGGGGCAAGGATATTTCAGGCGCAGGCGGCAAGCGCGCGGGGGCGGATCAACGGTTCGACTTCACTGTTCGCAAGCCCTTCACCGCGCGGTTCGAATGTTCGCGGGTCAATGCCGCGGCCGGCTGCAGCCCGGTCGAAAGGGCGTATCTGCGCTTCACCGCGCCGGTGCCGATGAGCGCGGCGCAGGCGGTGCGGCTGACCCTCGCCGACGGCAAGACGATCGCGCCGGTGTTCGACGATGACGAAAAGAAGAAAGCGACGATCGAACAGATCACCTTTGCCGCGCCGCTTCCCGCGGCCACGAACGCGAAACTGTCGCTGCCCGCCGACATCAAGGACGAGAGCGGTCGCACCCTGGCCAACCGCGAACGCTTCCCGCTCGAGGTCCAGTTCGGCGAGGCGCCGCCGCTGGTAAAGTTTGCAGCGAATTTCGGCATCCTCGAAGCCAACTTGGGCGGCGTGCTCCCTGTCACCGTCCGCAACGTCGAGCCCGCGCTGCAGGGCCGCAACCTTGGTATCGCGGGCCAGCGACTGCGCGTTGATGGCACCGACGGCGAGATCGCCGCCTGGCTCCGCCGCGTCGACGAAGCGGGCAAGAACGACATCGAGACGATCGAGCGCAAGAATGCCGATCCGATCAACATCAACCATACCGGCGAGAAACCGATCCTGACCGGCGGTACCAATGGATCGGGGGGCGCACCGTTCAAGCTCGACCTCCCGGGCAAGGGCAAGGATTTCGAGGTCGTCGGCCTGCCGCTCGGCAAGCCGGGGTTCTATGTCGTCGAACTCGCGAGCCCCTCGCTTGGACGCGCGTTGCTCGGCCGCGATGTGCCGCGCTATGTCGCCAGCGCAGCGCTCGTCACCGATCTGGCGGTGCATTTCGAATGGGGCCGTGATCGCTCGCTCGCCTGGGTCACGCGGCTTTCCACCAGCAAGCCAGTCGCGGACGCGGTCGTCCAGATCAGCGACAGCTGCACTGGCAAACCGCTCGCCCGCGGCGCAACCGACAAGAGCGGCGGGTTGATGTTCCCGCGCGGGCTTCCCGAACCCGAAACCTACGGCGGCTGTACGGGCGAGGGGGCATCGCACCCGCTGATGATTTCCGCGCGGAGCGGAGGCGATTTCAGCTTCACGCTGACCGATTGGGGGGAGGGTATCCGCCCGTATGATTTCGACCTGCCCTATGGCTATTCGGCGGCGGGCGACATCATCCACACAGTGTTCGATCGCGCGCTGGTCCGTCAGGGCGAGACGATCCACATGAAACATATCCTGCGCCGCCCGGTGGCGCGAGGTTTTGCGCTGACGCCTGGGTTCAGCGGCACGCTGCGGCTGTCGCATCGCGGGTCGGATACCCAGTTCGAGATGCCCGTGACGATCGATGCCAATGGCGTCGGTGACACCACCTGGATCGCGCCCAAGGGCGCGCCGATGGGGGATTACGGCCTCACCTTCATCGATGGCGACCAGACGACCTATTCGGAGCAATCGTTCAAGGTCGACGAATATCGCCTGCCGACGATGCGCGCGAGCGTGACCGGGCCGAAGGCCGCGCTCGTAAAACCGCGCACCGCGCAGCTCGATCTGTTCGCCGGGTATCTGTCGGGCGGCGGGGCGTCGAGCCTGCCGGTCGACGTTCGCATCGGCTGGTTCGCGCATGCGGCAACGCCCGACGGCTATGACAAATACAGCTTCGGCGGCGACGCCGTTACCGAAGGCGTCAAGCCGCTCGACGGTGATGGCGAGGATGCGAAGACCCCGCTGCCCCCCACCCAAACTCTGCCCGCGACGCTCGGCACTGATGGCACCCGGCGGCTCACGGTGGATATCCCGCAGACGCTGCCCGGCACCGCCGACATGCAGGTCGAGATGGATTATCGTGACGCGAACGGCGAGACGCTGACCGCGTCGAAATCGATCCCGATCTATGCCTCCGGCGTCCAGCTCGGCATCGCGACCGATGGCTGGATGATGAAGCAGGACGATCTGCGCCTGCGCTTCGTCGCGCTCGATACCGAGGGTAAGCCGATCAAGGGGCAAAAGGTCAGCGTCGCGCTGTACAGTCGCCAGATACTTACCGCGCGGCGGCGGCTGATCGGCGGCTTTTACGCGTATGACAACCGGATGCGCACGACCAAACTCGGCGCGTCGTGCACCGCGACCACCGATGCGCAGGGGCTCGCCCAGTGCAAGATCGACCCCGGCGTCTCTGGCGAAATTTACGCGGTCGCGACCACCGCCGACACCGACGGCAACGTCGCGCGCGCGGTGCAGTCGGTGTGGCTGGCGGGCACTGACGACTGGTGGTTCGGCGGCGACAATGGCGACCGGATGGACGTCGTTCCCGAGAAGCTCAGCTACGCATCGGGCGAGACCGCGCGGTTCCAGGTCCGAATGCCGTTCCGGTCCGCAACCGCGCTGGTCAGCGTCGAGCGCGAGGGCGTGTTGTCCAGCTTCGTGATCGAACTCTCGGGCAAGGATCCGGTCATCGAGGTGCCGATGGACGCGGCCTATGCGCCCGACGTCTATGTGTCGGTGCTCGTCGTGCGCGGGCGGGTCGACAGCGGAATGTGGAGCTGGGTTCACCGGATCGCACGGACGCTGGGGCTGTCGAACACTCCCGACGAGGCACAGGAACCGACCGCGCTCGTCGATCTTGCCAAGCCCGCCTATCGGCTCGGCATCGCCAAGGTAAAAGTGGGCTGGGACGGTCATAGGCTCGGCGTCGCGGTCAAGGCCGATCGCGCGCGGTACGCGCCGCGGGGGACGGCTACCGTCGCGATCGAGGTGAAGAAGCCCGACGGCAGTCCCGCACGCGAGGCTGACGTTGCCTTTGCCGCGGTCGATCAGGCGCTGCTCCAGCTCGCCCCCAACGACAGCTGGGACGTGCTGACCGCGATGATGGGCGATCGTCCGCTCTCGGTGTTGACCGCCACCGCGCAGATGCAGGTGGTCGGCAAGCGGCATTATGGCCGCAAGGCGGTGGAAGCAGGCGGCGGCGGTGGTGGCGGCGACCTGTCGGGGCTCAACCGCGAGAATTTTCAGCCGGTGCTGCTGTGGAAGGGGCATGTTCCGCTCGACGCACAGGGCCGCGCGCGCGTCTCGGTGCCATTGTCCGACGCGCTGTCGTCGTTCAAGCTCGTCGCGATCGCGACCGATGGCGCGCAGCTGTTCGGCACCGGCGCCACCGATATTCGCACCGCTCAGGATCTGTCGCTGTACGCAGGGCTGCCGCCGCTCGTCCGTTCGGGCGATTTTTACGGCGCGCGGTTTACGCTTCGCAATGGATCGGATCGCCCGATGAAGGTGACCGCGACGGTCGACGTCTTCCCGCGGATTGCGCAGGGCAAGCCGCTGACCGTTACGATCCCCGCTGGCGGTGCAGCGCCGGTGGCGTGGAACCTTACCGCTCCCGCCGGGGTCGATACGCTTCGGTGGCAGGTGAGTGCGAAGAGTGAGGACGGCCGCGCGACCGATCAACTGACCGTGACGCAGGACGTGATCGCAGCGATCCCGACCGAGATTTGGGCGGCGACGCTGACCCGGATCGGCACCGACACCGCGATTCCAATTTCGCCGCCGGTGGGGGCTCTCCCGGGACGGGGCACGGTCGACGTCCGGCTCGACGACACGCTCGCGCCGCCACTGGCGGGGGTGCGCGACTATATGACGCGCTATCCGTTCAACTGTTTCGAACAACGGCTGTCGCGCATCGTCGTGCTCGGCGACATCGCGGGCTGGACGACGCTGGCGGGCGAACTCCCGACCTATCAGGCACCGGACGGGCTGCTCCGCTATTTTCCCGGCGACACGTTGCAGGGATCGGAGGCGCTGACTGCCTATGTTCTGTCGATGACCGGTGCGGCCAACCTGTCGCTGCCCGCGGTGCCACGGGCGCGCATGATCGAGGCCATGAAGGCCGTGCTCGACGGGCGGTTGCGGCACGAGGATTATGGCGACGTCCGGCTGACCAGGGTGGCGGCGCTTGCGGCGCTGGCGCGGCAGGGCGCGGCGACCCCGGCCATGCTCGGACAGCTCGGGATCCAGCCCGCGGACATGCCGACATCGACGCTGGCAGATTATCTGTCGGCGCTGGCCGCGATTCCCGATCTGCCCACTGCGGCCGAACGGCGCGCGCAGGCTGAGGCAGTGCTGCGGACGCGGCTCGTGTTCGAAGGGACCCGGCTCGATCTGTCAGATGCATCGAGCGCGCCGTGGTGGCTGATGGCCTCCGCGGACGAGGCCGCGAACAAGGCGACCGCAGCGGTGCTGGGACGTCCCGGGTGGCAGGACGATGGGCCGCGGCTGATCGTCGGCACCGCATTGCGCCAGTCACGCGGCCATTGGGATACGACCACCGCCAACGCCTGGGGGACGATTGCGGCACGGCGCTTCGCTCAGCTTTACCCGGCACAGGCGATCACGGGGACCACGATGCTGAGCTACGCCGGGCGCAGCATTTCGCGCAGCTGGCCGTTGGCGCAGAATTCGCGGGTCGCGTCGTTCGCGCTGGGTGCTGCGGGGCCGCTGCGGCTGGCGCAAACCGGCGGCGCGGGGCCGTGGGCGACGGTGTCGGTTTCGGCGGCGGTGCCGCTCCGCCAGCCGCTAGCGGCGGGCTATCGGCTGACCCGCAAGGTCGATGTCGTTCAGGCGCGTACCAAGGGGCAACTGACGACCGGCGACGTGCTGCGCGTGACTCTGACGGTCGCGGCGAGCGCGGAACGTAACTGGGTCGCGATCAGCGATCCGGTTCCCGCAGGCGCGACCGTCATCGGCGATCTCGGTGGGCAATCGCAATTGCTCCAGCAGGGCGATAGCGCCGGTGTCGGGCCGAGCTATGTCGAGCGCGGGCGCGATACGTGGCGGGCCTATTTCGCGTGGGTGCCCAAGGGCAGCGTCACCGTGTCCTACACGCTGCGGCTCAACGGCGCGGGGCGGTTCCAGCTGCCGCCGACGCGAGTCGAGGCACTGTATTCGCCTGCGATCCACGCTGCGGTCCCCAACCAGACGATTGTCGTCGCGGCGCGATGACGCAGCGCGCGGCGCTCGCGGGACTGCTGGCGTTGATCCTGGCGGCGGTAGGGATCGACTGGGCGACCTATCCGCCGCCGATGCCGAGCTACGGGCACGTGCGCGCGGCGTGGCAGCCGTCGGAGGCGTGGCTGTACGATCGCCACGGCACGCTGATCGACAGCGCACGGGTGAATTTCGCTGCGCGTCGGCTCGCCTGGGTGCCGCTTGCCGCGGTCGCGCCCGTCGTTCCCGCCACGATCGTCGCGGCGGAAGATGCGCGGTTCCGTCGTCACGATGGGATCGACTGGCTCGCGATTGCGGGATCGATCCGCGCCCGGGCGCACGGTGAGCACGGCCGAGGCGCGAGCACGCTGTCGATGCAGGTCGCCGCGTTCCTGTCGCCGACCCTCGCCGCACCCGGCGCGCGCGGCTGGCGCGACAAGCTGCGCCAGATGCGCGCTGCCCGCGCGCTCGAGGCGAACTGGAGCAAGGACCAGATTCTCGAAGCATATCTGAACCTCGCACCGTTTCGCGGCGAAGCGCAGGGGATCGGCGCGGCGGCATTATCGCTGTTCGGCAAGACGCCCGCCGCGCTAGCGCGCGACGATGCACTGCTGCTTGCCGCGTTGCTCCCCGATCCGCAGGCGACCGCCAACCGGATCGCGGCGCGCGCGTGCCGTTTGTCCACCGCCGCGGATTGCGCGCGATTCGCAAGCGAGGCCGCCTCGATGCTCGGCCCGGCGCGCACGCTGGCGCTCGATCCTGGGCTCGCCCCCCATCTCGCCGATCGCCTGCTGACCAAACCGGGCCTGCGGATCACGACGACGCTCGACGCTGCGATCCAGCGCCGGGTTGCGGATGCGTTGCGTCGGCAGCTCCAGGGACTCGGCGGATCGCGCGCACGCGACGGCGCGGCGGTCGTGATCGACAACGCGACCGGCGACGTGCTCGCCTATGTCGGCGGGGTCGGTGGCGCTTCTACCGCGCCCGCGGTCGACGGCGCGAATGCGTATCGGCAGGCGGGATCGACGCTCAAGCCGTTCCTCTACGCGCAAGCGATCGAGCGCGGGTATCTCACCCCCGCATCGGTGCTCGACGATTCGCCGGTCCAACTTGATACCGCGACCGGACTCTACGTCCCCCAGAATTACGATCGCGGGTTCAAGGGGCGCGTCTCGGTGCGGAGCGCGCTGGCGGGCTCGCTCAACGTGCCCGCGGTGCGGACGCTCCTGCTCGTCGGCGTCGAGCCGTTCCGCGATCGACTCTGGGATACGGGATATCGCGGGCTGGTCGAGGATGGCGATTATTACGGCTTCAGCCTGGCGCTGGGGTCGGCGGAGGTGACATTACTCCAGCAGGCCAATGCCTATCGCTCGCTCGCCAATGGCGGTCGTTGGTCGCCGTTGCGGATGACCGAGAACGCTCCGCATGCTGCTGCGAGCCCGGTCACCACGCCGGCGGCGGCGTGGATGGTTGCGGACATGATGGCCGATCCCAACGCGCGCGTCGTCACCTTCGGGCTCGATTCTGCGCTGCGGTTGCCGTTCTGGGCGGCGGTGAAGACGGGGACCTCGAAGGGGATGCGCGACAATTGGTGCATCGGCTTCACGCCGACATATACCGTGGCGGTCTGGGTCGGCAATCTGGAGGGGGACCCGATGCGCGCGGTGTCAGGCACCAGCGGCGCAGCACCGGTCTGGCGCGACGTCATGTTAGCACTGGATCAGCGCGGTTCGACCGAGCTGCCCATGCCGCCGGGTGTCGAGCGCCGCCGGATCGCGTTCGCCGACCGGATCGAGCAGCCGCGCGTCGATTATTTCCTCAAAGGCACCGGCCAGTCGCTGATCGCGGCCGCCCCCGCCACTGCGCGCCGGGCGCGGATCGTCAATCCCGCCGCGGGCAGCGTCTATGCGATCGACCCAGATATTCCCGCAGACCGCCAGCGGCTTGCGGTCGAGACGATCGGCGACACGCTGGCGCACCATGTCATCCTCGACGATCGCGATCTTGGTGCCGCAACCGATCAGCCGCTATTTCTCGCCGCGCCGGGGCGCCACCGGCTGCGGCTGGTCGATCCCGGAGGGCGGGTCATGGACCAGATCGTCTTCACGATACGCTAGCTGGCCTCGAGCGCGCGCGGATCGCTTGAACGCGATGGAGGACGATCGAAGCCAGCCTGACAAACGCATCGACCCAAAGCGTGACTCATCCCGGCCCGAAATGAAATCATCGGCCCCATCAGAAATGGAAGCCGATGATCCCGATCAGTGCGGATCGAACTTCCCGTCAATCGCCTGAGCAAGTGGCGGTGGTGACCAGTCGAAGCCAGGGTTGGCCCCACCCGGCGGCTGGCGTTAGGCGAGCATGCGCACCTTAGGCTCGCGATCATAGAACCGCTTGGCCGCGGCCTTCACGAAATCATCGCCCAAGCCGGTCACGCCCGCGTCGGGTTCGACCCCCGCCTTGTCCAACAGCGGTTTGGCGCCGTCGGTCGCACCGATCGCCTTGCAATGGCCGAACGCGTCCATCACGAACTGGACCGCGGCGCTATCCTTGGTCATCGCCGTGGCCGCCTCCTCCGTCAGAACGAGCGCGATCGCGTCGACCATCACCGACGGCGTGCCCGCGAGCTGCCCGTCGGCCTTAATCGTCGATCCCTTCGCATCGGTCGCGCCGCCGACCTTGGGCGCGATGATCATCGGATGCCCGCCTGCCTTTTCGATCGCGGCCTTGAGCGTGTCGACCGCCGCAGCGTCGGTGCCGTCGCCGATCAGGATCCCGACCGTCCGACCATCGAGCATCTCGCCCATGTTGCCCACGATCCTGAGCGCGGGAGAGATATCCATGTCGATCACCGGTGCCGCCGGTTTCGACGCCGCGGGCAGCTTCATGGCGAGCCCGTCCGCCACGCGCTTGGCCAGGCTTTCATCGACGTTGCGCAGGTTCGCCATCATCGCGGTGCGGATATGCTCGAGCGACACCTTCGACAGTTCGAACGTGACCGCGCTGGCGATATGCGTCTGTTCGACCGGGTCCATCGACCGATAGAACAACCGTGCCTGGCTGTAATGATCCGCGAAGCTTTCGGGCCGCACCCGCAGCTTGTTCCCCTGCTCTTCGGCGGGATAGCTGCTGAAGCCATCGGGGGTCTCGCGAAACCCCGCAGGCTCCTTGGCCTTGGCGAGGCTGTTGGGCTCGTAATTCGCGCGGCCCTTGGGCACGCCCATCTGCATATGGCCGTCGCGCTGCTGGTTCATGAACGGGCAGCCGCCCTCCTGGTTCTTGGGCTGATTGACCGGAATCTGCGCGAAATTGACCCCGCCCAGTCGCGACAATTGCGTGTCGAGGTACGAGAACAGCCGCCCCTGGAGCAGCGGATCGTTCGAATGGTCGATCCCCGGCACGATGTGGCTCGGGCAGAACGCGACCTGTTCGGTCTCGGCGAAGAAATTGTCGGGATAACGATCGAGCACCATCCGCCCGACCTTGCGGATCGGCAGCACCTCTTCGGGAATGATCTTGGTCGCGTCGAGCACGTCATACGGCTGCGCGTTCGCGAATTCCTCGTCGAACAGCTGGAAGCCGAGTTCCCATTCGGGGAAATCGCCGCGCCCGATGCGCTCGAAGAAATCGCGGCGGTGATAATCGGGGTCGGCGCCCGCGATCTTCACGGTCTCGTCCCAGATCGTCGACTGCATCCCGTATTTGGGCTTCCAGTGGAACTTGACGAAGGTCGATTTGCCCTCGGCATTGATCAGGCGGAAGGTGTGGACGCCGAAGCCTTCCATGAACGCCAGGCTGCGCGGTAGCGTCCGGTCGGACATGATCCACATCACCATGTGCGTCGCCTCGGGCATCAGCGACATGAAGTCCCAGAAGGTGTCGTGCGCGGTCGCGGCCTGCGGAAACCCGCGGTCCGCCTCCATCTTGACGGCGTGGACCAGATCAGGAAACTTGATCGCATCCTGGATGAAGAACACCGGGATATTGTTGCCGACCAGATCCCAATTACCCTGTTTGGTGTAGAATTTGACCGCGAACCCGCGGACATCGCGCGGCGTGTCGACCGAACCCGCGCCGCCCGTGACGGTGGAAATCCGGGTGAAGAGGGGGGTTCTCTCGCCGGCGCGCTGGAACAGGTCGGCGCTGGTGATGTCCGACAGGCTTTCGTAATTCTCGAAATAGCCGTGCGCGCCAGTGCCGCGTGCGTGGACGATCCGTTCGGGGATGCGCTCGTGATCGAAATGGTTGATCTTCTCGCGATAGACGTGATCCTCGAGCAGGACCGGGCCGCGCGCATTCGCCTTCAGCTGATTCTGGTTGTCGCTGATCGGCATGCCCTGGTTGGTGGTCAGCGGCGGATGCTGGTCGTCGGCTTTCTGGTGCGTTGCGCTGTCGTCGCCATAGGGGATCGGGTCGGTCATGTCGGGGTCCTCAATCGATGCGGGTATCCTGATGGTGAACGCCGCGATCGACGCGGAGTTGCAGCCGACCCGCGATGGCGACGCGGCGGCTGATTTCGATCAGGGCGACTGTGGTTGAAGTGCCATGACGAGAGAACGACCCATCTGAACCGTTCGTGCTGAGCTTGTCGAAGGGCGTGAGCCCCAGCGTGCTTCGACAGGCTCAGCACGAACGGTTTGGGTATCGCTACAGCAATGACGACCCCGTCAGCGCTCGATGCGGACGGGCACACCCTTCGACGCCGGGGTCTTCGATGCTTCGTCGTGATACCAGAGCGGCACCAGCGGGTTCATTTCGGGATAATAGCCACCGACGCAACCGTCGGGCAGGTCGTACGGCGTGACCTTCAGCCCCTCGACCGCGCGGCGGGTGTCGTCGTCTGCATCGCCTGCCAGCGTCACGATGTCGCCTTCCTTCAGGCCTTCGCGCTGCATGTCGCGCGGATTCATCAGCAGGATCAGACGCGATCCGCTAAGCCCGCGCAGCCGGTCATCGAAGCCGTAGATCGTGGTGTTGAACTGGTCGTTCGATCGCATCGTGATCAGATGGAACCGGCCCGGCGCGTCGCCGATGCCCAGCGCGGTCATGGTCGTGGGATGCGTAAATTCCGCCTTGCCGCTGTCGGTCTTCCAGATCCGGTCGCGCGCGGCATTGCCCCGATAGAACCCGCCCGCTTGGAACATCCGCGCGTTGAAATCGTGGAATTCCTCGGGATAGGTTTCGGCGATCAGATCGCGGACGAGGCCGTAATCCGCGGTCCATTCGTCCCACCGCCATGTGGGATGCGCGGGCAGCGTCGCCTTCGCGATCCCCGCGACGATCGCCAGTTCGCTGAGCAACGTGTCGCTCGCGGGGGTGCGGTGACCGATCGAGCCGTGGATGTGGCTGAAGCTGTCTTCGATCGTCACGGTCTGCGGGCCTGATGCCTGCACATCCTCTTCGGGACGCGCGAGGCAGGGGAGGAGATAGGAGACGCGGCCGTGGATCAGGTGGCTGCGGTTGAGCTTGGTCGCGATATAGACCGTGAGCTGCTGGTGCTGCCACGCCGCTTCCATGATCTCACGGTCCGGAATCGCGCGGACGAAATTGCCGCCCAGGCTGATGAAGCCCTTGACCGATCCGTCGCGGATGCCCTCGCACGCGTCGACCGTGGTGTGGCCGGTATCGCGCGGGGGTTCGAAGTCGAACATCGTCGCCAGCTTGTCGAGCGGCACCAGTTCGGGCTTTTCGGAAATGCCGACGGTGCGTTGGCCCTGGACGTTGGAATGGCCGCGGACGGGGGACATGCCCGCGCCCTGGCGCCCGATGTTGCCGCGCATCAGCATCAGGTTGACGAGCATCCCGATGCTCTGGGTGCCGTGGACGTGCTGGGTCAGCCCCATTCCGTACACCCCGATCACGCGTTCGGCGGCGACATAGACGTCGGCGGCGGCTTCCAGATCGGCACGCTTCAGCCCCGAATGCCGCTCGATCTCGTCCCAGCCGGTGGCGCGCGCCTGCGCGATGAACGCGTCGAACCCGTGGGTATGCTGGTCGATGAAGCCGTGGTCGAGCACGCTGGGATCGCCCGCGGCGGTCCTGGCATCATCGACCGCGACGACATGCTTGCACAGCCCCATGATCGCCGCGATGTCGCCGCCGGGGCGGACCTGCAGGTACATGTGCGACAGCTGGGTCGGCTGCTGGGTCAGCATCTGGACCGGGCTCTGCGGATCGATGAAGCGAACCAGGCCGATCTCGCGAACCGGGTTGAAGGTGATGATCTTGCACCCGCGGCGGACCGCATCCTGGAGCGGGTGGAGGAAGCGCGGGCTGTTGGTGCCGGGGTTCTGCCCGAAATAGAAGATCGCGTCGCAATGGTCGAAGTCTTCGAGCGTGCAGGTGCCGACCGGCGACCCGATCACCTTCGTGAGTCCGACCGAGGTCGTCTCGTGGCACATGTTCGAACTGTCGGGCAGGTTGTTGTTGCCGTAGAACCGTGCGGTGAGCGCATAGAGATACGACGATTCGAGCGCCGCCTTGCCCGACGCATAGAAGATCACCGATTTGGGATCGAGCGCGTTCAGCTCCTTGGCGATGCCGGTGAAGGCGTCGTCCCACGAACATTCGACATATTTGTCAGTCGACGCATCGTAGCGCAGCGGCGCGGTCAGCCGCCCGACCATCTCGAGATCGAAATCGGCCCAGTCGCGCAATTCGGTGACGGTGTGCTGCGCGAAGAAATCAGGCGTGCAGCGATCGCGGGTCAGATCCCAGATCGTCGCCTTGGCGCCGTTTTCGCAGAATTCGAACGCGTGCGGGTGCTTGGGTTTCCCCCAGGCGCATGATGCGCACATATAGCCTTCGGGCTTGTTCTGGCGCAGCAGCGTCTCGGCGACGCCGGGGCTCGGCATTTCCCGGCGCATGACCTTGGCGATGCCCTCGACCGATCCGAATCCGCCCGACGAACCCCGGTATTCCTTGGGCGTCGCCAGCTCGTCGTTCGTCAGGTCGTCGTTCATCAGTCACCTCTTCGCATGCCAACGCACATCGTGCTTCACGGGTTGCTTACCACTCACGCGATAGATTGCCTTGCCATGTATCATGATCGCTCGATTGCCGCCAAAATTGAGGCCACCCGCCCGCGCTCGGCGGTCAGCACCGGCGCTGGGCTGTCGGGGCTGGCGGGGGTGATCGCTTGGGTCGCAATCGCGCGCCATTTCGGGATGGACGGCCCGTATGCGGGTCTCGTCAACCTGTTGTGCTGCGCGGTGCCGATGATCCTGTGGTCGCTGATCATCGACAAGGTCCACCGTCACGCGTCGACCGGGATCGACTGGGCCAGCCGGACCACCGTCGCCGACACGCTCGACATCAGCGTCACCAAGCTCGCGGGATTATGGGCGACCTGGGTCGGGATCGCCGCGATCTACGCGACCGGGCGGTTCTATTGGCAGGGCAATTTCGCGTTTGCGATGTGGTGTTTCGGCTATGCCGCGCCCGCGCTGTTCGTACTGTCGATCCCCTATGTCCTCTGGCTCGATCGCCGCCTGGTCGAGCCCCGCGACGGCGCGTGGCATCTGGGCGCGTGGCTGACCGGGCAGCCGCGGGTCGAGCATGACGCGATCTACGGCCATCTACGCAGCTGGGGGGTCAAGGCGTTCTTCCTCGCGTTCATGCTGGCGGGAATGCCCGGGGGCTATGGCGAGTTTATCCGCTGGGACGTGGGCGACGCGTGGCGTGACCCTGCGGCGATCGCGCGCTGGCTGATCACCTTCATGTTCGTGATCGACATGGCGATGGCGACGGTCGGCTATATCCTCACCTTCCGCCCGCTCGATTCGCATATTCGCAGCGCGAACCCGTTCGCGGCAGCATGGATGGCGGCGCTGATCTGTTACCCGCCCTTCCTCTTGATGGATACCAATGGCCCGCTGGATTACCGCGTCGCGACGCAGGAATGGTTTGTCTGGTTCGCGGGGCATCCAAGCTAATCATAGTGTGGGGCGTACTGCTGGTCGTGCTGCCCGGCATCTATGCGTGGGCGACGGTGGCGTTCGGGCCGCGCTTCTCCAACCTCACCAATCGCGGCATCCTGACCCACGGGCCCTATGCCTATTCACGGCACCCGGCGTATCTCGCGAAGAACGCGTTCTGGTGGCTCGCAACGCTCCCGATCTTGACGCTGGGAAGCCATGTCGACGCAGTCCGAGCTACCGTGCTGCTTGGTGTGGTCAGCGGCGTCTATTACTGGCGCGCGAAGACCGAGGAGCGGCACCTGCGGCTCGATCCCGATTACGTCGCCTATGACGAGTGGATCGCGCGCCACGGCCCGGTGCCGCGGTTGTTCCAGCGCTGGGCTTGGGCGAAGCGGTAACGCATCGCACATCTTCCGTTCGCCCTGAGCCTGTCGAAGGGCATCCGGGCCGCCAGCGTGCTTCGACAGGCTCAGCACGAACGGAGTGGGACAACACTGCGGCGCGAACGCCTAGAAGCTTTCCTCGGCGTAGACCCGGCTGACGTCGCCGTTCCACGCACCATGATAGCGATCGAGCAGCGTTTGCGCGGGCACCTTGCCGCTCCGCACGATCTCGCGAAGCGGATCGAGGAAGCCGTTCTCGGTGTCGCCTGCCGCGTTGGTCCGCGCCCGCGCGGTCAGCCCTGCGCCAGCGATATCGAGCACCGCCCCCGCGATATCGCGCAAACGCCCGCCGCCCGCGATCGACGCGTCGAGGCCCAGCTTCGGCACTGCGTCGCGCAACGTCTGGCGTTCCTCGATCGTCCAGTCCTTCACGACATCCCACGCCGCATCGAGCGCGCTCTGATCGTACAGCAGCCCGACCCACAGCGCTGGAAGCGCGCAAATCTTGTTCCAAGGCCCGCCGTCCGCGCCGCGCATCTCGAGGAACGTCTTGAGCCGCACCTCGGGAAAGGCGGTCGACAAATGATCGTTCCAATCGTCGAGCGTCGGCTTCTCACCCGGCAAAACCGGCAGGTCGCCTTTCAGGAAATCGCGAAAACTGAGGCCGGAGGCGTCGATGTACCGGCCGTCGCGGTAGACGAAGTACATCGGGACATCGAGCATGTAGTCGGCATAGCGTTCATAGCCGAACCCATCCTCGAACACGAACGGCAGCATGCCGGTGCGCTGCGGGTCGGTGTCCGACCAGATGTGGCTGCGGTACGACAGCATCCCGTTGGGCTTGCCCTCGGTAAACGGCGAATTGGCGAACAGCGCGGTCGCGAGCGGCTGGAGCGCGAGCCCGACGCGGAACTTCTTCACCATGTCCGCCTCGGATGCATAATCCAGGTTCACCTGGATCGTGCAGGTACGCAGCATCATGTCGAGCCCCATGCTGCCGACCCGCGGCATGTGACGCAGCATGATATCGTAGCGCCCCTTGGGCATGATCGGCAGCTCGTCGCGGCGCTTGTCGGGCCACATGCCGAGGCCCAGGAACCCGAGCCCGAGCTTCTCGCCCGCCGCCTTGACCTGCTCCAGGTGACGCCCGGTCTCGGCGCACGTCTGGTGCAGGTTGTCGAGCGGTGCGCCCGACAGTTCGAACTGCCCCGCGGGCTCCAGGCTGACCGATCCGTCGGCACCGGTCAGCGCGATCAGATTGCCGCCCTCCAGCACCGGCTGCCAGCCGAATCGCTCGAGTTCGATCAGCAGCGCGCGGATGCCGCCGGGTTCGCCCCAGCTCGGCGCGTGGTGATCGTTCGTCGCGTAGACGAATTTCTCGTGCTCGGTCCCGATCTTCCATTGGTCGACGGGCTTTTCGCCTGTCGCGAAATTCTCGATCAGCTGGTCCCGCGACTCGATCGTCGCTGAGTTGCTAGCTGAAACCGTTTTCGTGGTCATAGGGCCGCGCCTTACGCTGCGATTTCCGGGAGGGCTAGCGCCAATCCCCCGCCGCCGCCATCCATAGCGATACTGCCGCCGCCGCCGCGGTATCGGCGCGCAGGATGCGGGGCCCTAGCCCGATCCCCACCGCCTGCGGATGCGCGCGAATCGCGGCGCGTTCGGCGTCGTCGAACCCGCCTTCGGGGCCGATCAGGATCGCGGCGGGGCCGGGGCGCGCGCGCATCGCCGCGAACGCGGGCTCGCCACCCGCTTCGTCGGCGAAGAACAAGGTGCGCTCGCCCGGCCAGTCGCGGAGCAGCGCGGCCAGCTTCACCGCTTCGGCCAGCGTCGGCAACGCGGTCCGCGCGCATTGCTCCGCCGCCTCGATCATGTGCGCGCGCAGCCGGTCGAGCTTGGGGCGATCGACGATCGTCCGCGCGGTGACGACGGGAACGAGCCGGTCGACCCCCAGTTCGCACGCTTTTTCGGCGAGCCAGTCGACCCGCCCCTTCTTGAGTGGCGCGGCGCACAGCCACAGGTCGGGCACCGGCTCACGCTCGCACAGCTTTTCGGTCACGTCGAGCGTCACCGCGCGCCGCCCGACCTCGGTCGCGACCGCGAGCCATTCGCCCGTCGTGTCGTCGAACAGCTTGACCGGATCGCCGATTTTCAGCCGCATCACCCCGCCGAGATAATGCGCCGCCGGGCCGTCGATCCGACGTGCGCCGAGCGCGAGCGGTTGCTCGACAAAAAGGCGCGGGGTCGATTGCGGGGGCCAGGCGGGGGTCGCGGTCATCGCGCCTCCCTAGCAATTCCTCCCCCGCACGGGGAGGGGGAGGAAGGGGTCAGCCCCGCGGCTTCGCCAACAATTTCCGCACCACGATCCACACCATCACCGCCGCGACCAGGGCGGCGATCGCCGCGACCGTCACCGCGCCCGCAACCCGCATGATCGCCCAGAACAAGGCCTCGACGAAGCGCCCGACCGCGACCGACAGGCCGATCAACCGCAGGACTTTCGACGCGCACTCATGCCCCGCCGTACCCGCCCCGGGCTTGCGCGCCTACCGCCGTCTTCATAGGCGAGCGGGATGACACCTGAGATCGTCCCCGACAGCGAGCATCGCGGCCTCGTCGGCGCGCTGCCGCCGACGCTGCGCGGATTGGCGCTGCTCGCGCGGTTCGATCGCCCGATCGGCTGGTGGCTGCTGTTCTGGCCGGGGGCGTGGGGCGTCGCACTCGCGGGGGGCGCGATCGAGCGGTGGGCGCTGATCATATGGTTCCTCGTCGGCAGCATCGCGATGCGCGGCGCGGGGTGCGTCTACAACGACATCGTCGATCACGATCTCGACGCGAAGGTCGCGCGCACGCGCGCCCGCCCGATCCCGAGCGGGCTGGTCTCGATCAAGCTCGCCTGGATATGGCTGGTCGCGCTGTGCCTCGTCGGGCTGGTCGTTTTACTTCAGCTCAGCGTACTCGCGGCGATCGTCGCGCTCGCCAGCCTCGCTCCGGTCGCCGCCTATCCGTTCATGAAGCGGATCACCTGGTGGCCGCAGGCATGGCTCGGCGTCGTCTTCTCCTGGGCCGCGCTGGTCGGGTGGAGCGATGTCGCTGGTGCGCTGTCGTGGCCGATCGCGTTGCTCTACGCGGGCTCGATCGCCTGGGTGATCGGCTATGACACGATCTACGCGCTCCAGGATCGCGAGGACGATGCGCTGATCGGGGTGCGCTCCTCGGCGCTTCGCATGGGCACGCGGGTGCGGGGCGGGACCGCGCTGTTCTACGCGCTCGCGCTGCTGTTGTGGGCGGCGGCGATCTGGCTTGTCCGCCGCGATCCGCTCGCGTTACTCGCGCTGGTGCCAGTCGCGCTTCACCTACTGTGGCAGGTCGCGACGCTCGACCCCGACGACGGCGCCAACGCGCTCGCGCGGTTCCGCAGCAACCGGTTCGCGGGGCTGCTGATGTTCCTCGCCTGCGTGGTGGTGGCGACGCCGCTGTGACTGTCGGGTGTGGGCGAAGGGTATGGCTTCCCACCGTGCTTCGACAGGCTCAGCACGAACGGGGTGTTAAAGCGCGGGCTCTCATCTTCTCCGTTCGCCCTGAGCCTGTCGAAGGGCACGTGATGCACACCACCCTAGCGATCCGCGCCGCAACCCCCTAGATTCTGGACAATGTCCGGCTCCTACGGCCCCCCGATCGCTTCAACGAAGAACGCGCGACCTATGCGGTGCGCGGATCGGATACGCCTGATC
>JALYTW010000011.1 GCA_030854075.1 Pseudomonadota bacterium
ACGCACGCGTTCGCGCGGTCCGCGCGGCCGATGGCACGCTGCTCGACCGCGCGCTGGTGCTCGCCTTCCCCGCGCCGCGCTCCGCGACAGGGGAGGACCTGGTCGAGCTGCATTGTCATGGCGGCCGCGCGGTAATCGACGCGGTCGAGGCCGCGCTGCTCGCGAACCCCGGTGTGTGCCGCGCCGAGCCGGGCGAATTCACCCGGCGCGCGTTGGTCAACGGTCGCATCGATCTGGCCGAGGCGCAGGGGCTCGCCGACCTCCTCGCCGCCGAGACCGAGCGCCAGCGCGTCGCTGCGATCGCCACCGCGGAAGGCCGGATCAGCCGCGCGGTCCATGCGTGGATGGATCGCCTGTCCCAGCTTGCGGCGCAGGTCGAGGCGATGCTCGATTTCGCCGATGAGGACGATGTCGACGACACCGGGATCGACGCGCTGCGGCACGACTGTGGCCGGCTCGCGGACGAGATCGCGCGCGTGCTCGACGCGCCCCCGGTCGAGCGGCTGCGCGACGGCATCCGCGTGGTGCTGGCTGGGCCGCCCAACAGCGGCAAGTCGACCCTGATCAATCTGATGAGCGAACGCGACGTCGCGATCGTCGCGCCGATCGCAGGGACGACGCGTGATCGGATCGAGGCCCCGGTCACGCGGAACGGAATCCCGTTCGTGTTGACCGACACCGCGGGGCTGACCGACACCGACGATGTCATCGAACGCATGGGGGTCGAGCGGACGGTCGCCGCGATCGCGCTCGCCGACATCCTGGTGTGGCTCGACGATCAGCCACCCCAGCGCGACGCGATCTGGGTGCTCCCCCGGGCTGACGAGGGTGCACGAGGCGCAATGGCGTCGTCCGACCGGATCACCGTGGCGCGCGACGATGCGGAATCGATTGCGCGGCTATGGGATGCGGTCGTCGAACACGCGTCCGCGCTCATCCCCCGCGAGAGCGATCTGTCGCTAGACCGCCGCCAGCGCAGCGCCTGTCAGACCGCTGCCGACGCGCTGCGCGAGCGCGCCGATGACCCGCTGATTATCGGAGAATCGCTCCGCTCCGCCTCGACCGCGCTCGCATCGATCCTGGGGATCGATGCAACCGAGGCCATGCTCGATTCGCTGTTCGGACAATTCTGCATCGGCAAGTGATGTTCCACGTGGAACAATTTTGACCTGCGGGACCTGACCGGATAGCGCGCCGCAATGTTCGACGTGATCGTCATCGGCGGGGGCCATGCGGGGACCGAGGCCGCGGCAGCGGCAGCGCGGCGCGGGGCGGCGACCGCGTTGGTGACCTCGGACCGTCGGACGATCGGGGCGATGTCGTGCAACCCGGCGATCGGCGGGCTCGGCAAGGGGCACATCGTTCGCGAGATCGACGCGTTCGACGGGGTCATGGCGCGCGCCGCGGATCGCGCCGCGATCCATTATCGCATGCTCAACCGCAGCAAGGGTGCCGCGGTGCAGGGTCCGCGCGTCCAGGCCGATCGGCGCCGCTACGCCGCTGCGGTCCAGCACGCGCTCGCGGCGACGCCGAATCTCACCATCGTCGAAGGCGAGGTCGAAACGCTTCTGATCGCGGACGGCAACGTCGGCGGGGTCACACTGGCCGACGGCAGCGTCATTGGCGCCCGCGCCGTCGTGCTGGCGACCGGCACCTTTTTGGGTGCGAAGCTGTTCCGCGGCGATGAGCGGTTCGAGGGCGGGCGGATCGGTGAGCGTCCGGCCACCCCACTCGCCTACCAGCTCCGTGCGCTCGGCCTCCCGATCGCGCGATTAAAGACGGGCACTCCGCCGCGACTCGATGCGCGGACGATCGATTGGGCGCGCCTCGACGAACAACCCTCGGACGGCGAAACCTGGACGATGTCCGCGGTCGGGGCGCGGCATTTGCCTCAGATCAGCTGCGCGATCGCGCGCACGACCGCCACCACCCATGACGCGATCCGCGCCGGGCTCGACCGGTCACCGCTGTTCACCGGCGCGATCGACGCGATCGGCCCACGCTATTGCCCCTCGATCGAGGACAAGATCACCCGGTTTGGCGATCGTGATGGCCACCAAGTGTTCCTCGAACCCGAGGGACTCGACGACGTGCTGGTCTACCCCAACGGACTGTCGACCTCGCTCCCGACCGACATCCAGCAGCGGATGGTCAACAGCATCGTCGGGCTCGAACGCGCCACCGTCGTCATCCCGGGCTATGCGGTCGAATATGATTATCTCGATCCACGCTCGCTCGATCCGCGGCTCGCGCTGGCCGCGCTCGATGGGCTGTTCTGCGCCGGGCAGATCAACGGCACGACCGGCTATGAGGAGGCTGCGGGGCAAGGGCTGATCGCGGGACTTAACGCGGCCGCGCACGCAACGGGATCCGCCCCGGCAATGCTGGATCGCGCGACCAGCTATATCGGGGTGATGATCGACGACTTGACGCTGCAGGGGGTCACCGAACCCTATCGGATGCTCACGGCGCGCGCCGAATTCCGCCTGTCACTCCGCGCCGACAACGCCGAAACCCGGCTGGCCCCGATCGCGCAAGCGCTGGGCTGCGTGGGTGATGCGCGGTTGCGGCACCAGCACCGCCGCCGTGCGCAGCTCGATGGCCTGTCCGCCGCGCTGCATAGCACCACCGCCACCGCATCGGCACTCGCGGCGCAGGGAATCGCGGTCGCGCAGGACGGCGCGCGCCGCAGCGCGTTCGCGTGGCTGCGATTGCCCCATATTGCGATCGACGATCTGATCACGCTCGACGATCGCTGGCCCGACGCGATTGTTGCCGAACTGAGCGAGGATGCACGCTATGCTCCTTATCTCGAACGGCAAGCCGTCGAGATCGCGGGGATGCGGCGCGACGAGGCGATCGCGCTGCCCGACGCGCTGCGGTTCGAGGAGATCGCAGGGCTCTCGAACGAGATGCTCGATCGGCTCGCGTGCGCGCGCCCGGCTTCGCTCGCCGCGGCGTCGCGGATTCGCGGGATCACTCCGGCTGCGCTGACCGCGATCTATCTCCATGTGCAGCGCAAGGCGGCATGACCGAACAGGAAGCGCGCGCGTGGATCGCGGCGCGCTACGGCCCCGACCGCACCGACACCGTCGATCGCTTTCTCGTGTTGGTCGCGGACGCGAATCAGCACCAGAATTTGATCGCGCCATCGACCGTCGATCAACTGTGGGTCCGCCACGCGCTCGATTCTGCACAGCTGATCGCACTTGCGCCGGCGGAGGGCCGGTGGATCGATGTCGGTACTGGCGGCGGTTTTCCGGGCATCATCGTCTCGATCCTGCGCGACGCGCCCACGATCCTGGTCGAACCGCGCAACCGCCGTGCCACGTTCCTTGAGTTCGCGGTCGATGAGCTTGGCTTATCGAATACAGCGGTGAAGCGTGCCAAGGTGGAACAAATCGACGCCGCGGCGGCGGTGATCTCGGCGCGCGCGGTCGCGTCGGTGGAAAAGCTTTTGCAAGCGACCGCGCATTGCGCCACACCGGCGACACGCTGGATTCTGCCGCGCGGTCGGCTCGATCCGATCCAGCTCGCCGATCTCAGGCGGCAGCAGCGAGGCAAGATGTTTCACGTGGAACATAGTCTAACCGACCGGGAATCGACGATCCTCATTGTCGAGCATCGCCGATGAACTGTATCGCGGTCGCCAATCAGAAGGGCGGGGTGGGTAAAACGACGAGCGCGATCAACCTCGCGACGGCGCTCGCCGCGACCGGCAAGCGCGTGCTGCTGCTCGATCTCGATCCCCAAGGTAATGCCTCGACCGGGGTCGGGGTTGGCCAGGCCCAGCGGCATCGGTCGAGCTATCACGTCCTGATCGGGGAGTCCTCGCTCGCCGATGCGGTCGTCCCGACCAAAGTCCCCCGGCTCGATCTGGTCCCCGCGACGGTCGATCTGTCGGGCGCGGAGATCGAACTCGTCGAATTCGAGGCGCGCACTCACCGGCTCGATCGCGCGCTCAAACAGGCGGGCGCGCGCTGGGATATCGTGCTGATTGATTGCCCGCCGTCGCTCGGGCTGCTGACGATCAACGCGATGGTCGCCGCCGATTCGCTGCTCGTTCCGCTCCAGTGCGAATTCTTTGCGTTGGAGGGTCTGTCGCAGTTGCTGACGACGGTCGAGCGGATCCGCGAACGGTTCAATCCGGGGTTGTCGATCCTTGGCGTCGCGCTCACGATGTACGATCGCCGCAATCGATTGACCGACCAGGTTGCCACTGATGTCCGCGCGGTCCTTGGCCGGGTCGTGTTCGACACGGTGATTCCGCGCAACGTCCGGTTGTCGGAGGCACCGAGCCACGGGCTCCCCGCGCTCATCTACGATCATCGCTGCGCCGGATCTGAGGCGTATATCGCGCTTGCCCGCGAGATGATCGCGCGGCTCCCCAAGACGACCGCGGTGGCGGCATGAGCGATAACAAGCGCGCACGGCCCGGGCTGGGCAGGGGACTGAGCGCGCTGCTCGGTGAAATTGCGAGCGAGGCTCCGGTATCGCCCGGATCGTCGGCGCCGCCCGGCGTGCGGATGCTGTCGGTCAGCGCGATGTCGCCGCATCCCGATCAGCCACGGCGGCATTTCGACGATGGCCTGCTCGACGAACTCGCGGCCTCGATCGCGGCACGCGGGCTGATCCAGCCGATCGTGGTGCGGCCGCACGGGCATGATTATCAGATCGTCGCGGGCGAGCGCCGCTGGCGAGCGGCGCAACGCGCGCGGCTCCACGAAGTCCCCGTTGTCATCCGCGACCTCAGCGATGCCGAAACGCTCGAACTCGCGCTGGTCGAGAATATCCAGCGCGAAGACCTCAACGCGATCGAGGAAGCCCAGGCCTATCAACGGCTTGCGGGCGAATACGGTCATACCCAGGATGCGCTGGCAAAGATCGTCCACAAATCGCGCAGCCATGTCGCCAACCTGCTGCGGCTGCTCGATCTTCCCGCCAGCGTCCAGGCACGGGTCTCCGACGGCTCGCTCCAGATGGGGCACGCCCGCGCGCTGCTCGGCGCGCGCGATGTCGAGGCGCTGGCCGAACAGGTCGTCGAGCGCGGGCTGTCAGTCCGCGAGACCGAAAAACTAGCGCGCGGTGCGAAGCCGGCGCGCGCGGGTAGCGCGGAGCGCAGGCCGCCCGCCGCCCCGGATGCCGATATCGCGGCGCTCGAACGCCAATTGTCGGATCTGTTGGGACTCGGGATCCGGATCAATCACGATGGCGATGGCGGGTCGCTGACGATCACCTATTCGACGCTCGATCAGCTCGACATGGTCTGCCAGCGGCTCACCGGCGAGACCATCTAGGGTAACATGTCACGTGATGCCGTTCGCGCTGCACCGCGGACGGCTGGATCACCCGCGCCGTTCGATCGCGTGGGTAATTGCGATCACCTCGTGATCCGCCAGCACCCCGCCCGCGGTCGCGCTGGCCATCACCGCACGTTCGGCGGCGCGGACCCGATCGAGCGCGCGCATCAGCATCGCCGGCGACCAGCGGCGTAGCGCGCGCGTGGTCGCGGCCTCTTCGCGAAAAAAGATACGGTGGCGCTTGAGCACTGCGCCGACCTCACTACCACGATCGATGTCGCCGCGCATTTCGGCCAGCGCGATCAGTCGCCGCGCGAGTTGCCGCAGCCACGGGATCGGGGATATCCCGGCCTCGTCGAGCCGCCCGAGCTCATGACCTAGCGCCGCGCTGTTGCCTTCGATCACCGCGGTCACCAGCCGGGTCATCTCCGCATCCCCCAGATCGGCACCGACCGCATCGAGCGCGGCGTCGTCGAGATCGGCGGGGCGATCGGGCGCGGCATCGAGATACAGCGCAAGCTTGTCGACCTCGCGCTGGATCACGGCGCGGTCTCCGCCTGCCGCCGCGACCAGACGGCGCGCGCTGTCGCCGGTGGGGCGCAACCCCGCCTCGCGCGCGATCGCCGCTGCGATCGCCTCGGCTTCCTGCGGGGTTGGTTCGTAGCAAGCAACCGCCAGCGCGTGGCGCGAGTCGTTCGCCAGTTTCAGGATTTTGGCGGTCGATTTGATCGTCGGGGCGAGCGCGATCACCGCATTGCCCGCGCGCTCGGCGGTAAGCAGCGCGGTAAACGCCTCAAGGCATTCGTCGCCCGCTGGCGAGACCCGAATATAGCGGATGTCGCCGAATAGCGATAACGATGCTGCTTCGTCAGCCAGCCGCGCGGGGTCGCCTTTCAGCGTCCCGGCATCAATGTCGACCCGCTCCGCCTGCGCGCCGATCGCGGTGGCTAGCCGGGTGGCGAGTTCGACCGCGCCCGACGCGTCGGGGCCGTGAAAGAGATACAGGCGGCAATCGGGGGAGGGCCGATCGAGCTTGGCGCGCGCGTCTCTCGCGTTGGCCTTCACGGCGCAGGCGTGACCGCGACCGCAGGAACAGGGCCGTGAAGCACAGGGCCGCGGCGCGCGTACACCGCGATTCGGGCAACGATCTGGTCCGCCACGATCTCCGACAGCCGCTCCAGCGCGGTGTTTTCCGCGGCGATCGTCGCATATTCGGATCCGACGACATCGATTCCCGCGTCCGACCCCGCAGTTGCATCTAACAGCACGCTGCCGTCGGCGAGGTCGACGAGCTGATAGCGTGCGCGCACCGTCCGCCGTTCGCGCGCGACGCTGTCGTCGCGGCGCACCCCTAGCCCCGCGATCTGGTCGTCGAGCCGGACATCGAGCCGATACCGGTCGCCATTGCCGCCCTGCAGCCGATCCCGGAGCGCATTTGCCATCAACCAGCCCGCCTTGCCCTGGATCGCGGGGACCTGGACCCCCGCGAGCGTCGTCGCGACCATCCCCGAACCGCCCCCCGCGTAAAGCGGATGGAGCGCGCATCCCCCGACCAGCGCAGGAAGCCCGATCAGCACCAGCTGCGCCAGGATCGACCCGCGCCTCACGCGACGAGGTTCACGAGGCGATCGGGGACGATGATGATTTTGCGCGGCGGCATGCCGTCAAGCAGCCGGACGATCTTCTCGCTCGCCAGCGCGGCGGCCTCGACGGTGTCGCGGGGCGCGCCCTTGGGCATCGTCAGCGTATCGCGCAGCTTGCCGTTGATCTGGATCGCGATCGTCACTTCGTCCTCGACCAGCAGCGCCGGATCGACCGCAGGCCACGCCGCATCGGCGATCAGGCCGTCCTGCCCGCTCGCCGCCCAGGCTTCCTCGGCAAGATGGGGGGCCATCGGCGCGACCATCAGCAACAGCGCGTGCGTCGCGGCCGCTCGATCGATCGACGACGGTGCCTTTTCGATCGCGGTGGTCAGGCTATAGATTCGCGCGACCGCCTTGTTGAACTGCAACGCTTCGATGTCCCGCCCGATGTCGTCGACGGTGCGATGGACCAGTTTTCGCAACGCGATGTCGTCGCCCTCGGCGTTGTCGGCGTCACCGTCGAACAGCCGCCACAGCCGCTGGACGAACCGCCACGCGCCCTCGATCCCCGCTTCGGACCAGGGCAGGTCGCGCTCGGGGGGTGAATCGGACAGCATGAACCACCGCACCGCGTCTGCCCCATAGCGGTCGACGATCCCGGTCGGATCGACGGTGTTCTTTTTCGATTTCGACATCTTTTCGATGCGGCCGGGCACGATCGGGGCGCCGGTCGCGGTTTCGATACCGTCGCTGACCTCATCTGGGGCAAGCCAGCGCCCGTCGGCGGACTTGTACGTTTCGTGGGTCACCATCCCCTGGGTGAACAACCCGGTGAACGGCTCGGCGATATCGAGCAGCCCAAGCTGCTTCAGCGCGCGCGTCCAGAAACGCGCGTAGAGCAGGTGGAGGATCGCGTGTTCGACCCCGCCGATATATTGCCCGACCGGCAACCAGCTTTCGGCAACTGCCTTGTCGAATGGCTTGTCCTTGGGCTGGCTCGCGAAGCGGATGAAATACCACGACGAATCCGCAAACGTGTCGAGCGTATCGGTCTCGCGAAGCGCCGCGCCGCCGCAGGACGGGCAGGCGACATGCTTCCACGTCGGATGCCGATCGAGCGGATTGCCGGGGATGTCGAAGCTCACATCCTCGGGCAGGACGATCGGCAACTGGTCCTTGGGCACCGCCACCGCGCCGCAGGTCGTGCAATGGATGATCGGGATCGGGGTGCCCCAATAGCGCTGGCGGCTGACGCCCCAGTCGCGGAGGCGATATACGGTCGATCCGCTGCCCCATCCCTCCGCCTGCGCGCGCTCGATTACCTCGCGTTTCGCCTCCTCGACATCCATCCCGTCGAGGAAGTGCGAATTCACCAGGCAACCCGGTCCGGTATAGGCCTCGTCGCCCACGAACGCGGGGTCGATCTCGTCGTGATCGGAGACGACGCGGCGCACCGGTAGATCATATTTGCGCGCGAAATCCAGATCGCGCTGGTCGTGCGCGGGAACCCCGAAGACCGCGCCGGTGCCGTATTCCATCAACACGAAATTGGCGATGTAAACGGGCAATTCCATTGTCTTGTCAAACGGATGCGTCGCGGTCAGCCCGGTATCGTAACCCAGTTTTTCCTGCGTCTCGATCTCGGCCGCGGTGGTCCCACCGCGCTTGCAGCGCGCGATGAACGCGGCGGCGTCGGCACTGTCCGCAGCCTCGGCGTGCGCGATCGGATGATCCGCCGCGACCGCGACGAAACTCGCGCCGAAGATCGTGTCGGGGCGCGTCGTGAAGACCTCTACCCCAGAACCATGTGCACCGCCGCCGCTCAGTGCGAACCGAAACTTCAGCCCCTGGCTCTTGCCGATCCAGTTTTCCTGCATCAGCCGAACCTTGTCGGGCCATTGGTCGAGCTTGCCCAGACCCTCGAGCAATTCGTCCGCGAAGTCGGTGATTTTCAGGAACCATTGCGACAATTTGCGTTTCTCGACCAGCGCGCCCGAACGCCAGCCGCGCCCGTCGATGACCTGTTCGTTGGCGAGCACGGTCATATCGACCGGGTCCCAATTGACCGACGATTCCTTGCGATAGACCAGCCCCGCGGCGTACATGTCGAGGAACAGCGCCTGTTCGTGGCCGTAATATTCCTGGTCACAGGTCGCGAGCTCGCGTGACCAGTCGAGCGCAAAGCCGAGCCGCTTCAACTGCGCCTTCATCGTGGCGATATTGTCGCGGGTCCAGCCGCCGGGGTGGACGCCCTTCTCCATTGCGGCGTTTTCAGCGGGCATCCCGAACGCGTCCCACCCCATCGGGTGGAGGACTTCATAGCCGCGCATCCGGCGAAACCGCGCGAGCACGTCGCCCATCGTATAGTTGCGGACGTGCCCCATGTGGATCTTCCCCGATGGATAGGGGAACATCTCGAGCACGTAGCTCTGCGGCTTACCGCTGTTGTCGCGCGCCGCAAAAGTCTGGCGCTCGTCCCACACCTTCTGCCAGGCCGCATCCGCCTGCAGCGCATTGAAGCGCGTCGTCATGGCTGAACTCCGTTCACGGTGTCAGCGTCGCTGACACGGCGTTAGCCGGCAATCGACGCGCGGCGCAGGTCGCGGGCCTTGGTCAGGATGATATCCTCGAGCTTCTGCGTCGTCGCGGCCTGGACCGGCGACGATACCCACTGGCCGCCACGGTTGACCTCACGCAGCGCCGCCACGCGCACCGCATCGGCGCGCAGATCCTGGTCGAGTATCGACACGGTCACCTTCATCCGCTCGGTCGGCACCTGCGGATTGACGTACCAGTCGGTGACGATGACCCCGCCGTTCGAATCGGTCTGGAGCAGCGGCATGAACGACAGCGTATCGAGGCTGGCGCGCCACAGATACGCGTTGACGCCGATCGTCGTCACCTTGGAGGCAGCGAGATCAGCCTTGACGACGGCATTGCCGCCACGACCGCCGCAGGCGGCAAGCGGCAGCGCGATAACGGCGACCATGAGGGCGGTACGCAACGGGCGGATCATGGGCGTTGGTTTCCTAGCAGGAAGGGGATGCCGCTGCTCTACAGGCGGGCCGTTCCCCCCGCAAGGCACCGCGGCGCCGCCAATTCTGTGTGGTGAATGCAACAGTCGAACGAAATCCCGCACCCACCCCCATAAAGCGGGTCTTGGCGCGCGTCAGATTCATGGTACGCGCGTTGGGCGCAGAGTCGCAAAGGGAGTGTCGGTGAACGCTGGACGGACCATGGTCGGGATTGTCATCGGAGCGCTGGTCGCTGCCGGGACCATCGTCGTCCCTGCGTTCGGCGCGTCCGAACAGGCCCGCGCCCGCCGGGTTCCTGCGGCGGCACAGCGGTTGTCGGGTACGTTTACCCCCGCCGCGGCTGATCCCCGGCTTGCTGCGCTCTTCGCGCGGGGCGGCCTCGGCGCCAACGACTTCCGCTTCACCCCCGCCGAATCGCGGCGCGACAACCGTGTCGTGACGGTTGCGGTCCGTGCGCGCTCGACCCAGACTGCGTTGGCCGCGGCAGAAACCCGGGCCGGCCCCACCGTCGCCCCGACCGTCGGGATCGCGCCGATCGCGTATAATCTGGGTGTTGCGGTCGGGTGGAAGAAATTTGCGGTGTCTGGCAGCGTGACGCGGGTCGACATGGGCCTCCAGCCCGGCAGCCGCGAAGCTGCCGACGTCGCGGTAACGCTTGATGCGGGTCGCGGGTCGAGTCGCCTCGTTGCGGCCGCTGATCGTCCCCTGCCCGGTGCCAACAAGCTGATCGAAAGCCCCGAAAGCTATTCGATCGATCTGTCGAGCTCCTACTCGCTGACCCGCAATCTCGAACTGACCGCGGGAGTCCGTTATCGCTCCGATCGTGATCGCCTCATGCGGGTCCAGGACGATCGCCGCGACAGCCAGGCCGCCTATATCGGGACCGCGTTCCGCTTCTGATCGCGTCGGTCCGGGCTGAGCGCGTCGATCGCGGCCCAACCGTCGAAGCCGAGATGGCGGATCTGTCGCCACCGCCGCGCATTCATCCCGCCCAGCGCGATCGTCTCGACCCCCAGCCCCGTGGCGATCGTCGCCGCCTTCATCGGCCCGATCGCCGTCGCGTCGGGGTGCGAACGGGTCGGATAGACCGGTGACACGAATAGGTAACGGGCGCCGCGATGGCGAATCGCCTCGCGGCGGTCGTGTGCCGAGGCGGTCGTGGGGCGGCGACCATTGTGCGTCCCTCGCGCTCCGGGCATCGCGCCGACCGCGACGACGAACAGCCGCCGCGCGGTCGCAATCCGGCGCACCGCCAGCCACAGCCGGTGGCGGTCGCGCGGCGCGGTCGCATGGTGGCGAAATACAACCCCGGCCCCCGGCGGCAATGCGCGCAGCGCCGCGAACAGTCCGTCCCCGACTCGCTCGTCGGTCATCAGCCAGGGGTTCCGGTCGCGCATCCGCCCGCTATAGCGGCGCGCATGACCGAGCACAGTGATTTGGCCGCGATCGACGCGCGGATCGCCGCCGCGGCGCGGATCGCGGGGCGCGAGCCCGCCGACGTGACGCTGATCGCGGTGTCGAAGACGCATCCCGCGGATCGGATCGAGCCGCTCCTGGCCGCGGGGCATCGCGATTTCGGGGAGAACCGCGTTCAGGAGGCACAGGACAAATGGCCCGCGCTGCGTGAGCGCTATCCTGACGCACGCGTCCACCTGATCGGGCAGCTCCAGTCGAACAAGGCCGCGGACGCGGTCGCACTCGCCGATGCGATCCACGCGGTCGATCGCCCGTCGCTGGTCGGCGCGCTGGCCAAGGCGATGGACGCCGCGGATCGTCGGCCATCATGCTTTATCCAGGTCAATATCGGGGACGAAGCGCAAAAGGGTGGCTGTGCGATCGCCCAGCTGCCCGCGCTTCTGGCGGAGGCGCGCACCGCCGACCTGCCCGTCGTGGGACTGATGTGCCTGCCCCCCGCCGATATCGAGCCCGCGCCCTATTTCGCGCTGCTCGCCAAGCTGGCGCGCGATGCTGGGTTGGCGGGGCTGAGCATGGGGATGTCCGCCGATTTCGAGACCGCGGTGACGATCGGCGCGACCCACGTCCGGGTCGGCAGCGCGTTGTTCGGAGACCGCGGATGAAGTTCGATGCACTGTTGTTCGACTTCGACGGGGTGCTGATCGAGAGCGAATATCTTGGCAACAAGCAACTTGCCGAGTGGCTGACCGCGCAAGGCCACCCGATCACGCCCGAGGAATCGATGGCGCGTTTCATGGGCTATTCGGGGGTCGATTTCCTCGCGCGGATCGAGGCGTTCATCGAACGGCCGATCCCTGATAGCTTCCACACCGCGCGCGCCGCGGAGGACGAGCGCGTGATGGCGGGCGGGATCGACGCGGTCGCCGGCGCGGTAGCGTTCGTCCGGTCGCTGGACCCCGCGTTGCCCAGGGCGGTGGTGTCGTCGAGCTCGACGCGGTGGATCCGACGGCACCTCGATCATATCGGGCTGGCTGACGCGTTCGGCGATCATCTTTATAGTGGGCGCGAACATGTCGATCGCGGCAAGCCCGCCCCCGATCTCTATCGCTTCGCCGCGGTGCAGCTCGGGGTCGCGATCGAACGCTGCGCGATCATCGAGGATTCGCCGGTCGGCGCGACCGGGGCGGTGGCATCGGGCGCCCACGTCATCGGGCTGACCGCGGGGACGCATTGCGGCGCCGGCCACGCCGACCGGCTCCGCGCGCTCGGGGTCGATACGATCGCGGGCGATTTCGACGACGTCGCGCGGATGCTGGCGACCGCATAATCGCGGTGGCACGAGGTCGCGGCGGCGAAACGCGAGGGCTTTCCAAATTCCGTTCGTGCTGAGCTTGTCGAAGCACGGTGAGACCCACCGCCCTGCGACAGGCTCAGGGCGAACGGTTCATGGTTTGGTCGATTTTTATCGAGCGTTCGCTAAGCGCGCTCCGCCGTATTCACCGCATCCGCCGCGCGCAAGGCGGCGATCAACCGCATCAGTTGGTGGATGTCGTGCACCTCCAGATCGATGATGTTGGTGTGAAACTGCGTGTCGCGGGTGTCGAGCCGGAGCGCGATGATGTTGATCTTGTGCGCGCCGATGATGCTGGAGACCACGCCGAGCGAGCCGGGTTCGTTCTTCACCTGCACCGCGATCCGCGCGACCGCACCGTCGGCCTTGTCGCCCCAGTCGACATCGACCCAATCGGTTTCATCGTCGCCGCGCTCGGCGAGGTCGGCGAGCCCCACGCAGTCGATCGCATGGACCTCGATTCCGGCATCGGGCCGGCGCAGGCCGACGATCCGGTCCCCCGGTACCGGGTGGCAACAGTCCGCCAGGTCGAACGCCACCCCGGGGGTCAGCCCGCGGATCGAGATCGCGTGCGACTGCGGCACGGTGCCCGCGATATCGGCCCCCGCCGATCCCGGCATCAACGCCTCCATCACGGTGGCGTCGGATAGCGTCCGGCGCGCGATCGCCATCATCAACTGCGCGTCGTCGATCAGCCCGAGCCGCTGAAGTGCATGGTCCATCGCGTCGGCGCCGACGACCGCGGGTAGGCGGTGGACGATGTCCTCGTAGAGCGTTCGGCCAAGCGCGATCAACTCGTCGCGCTCCTTGTGGCGGAGGTGGCGGCGGATCGCGGCGAGCGCCTTGCCGGTGATCGCAAAGTTGAGCCACGCTGCCTGCGGGGTCTGCGCCTTGGACAGCAGGATCTGGACCTGGTCGCCATTCTCGATGACGGTGGAGAGCGGCACTACGCGGCCGTTGATCTTCGCGCCGACCGATTGCTCGCCCACATCGGTGTGGACCGCATAGGCGAAATCGATGGGGGTCGCGCCCTTGGGCAACTGGATCAGCTCGCCCTTGGGGGTGAAGGCGAAGATGCGATCCTGGTACATCGCCATCCGGGTGTGCTCGAGCAGCTCTTCGGGGCTACCCGCGGTGTCGAGGATTTCGACCAGATCCGCGATCCAGCTGTGCTGGGTATCGGCGCGGACCTTGTTCTCCTTGTACGCCCAATGCGCGGCGAGCCCGAATTCGGCCTCGGCATGCATGTCCGCGGTCCTGATCTGGATCTCGATCCGCGCATTGTCGGCGTGAAACACGCTGGTGTGGAGCGAGCGATAGCCGTTGCGCTTGGGGGTCGAGATATAATCCTTGAACCGTCCCGGCACCATCGGCCAGCGGCGGTGGATGATCCCCAGCGTGCGGTAACAATCCTGCACGGTCGGCACGATCGCGCGGAACGCCATGACGTCGGACAGTTGCTCGAAGCTGATGTGGCGTTCGGCCATTTTGCGCCAGATCGAATAGGGGTGTTTTTCGCGCCCGCTGACGTCGGCCTCGACGCCGGCGCGCTGGAGCAGCAGATTGAGTCCGGACGCGATCTTGGCGATTTTGTTGCCGCCGCCCTCCTTCAACTGATCGAGCCGCCGGGTGACCGATTGATACGCTTCGGGTTCGAGCTGTTCGAAGGCGAGCGACTGCATCTCCTTCATGAATTCGTACATCCCGATCCGCTCGGCGAGCGGGGCGTAGATATCCATCGTCTCCTTCGCGATCCGCCGCCGCTTGTCAGGATTGGCGATGTGGTGGAGCGTGCGCATGTTGTGAAGCCGGTCGGCCAGCTTCACCAACAGCACCCGGATGTCGTCGGACATCGCGAGCAGGAATTTGCGGAGATTCTCCGCGGCGCGTTCGCTCTCCGTCTGCGCTTCGATCTTGCTGAGCTTGGTGACCCCGTCGACCAGCCGCGCGACGTTGTCGCCGAACAGCCGCGTGATCTCCTCGGGCGTGGTCAGCGTATCCTCGATCGTGTCGTGGAGGATCGCGGTCGCAATCGTCTCGGCGTCGAGCCGCAGATCGGTCAGAATTCCCGCGACCTCGATCGGGTGACTGAAATACGGATCGCCGCTGGCGCGCTTCTGGCTGCCGTGCGCCTGCATCGAAAACACATATGCGCGGTTGAGCAGCGCCTCGTCGGCATCGGGATCGTAGTCGAGGACCCGATCGACGAGCTCATATTGCCGCAGCACGCGGTCCACATGGGGCGGCGTACTGCGGCTTTGCAACAGTTACTTCTTCGCGCTCGCCATCTGGTCCGCGGGCGCGGCGACCTTGGCGTTGCACTTGGCAAGCTTGTCGGCATCGAGCGGCTGGCCCTTCACCGAGAAGCTGGTGAGCACACCGGTCTTGCCCGCGATCAGCTGGCACAGGATTTCGGCGCGTTCGGGGGCTTGGTTGGCGACATAGGCACCGCCCTGGAGTCGCCACACGGCAGTGCGGGTAACGACATGCGTGTCGTCCGGCTGCACGGCCGGGATCGCGACATAATAGCCGGCTGGAGCCTGGGCGTGGGCGGTGGTGGCGGTGACGAGCGTGCCCGCCACCAGGATCGCGGCGCCGAGCGAGACGAGATGCTTCATCATATTCTCCTGTGCAGTGTGATGCGGTGATCCGAATCGGGAGACCCGAATCGGGGTGCTATATTTCGGTTGCAAAATGCTACTTAGTAACCTAGGTTTCTAGTTGCAACTAAAAACTGATAAATCATTCTGCGCATGCCGCTTTTTTGCGGTAGGATGGTCCAAGAGGATGCGACGATGGGAAAACTACGCGAACCGCTGCTCGAATGCAGTCTGCCCGCAGCGCTCGAATCGATGGGCGAGCGCTGGTCGTTCCTCATCCTGCGCGCCGCGTTCAATGGGCTGCATCATTTCGAGGAATTCCAGTCCGAACTCGGGATCGCGCGCAACATCCTCGCCAACCGGCTCGCGCGGCTGGTCGATCACGGCATCCTCCAGCGCGAGGCGATGCCCGAGGATCGGCGCAAGATTCAATATACGCTGACCGACAAGGGCGCGGCGCTCCTCCCGACGATGATCGCGCTGCGCCAATGGGGGGAGCGCTGGGAGACCTGCGTTCCCGCCTTCCCGATCCTGGTCGACGCACGCGACCGGCGTCCGATCGGTGAGGTTGCGGTCCACGCGCATGACGGCCGGGTGCTGAAGAAGACCGACCTGATCTGGGCGCTGCCGCAGGATATCGCGCAAGATTCCGGCCAGTTGCCCGACCACATGCCCGACCACATGGCAGCGGCGGAGTAGCTAGAGCAGCATTCTCACGCCGACCACCGCCAGCACGGTCGCCAGGATCAACCCCAGCACGCGTTCGTTGATCCGTGATGAGATCAGGCTGCCGACGATCACCCCGGGGATCGACCCCGCGAGCAGCGATACCAGCAATGCGCCATTGACCGATCCGAGCAGCCAATGACCGGCTCCTGCGACGAGGGTCAGCGGCACCGCATGCGCGATGTCGGACCCCACCAGTCGGCTGAGCGACAGGTTCGGATAGAGCACCAGCAGCGCGGTAATCCCGAGCGCGCCGGCGCCGACCGAGGTCAGCGACACCAGCGCGCCGAGTACCGCCCCCAGCGTCACCGTCGCGACCGTCAGCGCGCGCCCCTCGAGCGTTCCGAACCGCGGGGTGAGAAACGCGAGCAACCGCGCGCGAAACACCGTCGCCACCGCGGTCATGATCAGCATGACGCCCAGGACGACCGAGATCACCGCCGCGGTGTCCTTGGACTGTTCACCGAGCACGCCCAGCGCGATCAACATCAGCACCGCCGCCGGGATGCTCCCCGCAGCCAGCCGCCGGACGACCCGCCACTCGACGGTGCCGCGCCAGCCGTGAACGCTCGTCCCCACCGTCTTGGTCGCCGACGCGAACAGCAGGTCGGTGCCGACCGCGGTCGCCGGGTGGAACCCGAACGCGATGACAAGCAGCGGGGTCATCAGCGATCCCCCGCCGACTCCGGTCATCCCGACCAGCAAGCCGACCAGCGCCCCCGCGACCGCATAGAGCGGTTCGATCACGGCTGCGGCCCCAAGCCCGCCATCCCGCGCCACCCGTTCGCGCTGAGCCTGTCGAAGCGGATGGCGGTCGCGCAGCCGGCCGAGGCCTGCTGCTTCGCCCGGCCCCAATGCTTCGCCCGGCCCCCATACTTCGCCAGGTCCCTGTGCTTCGACAAGCTCAGCACGAACGGAACGGAGGGAGCGACCCACCCCGACTTGAGCGCGAGCGGACTCAGCGTGACGCCTGCGCCGGCGTGTTGACGCCCATCGATTGCAGATACCGCTTCACGTTGCGTGCCGCCTGGCGCAGCCGTTGTTCGTTCTCGACCATCGCGATTCTCACAAAGCCTTCGCCGTTCTCACCATAGCCCACTCCTGGGGCGACCGCGACCTGCGCGTTAGTCAGCAATTGTTTGCTGAACTCAAGGCTGCCTAAATGCGCCAACCCGGGCGGCAACGGTGCCCAGGCGAACATCGAGGCGGGGGGCGAGGGGATGTCCCAGCCTGCGCGCGCGAAACTCTCGACCAGCACGTCGCGGCGCTTGTGATAGAGCTGGCGGTTGGTTTCGACGATGTCCTGCGGGCCGTTCAGCGCCGCGCACGCCGCCGCCTGAATCGGGGTGAACGCGCCGTAGTCGAGGTAGGATTTCACCCGCGTCATCGCCGCGATCAACTTGGCGTTGCCGACCGCGAACCCCATCCGCCACCCCGCCATCGAATAGGTTTTCGACAGCGAGGTGAATTCGACCGCGATCTCCTTCGCCCCCGCCACCTGCAGGATCGATACCGTCGGTTTGCCGTCGAAATACAGTTCCGAATAGGCGAGGTCGCTGACGATCCACACCTCGTTCTCGCGCGCCCACGCGACCAGCCGCTCGTAGAACGCCAGGTCCACCGTCTCCGCGGTCGGGTTTGAGGGATAGTTGACCACCAGCACCGACGGCCGCGGCACGGTAAACGCCATCGCGCGCTCCAGGCTCGCGAAATACGCTTCGTCCGGCGTCGTCGGCACCGCGCGGATCGTCGCCCCCGCGATGATGAAGCCAAAGGTGTGGATCGGATACGACGGGTTGGGCGCGAGCACGACATCGCCCGGCGCGGTGATCGCGGTGGCGAGGCTGGCCAGCCCCTCCTTCGACCCCATCGTCACCACCACCTCGCTCTCGGGGTTCAGTTCGACCCCGAATCGCCGCGCATAATAATTCGCCTGCGCGCGGCGGAGCCCCGGAATCCCCTTCGACTGCGAATAACCATGCGCGTCGGGTTTGCGCGCAACCTCGATCAGCTTCTCGATCACATGCGGCGGCGGCGGCAGATCGGGGTTGCCCATCCCCAGATCGATGATGTCCTCACCGCTCGCGCGCGCCGCGGCACGCATGTCGTTCACCTCGGCGATGACATAGGGCGGCAGGCGTTTGATGCGGTAGAAGTCGTCGGACATGGGGCGGCCTTTCAAATCACGGCATACCCGGTGCGCGGCACGAGCGAAAGCCAGCGTAACACCCGGGCTG
>JALYTW010000021.1 GCA_030854075.1 Pseudomonadota bacterium
ACGCATGCCGAGGATGGCGGCATGACCGCGGGCGCCGTCGCCACCGATTGCGAAACCGCGACCCGACTCGGCCTCCCCAGCGCGCCCGCGACCGCCGAAGCGCTGGCGATCGCGCGCGACCTGATGCTCGCCGAAGCCGCCGACGCGCGGCTCCACATCCGCCAGGTCACGACCGCCGCCGGGTTCGACCTCGTCCGCGCCGCCAAGCGCCGCGGCGTCCGCGTCACCTGCGGGATCACGCCCGCGCACCTCCACCTCTCCGACATCGCGATGAGCGATTTCCGCACCTTCGCGCATCTGTCGCCGCCGTTGCGCGCCGAATCGGATCGCCAGGCCGCGCTCGCCGCGATCGCCGACGGCACGATCGACGTCATCGCCTCGGGGCACGATCCGCGCGGCCCCGAAGAAAAGCGCCTGCCCTTTGCCGATTCGTCGCCGGGGATGGCGGGCGCGGAGACGTTGCTCGCGCTGTCGCTGATGCTGGTCCACGACGGCCAGGTGTCGCTCGACCGCCTGTTCGCGCTGCTCGCGCGCAATCCTGCACACGTGCTGGGGCTGGAATCGGGCACGCTGCGGGCGGGCATGCCGGCCGACCTGCTGCTGTTCGATCCCGGCGTGCCGTGGCAGATCGACGGCGAGCGGTTCACAGCCGCGGCGGGCAACACGCCGTTCGACGGCCTTCCCGTTCAAGGGCGGGTGCTGCGCCTGTGGAAAGGCGGCCGCGAGATCCTCGCGCGGTAAGCCTGCCCATCATACGATGACGACGGGTTGGTCCGAACACCTCGGTTCGCCCTGAGCTTGGACAAGCTCAGCACGAACGGATCGAAGTTACGCCATCCTGCTCACAGCAGCGCGGACCTGGGCACCAAACCGAGCTTGATCAGGACGGATACGCTAGCGCGACGCGACCTGCGTGTTCTTCGGGGCGAGCCATTTGGCAATGCTATCGCCGGCGCTCTTGCGAACGAAGCAGTTTCCGCCCTTGGCGTGGATCATCCGGCACATCCGATCCGCGTCGGCACGAGTGAAGCCCCCCGCCGAGAGGCGATAGAACGACCCCGCCTTCGAGGTGAAGTTCATTCCCGCAGGGCTGAGGTCGCCGAGCGCCGCGTAGCGCCGCTGCAGGCGCGCCCATCCGTCGCGCGCGACCGCAGCATTTTCATAGGCGCCGAACTGGACGTACCAGTCGCCCTTCACCCGGTCGGTCGGGGCCACATTGGTCCCGGCGGTGGCCATTTTTGCCCGTGTGGATGGGGTCGCAACCGTCGCGTCCATGACTGGAGTTGCGACCTTCACCGACGCTACAGCGACCTTCGTCGCGCGGCCATCGGCCCGGATCATTCGCACCGGCACCGCTTGGACGATCTCCCGAGACGGCCCGAAAACCACCGTTGCGGGCGCGGACATCGTCGTCATCGACGCGCTGGCCGCGTGCTGCGCGGGTGCCGCGTCGGGCTGGAGCATTGGAGCCGGTTCCACCACCGCCACTGGCGCGACCGCGGCACTCATCGGCACCGATGCGTTGAGCGCGAGTGCCATCGGCTGGCCCTGATCCGCGGTTGGCGTGACCCCGAGCAGCGACGCGACCTGATCGGACGCGCGCTGGGGTTGCGCGAACGTCGCCCATTGCGCCAGCCGGGCATCGACATCCGCGGGCGACATGTCGACCGACGCAGCAGCGCGGGCGGCGCTCCAGTTGCCCGCCAATGCGAAGCTGAGCGCCAGATTTTGTCGCAGTTTGGCATCGGCCTGCTCGGTCCGCGCGGCCTGGGTCAGGATCGCGACCCCGCCCGCGGGATTGCCCGCCAGCGCCAGCGCCAGGCCGAGGTCGCGGGCCGGAATGTCGGTCGCATGATCGTCGAGCGTCTGGCGCGCCGCCGCCCAGTCGCCGGACGCGGTTTCCGCCAGTGCCAGGTTCAGCGCCGCCTTGCCGACCACCGCACGATCGTCGGGGACCAGTTCGAGCACATCCGAATAGGCCTGTCGCGCCGATACGAACCGTCCAGCCTGAAGATAGCTTTGCGCCAGCATCATCCGATAACCGGCGTCGCGCGGGCTGAGTTGAACTGCGGCCTCGGCGTAGCGAACCGCGTTCGCTGCGTCGTGCTTGCCCAACGCCTTGCGCGCCTTGGCGGCATTCGCATCGGCAGCCTTGCCCGCGAGCGCCACGCTCTGATCGCTCGCCGACGCGATGCCTTTGCCGCCCCCGGCGGCGCAACCGACCATCGTTCCGCCAAGCATCAGGGCGGACAGCCCAAGCGATACGGTCATGCGTGTCTTCATCGGACGTCTCCCCCTCATCACCGTGTGCGGCCCGGTGCGGCCTTGGGCAGTTGCGCGATCAGCGTCGCGACTTCGGGTACGGAATCGATCAGTGCGTCGAGCGCTTGGGTCACGAGATCCTGCGCCGATCGATTGGTCAGCGCGCTGGCAAGCCGCAATTTCAGGTGCCGCGTCGCATCGACCCGCAGCGTGAACGCAGCCTTGCCCTCATGCTGCGTTTCCTTGCGCAGCCGCGTCGCGGTCGGCACCGAAACGCTGCGTTCGACCGCAGGCGATTCGATCGTCGCCTTCAGCGCCTCTCGTTCGACCAGCACGGGCGGAACCGGCAGCACCGCTTCGGCCGCGTCACCGCGAACCGCCAGAATGGGGAGCGGATCGGCCGGCGGTGCGTCGGTCGGTCCCATGTCGTTCCAGCCGAGATCGTCGAGGCCTTGGTTGATTCCGCCGAATCCTCCGAAGCCCTGGCTCCGCATCGCGGGACGCGCATGACCTTTGTTGGCGAGCAGACCCGACGACAGCGACGCGAATGGTTTGGCGTTGGCGCTCATCTCAGCCTCCCACGACGCGGCGACCGAAACCACCCGCGGGGCGCGCGCCGAATCCGCCAACGGCGGTCGGCACGCTGAACACGGTACGGCGGAAATTCTTCTCGAGCCGGTCGGCGATATATTCCCATAGCGCCACGACCTCGCCGGCCGATTTGCTGTTGGGATCGCACTCCATCACGGTGCGGCCATCGATCATCGATGCCGCGAAATCGGTACGCTGGTGGAGCGTGATCGGCGCGACGGTGCCATGCTGCGACAGCGCAACCGCAGCGTCGCTGGTGATCCGTGCCTTGGGCGTTGCTGCGTTGACGACGAAGATCAGCGGTTTGCCCGCGCGTTCGCACAGATCGACGGTCGCGCCGACCGCGCGCAGATCGTGCGGGCTCGGCCGGGTCGGGACCACGATCAGTTCGGCGACGTTGATGACGCTCTGGATCGCCATCGTGATCGCGGGCGGGGTATCGATGACCGCGAGCTTGAAGCCCTGCTGGCGCAACACTTCCAGATCGGCGGCGAGCCGCGCGACCGTGGTCTGGCCAAAAGCGGGGTAATCCCCGGTGCGGTCGTTCCACCAATCTGCAAGCGAGCCCTGCGGATCGATGTCGATCAGCACGACCGGGCCTGCCCCGGCCCGCTGTGCTTGCACGGCGAGGTGCCCGGACAGAGTGGTCTTGCCAGAACCGCCCTTCTGCGATGCCAACGCTAAAACGCGCATAGGTCCCCAAAACTCCCTTGTTCGAAACAGGGATTGCCATGCACAAGGCTAAGAACCGGTTAATACGGTCGCGTCGTGCGCTGTACTGCGTTAAGGTGATGGTCACATGCCTGCGGGCAACGGACTGCAGGCAACAGCCATTGGCTACGGGATGTTATCATGCGTAACTTGCTTGGATTGGTAATGGCGGCGACGGTACTGAGCTCAGCGCCGGTCGCGGCGCAGAACGTGAAGACCGGGGTCGATGCCTGGGGCAGCGGCGACTATAAGGCGGCGGTCGATCAGTGGCGCGGCCCCGCGATGGCGGGCGATGCCGATGCGCAGTATAATCTGGGGCAGGCCTATAAGCTCGGCCGCGGCGTGCCGGTCGATCCCGCGCTTGCCGAAAGCTGGTTCCACAAGGCGGCGTTGCAGGGGCATTTGCAGGCCGAGGACAATTACGGCCTGGCGCTGTTTACCGCGGGCAGGAAAGCCGACGCGGTGCCCTGGCTTGAAAAGTCGATCGCGCGCGGTGAACCACGCGCACAACTCGTGCTCGGGACGATGCTGTTCAACGGCGATGGCGTGCCGCGCGATTACCCGCGCGCCTATGCGCTGATGACCCGCGCCTCGCAGCTGGGGCTGAAATCGGCGTCGGAAACGCTGGCGCAGATGGACCAGTATATTTCTCCGCAGGATCGCCAGCAGGGGATCGCGCTGGCGCAGCAAATGGCGGCGCAGCCCAAGCCGCCGACGACGACCCCACCAGTGCGCGCAATCGCGGCAACCACACCGGGCAAGATTAAGACGATCCCCGTGGTGCCGTCACGCCCCCCGCGCGTTCCTGCACCCGAACGGTTGCCCCACACCTCGGGTCCCGCGATCGTGCGAGCCCCCGTGCAAGAGGCTCTGCCGCGCACCAGCGGATCATGGCGGGTCCAGCTCGGCGCGTTTAGCAGCCAGGGTGCTGCCGTGACGCAATGGTCGCGGGTCCACGGCAAGCTCGGCGGCGCGCAGCCATCCTATGTGCGGGCGGGCAAAATCGTACGGTTGCAGGCCGGCGGTTTCGCGTCGAAAGCCGAGGCGCAGCGCGCCTGCTCGGCTAGCGGCGTCAGCTGCGTCGTGGTGGCACCGTAAGCGGGCACGCGACGACGCGAGAGGGGTGAGCCAGAGTCTCACCGACGTTGACCTATTCCTCGGTTTGCCCTGAGCCTGTCGAAGGACATCTCGCCGCGTCGGCGAGGCTTGCGCGCGAATAGCCGGGCTTCGACAGGCTCAACCCGCAGGATTTGCACGATCACGCCGAATAAAGCCGATCCTAATCGGCCCACGCGCGCCGCGCGTACCCCTGCGCATAGAGCAGCACGGACAGGTCGCCATGATCGATCCGTGCCCCCGCCGCCGCCGCGACGATCGGCTTGGCATGATAGGCGACCCCCAGCCCCGCCGCCGCGATCATCCTGAGGTCGTTTGCACCGTCGCCCACCGCGAGCGTGGCGCCAGGGTCGACCCCCCGCTCGTCGATCACCCGTAGCAGCGTCGCGAGCTTGGCCTCCGCCCCGACGATCGGCCGCGCCACCTTGCCCGTCAGCCTGCCGTCCTCGACCACCAACCGGTTTGCGATGGCGCGATCGAAGCCGATCTCGGCGGCGACCGGGTCCGCGAACCGCGTGAACCCGCCCGACACCAGCACCGCATACCCCCCGTGCGCGCGCATCGTCCGTACCAACGCTGTGGCACCGGGCATGATCCGCACCCGCTCCGCCAGACATTGCTCGATCACCGTGTCGTCGAGGCCAGCCAGCAGCGCGACCCGTGCATCGAGCGCCCCCTCGAAATCGAGTTCGCCGCGCATCGCGCGCTCGGTAATCGCGGCGATCCGCGGTTTGATCCCGGCATAGTCGGCGAGTTCGTCGATGCATTCGACCGTGATCATCGTCGAATCCATGTCGGCAATCAGCACCGACTTGCGTCGCCCCTCGGTCGGCTGGACGATGACGTCGATCCCGGCGGCGCTGTGTCCCAGCGCGCCCCGCGCCGCCGACGGATCGCAGGCGAACTCGATGTCAGCCGCCACCCCCTCGTCGATCCACGCCGATGCGCCCGGCGCGCACCCTGCCACGGCCAACCGATCACGCGCCGCCGAAATATCCCCGTCGCGCAGGGTTGCTGCTATCAGCGTCGCCGTGAACACTGCGTCCTCCAAACCCGATGCCAAACCGGGGCTCGCGCTCATCGCAGGGCCGACCGCGAGCGGCAAGTCCGCCGCCGCGATCCGGCTCGCTGAGCAGTGTGACGGCGTCGTCATCAACGCCGATGCCAGCCAGGTTTATGCCGACCTTCGTATCCTCACCGCGCGGCCTACGTCCGACGACGAGGCGCGCGTCCCCCATCGCCTGTTCGGCCATGTCGACGCCGCCGACGCCGACTATTCTGCCGCGCGCTGGGCGAATGACGCCAAGATCGCGATCGCCGACGTTCATGCCGCGGGCAAACTCCCGATACTCGTCGGCGGCACGGGTCTGTATCTCCGCACGCTGATCGACGGCATCGCCCCCGTTCCCCCGATCGACCCCGCGATCCGTGCCGTGGTTCGCGCACTGTCCGTCGCCGACGCGTACGCCGCACTCGCGATCGAAGACCCTGTGGCCGCGACCCGCCTCGCGCCCGCCGACACCACGCGCGTCGCCCGCGCGCTCGAGGTGGTCCGCGCGACCGATCGGACGTTGCTCGATTGGCAGGCGGACCTGACCGGCGGCATCGGCGATCAGATGGCGCTGACCGCGGTGATCCTGCTGCCCGATCGAGCCGCGCTGTTCGAGCGGATCGACGCGCGCACCGCCGCGATGCTCACCGGAGGCGCGATCGACGAGGTCGCCGCGCTGCTCGCCCGCACCGACGTCCCCGCAATGGCCCCGATCCGCCGCGCGATCGGCGTCGGCGCAGTCACAGCCTATTTGGCTGGCGAGGCGGATTTGGCCGCCACCGGCGAACGGATTGCGCTCGACACCCGGCGTTACGCCAAGCGTCAATACACGTGGTTCCGTAATCAACCATCCAAGAGCTGGCAAAATACCGCAGATTATGATAATATCGATAGGTTTTTCGTAACTAACTTACAACACGCTGGTTGACGCGATCCTTCGTGGCGTGTAGCCGCCCCGCACATCCTCATCCTCGAAGGAAGCGATTGTGACCGAGCAAAGCGGAGCCGATATCCTCGTCGAGGCGCTGTGCGATCTCGGCGTCGAAATCGTGTTCGGCTATCCCGGTGGCGCGGTGCTGCCGATCTACGATGCGATGTTCAGATCGAAACGCCTGAAGCACATTCTGGTCCGCCACGAACAAGCCGCGACCCACGCCGCGGAGGGCTATGCCCGCTCAACCGGCAAGCCCGGCGTCGTCCTCGTCACCAGCGGTCCGGGCGCGACCAACGCGGTCACCGGGATCACCGATGCGCTGATGGATTCGATCCCGATGGTCGTGATCACCGGCCAGGTGCCGACCGCGCTGATCGGTACCGACGCGTTTCAGGAAGCCGACACGGTCGGCATCACGCGCCACTGCTCCAAGCACAACTACCTTGTTAAAGACCCCGCGCGGCTCGGCGATGTGATCCACGAGGCGTTCCATATCGCCACCAGCGGCCGTCCCGGCCCGGTCGTCGTCGACATTCCCAAGGACGTCCAGGTCGCGACCGCGAGCTACACCAGGCCCGGCCCGATCCAGCACAAGACCTATCGCCCCGCACTGAAGGCGGACCGCGACCAGATCGAGCAACTCGTCGATATGCTGGCCGCCGCGGAACGACCGATCCTTTACACTGGCGGCGGCATCATCAACGCGGGGCCGGGCGCGTCGCAACTGCTCCGCGAGCTTGCCAAGATCACCGGCGCGCCCGTCACCTCGACGTTGATGGGCCTCGGTGCCTATCCCGCGAGCGGCGCAGCCTGGCTCGGCATGCTGGGCATGCACGGCACTTACGAAGCCAATATGGCGATGAACCAGGCTGACCTGGTCGTCGCGATCGGCAGTCGCTTCGACGATCGCGTCACGGGGCGGCTCGATGCCTTCAGCCCGAACAGTCGCAAGGTCCACATCGACATCGACCGATCGAGCGTGAACAAGAACGTCCGCGTCGATCTCGCGATCATCGCCGATGCGGGCCATGCGCTCGAGGACATGATCCGGATCTGGAAATCACGCCAGCATCCCAAGCCCGACCTCACCGACTGGTGGAATCGCATCACCGGCTGGCGTGCGGTGAAGAGCCTCGATTTTCCCGAGCATGATCTCGACGAGATCATGCCGCAACGCGCGGTCCGCGCGCTGTGGGAGGCAACGCATGCCCGCAATCCGATCATCACGACGGAGGTTGGCCAGCATCAGATGTGGGCAGCGCAGCATTATGGCTTCGAATTGCCCAACAAATGGCTGACGTCGGGCGGCCTCGGAACGATGGGCTATGGCCTGCCCGCCGCGATCGGTGCGCAGCTCGGCAATCCCCAGGCGCTCGTCATCGACATCGCTGGCGAGGCATCGATCCAGATGAACATCCAGGAGCTGGCAACCGCGACGCAATATCGCCTGCCGGTCAAGATCTTCATCCTCAACAACGAATATATGGGCATGGTCCGCCAATGGCAGGAACTGACCTATTCAAGCCGCTATTCTGAAAGTTATAGCGAGTCCTTGCCAGATTTCGTGAAGCTCGGCGAGGCCTATGGCTGGAAGGGCATCCGAATCGATACGATGGGCGAACTCGACAGCGGGATCGCCGCGATGCTCGATCACGACGGGCCTGTCATCGTCGACTGCCGCGTCGCGAAACTCGCCAATTGCTTCCCGATGATCCCAAGCGGCGCGGCACACACCGACATGATCCTGCAAGCCAACGAAGTCTCGGGCGAGATGGACGACGCAGCTAGGGCGTTGGTCTGATGCATATCGCCCAGGAACAGGCCGATCGCCATACGCTTGCGGTCGTGGTCGACAACGAACCGGGGATCCTTGCACGGATCGCGGGGCTGTTCACCGCACGCGGCTATAATATCGAAAGCTTGACGGTATCCGAGATCACCGAGGATCGCGCGGTCAGCCGGATCACGATCGTCACCAGCGCCTCGCCGCCGGTAATGGAACAGATCATTGCGCAACTCGAGCGGCTTGTGCCCGTCCACACCGTCCGCGACCTGACGGTGGAGGGCGCGCATGTCGAGCGCGAACTGGCCCTGGTGAAGGTGGTCGGCACCGGCGACAAGCGGATCGAGGCGCTGCGCCTCGCCGAAGTCTATCGCGCCCGCGTGGTGGATGCGACTACGTCGAGCTTCGTGTTCGAGGTGACCGGCGGGATCGAGAAGATCGACAAATTCCTCGAACTGATGCGCGAGGTCGGCCTGGCCGAAGTCGCGCGCACCGGCATCGCCGCGATTTCGCGGGGACGGGACGCAGCTTAAAATCACTCGCCCCCCGTGGGAGAGGACAGAAAGGGAAAATGATGCGTGTCTATTACGATCGCGACGCCGATCTCAACCTGATCACCGACAAGAAAATCGTGATCGTCGGCTACGGTAGCCAGGGCCATGCTCACGCTCAAAACCTGCGCGATTCGGGGGTCAAGGATGTCGCGATCGCGCTCCGCGAGGGTTCAGCGACCGCCAAGAAAGCGATCGATGCGGGCTTCGCGGTCAAATCGAACGAGGACGCCGCGAAATGGGCGGACATCGTGATGTTCCTCGCGCCCGACGAGCATCAGGCTGCAATCTACGCGGACGATTATCACGAACACATGAAGCAGGGGGCGTCGCTCGCCTTCGCGCACGGGCTCAACGTCCATTTCGGGCTGATCGAGCCGCGCGCCGATCTCGATGTTATCATGATCGCGCCCAAAGGCCCGGGGCACACCGTGCGTAGCGAATATGTCCGCGGCGGCGGCGTCCCCTGCCTCATCGCGATCGATCAGGACAAGAGCGGCAACGCGCATGACATCGCGCTCGCCTATGCCAGCGGCGTCGGTGGCGGTCGCAGCGGGATCATCGAAACCAATTTCCGCGAGGAATGCGAGACCGATCTGTTCGGTGAACAGGCGGTGCTGTGCGGCGGCATCACCCACCTGATCCAGGCCGGGTTCGAAACGCTGACCGAGGCCGGCTACGCGCCCGAAATGGCGTATTTCGAATGCCTCCACGAAACCAAGCTGATCGTCGACCTGCTCTACGAAGGCGGCATCGCCAACATGCGCTATTCGATCAGCAACACCGCCGAATATGGCGACATCGTCACCGGCCCCAGGATCATCACCGACGAAACCAAGCAGGAAATGAAGCGCGTCCTCGACGACATCCAGTCGGGCCGCTTCGTCCAGAAATTCGTGCTCGACAACCGCGCGGGTCAGCCCGAGCTCAAAGCCAGCCGCAAGCGCGCCGCCGCGCACCCGATCGAAAAGGTCGGCGCCGAACTGCGCGCGATGATGCCGTGGATCGGCGCGAACAAGCTGGTGGATAAAGCACGGAATTGAACTTCAACCCATCCTCCCCCCGGCGAGGGGGAGGATGATCCCGCTGTCCTACATCCTCGCGTCCGTGCCACACCACGGTATGGCGATCTCACTACCCTCAGCCGCCGCTCTTCGCGGCCTCGTCGCACCTGAAATCGACCCCGCGACAAAAACCCGATTCCGTGTAAACTTCGTCAATGTCGTAACCCCGGGAGCTACCGATCATGCGCGTTATCCTCACCGCCGCTGCCGTCCTGACCCTAGCCGCTTCCGGCGCGACGCTCGCGCAAATGCCCACGGCACCTCCCGGGTCGACCAGTACCGCGTCGATTACCGGCGGCACTTACACTGCCGATCCCAGCCACACCCAGGTGGTCTGGACGCTCAACCACATGGGCCTCTCGCCCTATACCGGCATCTTCGGCGACGTGACGGGCACGCTATCGCTTGATCCCAAGAGCCTCTCCACCGCCAAGGTCAGTATGACGATCCCGGTGTCGAAGGTTACGACCGCGGGCGCGCTCAGCCAGCATCTGCTCCGCCCCGGCAAGGATGGCGGCAAGCCTGACTTCTTCGGTGCGAGCCCCGCCGACGCCACCTTCGTCTCGACCCGCGTCGTGGCCACGGGCATGACCGCAACGATCACCGGCAACCTCACGCTGAATGGCGTCACCAAGCCCGTCACGCTCGCCGCCAAATTCTACGGCGCGGGCAAGACTCCCCCGATGATGGGCGGCAAGGAAAATGTCGGCTTCACCGCGACTGGCGACATCAAGCGCTCCGACTTCGGGCTCGGCTTCGGAGTGCCGATCGTCTCCGATGCGGTCCATCTCGACATCGCTGCCGCATTCCAGAAATAGTCGGGCCGGTATGACCCTGGGAAATGATGGTAGCGGCGGGGTAGACACGCGCCACCCAGCCGCGGTATCGCGAACGACGATGATGTGGTGCGTCCGCCTTCCCCTGCGACTTACGCGCCCTTAGGCGCGAGACCGATCCCGTGCGGCCCGCCCGCACGCCGCGCCTGAGGGAATTTCCCGCTCCCGATCATCCCGGAAGACACCCGATGCTGCGCGACCCCTCGACCAAATACCGCCCCTTCCCCCCGATCGACCTGCCCGACCGCCAATGGCCGTCGCGAACGATCACCCAGCCGCCCCGCTGGCTCTCGACCGATCTGCGCGACGGCAACCAGGCGCTGATCGACCCGATGGACGCCGAAAAGAAGACGCGGTTCTTCGACCTGCTCGTCCGTGTCGGTCTGAAGGAGATCGAAGTCGGCTTTCCCGCGGCGGGCGCGACCGAATTCGACTTCATCTCCGGCCTCGTAAGATCGGGCCGCGTCCCCGACGATGTCGCGATCCAGGTCCTCACCCAGTCGCGCCGCGACCTGATCGAAACCAGCTTCGCGAGCCTCGAGGGGGCGCATTCGGCGATCGTCCACCTCTACAACGCGGTCAGCCCCGCGTGGCGCAAGATCGTGTTCGGCATGACCCGCGACGAAGTCCGCGGCATCGCGATCGACGGCGCCAAGGTGCTGCGTGACGAGGCGGGCAAGCGCCCGAACACGACGTGGCAGTTCGAATACAGCCCCGAAACCTTCTCGACCGCCGAACTCGATTTCTCGGTCGAGGTCTGCGCCGCGGTGATGGACATCCTGCGCCCGACTCCGCAAGCGCCGATCATCCTCAATCTGCCCGCGACGGTCGAATGCGCGACCCCCAACGTCTATGCCGACCAGATCGAATGGTTTGCGCGGCATATCCCGAACCGCAACAGCGTCGTCATCTCGCTCCACACGCATAACGATCGCGGCACCGGAGTCGCGGCGGCGGAACTGGGGATGATGGCAGGCGCCGACCGGGTCGAGGGCTGCCTGCTCGGCAATGGCGAGCGCACCGGCAATTGCGACCTCGTGACGATTGCGCTCAACATGTACACGCAAGGCATTGATCCGCAGCTCGATCTTCACGACATCGACGATGTGGTGAAGACCGTGAACTATTGCACCAACATCCCCATTCACCCGCGCACCCCCTATGCGGGCGACCTCGTCTTCACCGCGTTTTCGGGCAGCCACCAGGACGCGATCAAGAAGGGCTTCGCCGCGCAGGACGCGCGCAATGACAATCTGTGGGAGGTGCCGTATCTGCCGATCGACCCCGCCGACCTCGGCCGCAGCTACGAAGCCGTGATCCGCGTCAATTCGCAAAGCGGCAAGGGCGGCGTCGCGTGGGTCATCGAACAGGACAAGGGATTGAAGCTCCCCAAGCGCCTCCAGGCCGATTTCAGCCGCCACGTCCAGGCGCTCGCCGACGAGACGAGCCGCGAACTCAACGCCGCCGATATCTGGGCGCGGTTCGAAGCGACCTATCTCCCCCGTGATGCCGATCGCTTCGTCCTGCGCGATTACGAGGAGAGCGGCACTGCGGGCCAGCGCGTGTTCGTCGGCAATGTTGCGGTCGACGGCGAGGAGCGCTCGATCTCGGGGCGCGGCAACGGCCTCATCTCCGGGGTGATCGCCGCGATTGCGGATAGCACCGGCCCAGCGCTCGACGTGATCGATTACAACGAACACGCGATCGGCCACGGTGCCGACGCGTTGGCCGCCGCCTATGTCGAATGCCGGACCGCCGACGGCAGGACGGTGTTCGGGGTCGGGCTCGATACCGACATCGCGACCGCAAGTGTGCGCGCGGTACTGAGCGCGGCCAACCGCGCATGACCCACGTCACCGCGAAGATTTGCGGGGTATCCACGCTGGAAACGATCGACGCTGCGATCGAGGGCGGGGCGAGCCACATCGGCCTCAACTTTTTCGCGCCATCCCCGCGCCACGTCGGCTTCGCGCTCGCCGAGCGACTGGCAGCGCGGATTCCCCGCCATGTCTTGCGCGTCGGCGTGTTCGTCGATCCCGATGACGAACTGCTCGATCGCGCGATTCGCACGGGCCTCGATGCGGTCCAACTCCACAAGGTCACACCCGAGCGAACTGCTGCGGTTCGCCGTCGCTTCGCTCGCGAGACGTGGGCGGTGGTTGCGGTGAAAACGCGCGCCGACCTCGATGCCGCGCGCGCGTACACGGCGGCGGCCGATCGCTTGCTCTATGACGCCAAGACGCCCGACACCGCTGCGCTGCCCGGGGGAATGGGGGTGCGGTTTGACTGGTCGCTGCTCGAGGGGTTTCGTCACCCGTTGCCTTGGGCGCTGTCGGGTGGTCTCGATGCGCGCAACGTCGCCGACGCGGTGCGCCGCACCGGCGCGACGCTGGTCGACGTCTCCTCGGGTGTCGAGACCGCGCCGGGGGTCAAGGATGTGGACAAGATCACCGCGTTCCTTAAAGCGCTCGCGGTATGAACGCCCCCGATTCATCGTTTCCCAATTCCTTCAGGGCGCAGCCGGACGAGCGCGGCCATTTCGGCGATTACGGCGGACGCTATGTTGCCGAGACGCTGATGCCGCTCGTCCTCGATCTCGACCGTGAATATCGCGCTGCCAAGGCCGATCCCGCTTTTCAGGCGCAGTTCGACGACCTGCTCGAACATTATGTCGGCCGCCCGAGCCCGCTCTACTATGCCGAACGCCTGACCGATGCGCTGCGCGAATCCGTCGACCCCGGCATGGGCGCGCAAGTCTGGTTCAAGCGCGACGAGCTCAATCACACCGGCGCGCACAAGATCAACAATTGCATCGGCCAGATCCTGCTCGCGATGCGGATGGGCAAGACGCGGATCATCGCCGAAACCGGCGCCGGCCAGCACGGCGTCGCCACCGCCACGGTCTGCGCGCGCTTCGGCCTGCCGTGCGTCATCTACATGGGCGCCCGCGATATCGAGCGGCAGGCGCCCAACGTCTTCCGCATGAAGCTATTGGGCGCCGAAGTCCGCCCCGTCACCAGCGGCGCGCACACGCTCAAGGATGCGATGAACGAAGGGATGCGCGACTGGGTCGCGAACGTCCACGACACCTTCTACATCATCGGCACCGCCGCCGGGCCGCACCCCTATCCCGAAATGGTGCGCGATTTCCAAAGCGTGATCGGTACCGAGGCGCGCGCGCAGATGCTTGCGCGTACCGGTCACCTGCCCGACCTGCTCGTCGCCGCGATCGGCGGTGGCAGCAACGCGATCGGGCTGTTCCACCCCTTCCTCGATGACCCCGATGTCGCGATGCTCGGCGTCGAAGCGGCGGGCCACGGGCTCGACAAGGAACATGCCGCCAGCCTGGCGGGCGGTTTCCCGGGCGTGCTCCACGGCAACAAGACCTATCTGCTCCAGGACGACGACGGCCAGATCACCGAGGCGCATTCGATCTCGGCGGGGCTCGACTATCC
>JALYTW010000049.1 GCA_030854075.1 Pseudomonadota bacterium
ATGGCTGGCAGGTGATGCCCGCGCCGATGATGGGGGGCGAGGACTTCTCCTATGTCCTGAGCGAAATCCCCGGCGCGATGGCATTCATCGGCGTGGCCCCGGAAGGTAGCGACCCGCACACCAACCCACCGCTCCACAACACCAGAATGACGATCGACGAGCGCGTGATGGCGAAGGGGATCGCGATGCACTGTACGCTGGCGACGCGCTTCCTTAACCAGGGGTTCGACGGGGCTGACGCTTAGAGGTTCGGCTGGCCGAGATGCTGCAGAAAGTCGGGCTTGCCGAGATCGACTCCGTTGGCACGCAGGATGGCGTAGGCGGTGGTGGCGTGAAAAAAGAAATTGGGCAGTGCGAAGCCGGTCAGGAACGCCGCGCCGGTAAAGGCATAGCCCATGCCGTTGGGAAATTTCAGTTCGACCCGGCGATCCGCGCTGTCTGCGAGTGCGACGGCATCGAAGCCCTCGATATAGGCGATGGTCCGGTTGCACCGCGCCTTGAGCTCGGCGAAGCTCGCCTCGGTATCGGGCATCGCGGGCGCTTCGGTGCCCGTCAGCCGCGCCATCGCGTTCTTGGCACTGTCCGACGCCATCTGGAACTGCGCGGGGAGGGGCTTCATGTCGGGCGCAAGCGCCGCCGTCATCAGCGATGCTTCATGTTCGGTGCCAGCCTTGTCGAGCCATGCGCCCATGTTGCGCAGCACGTTGGCGAAGATCGGGGCAGAGGCGTCGTAAATCGAAAAATTCATCATGCTCATTTCTTGATGAGGCCAATCTCGACGAGGCGTTCGTAAAGATAATCCTGCGCGGTGATCGGGGTCGGATAGCGATTCGGATTGTCGGACGTCACTGTCTGCGGCAACGTCTCGATCAGGAAATCGGGTGCGGGGTGGAGGAAGAACGGCATCGAATAGCGCGAACGGCCGCGGCGTTCGGGCGGCGGGTTGACCACCCGATGCGTGGTCGAGGGCAGGACGTTGTTGGTCAGCCGCTGGAGCATGTCGCCGACATTGACGACCAGCGCGCCCTCGGGTGGCTTGATCGACAACCAGCGCTCACCGGTCCGGTCGTAAAGTTCAAGCCCCGCCTCTTCCGCGCCGAGCAGCAGCGTGATCAGGTTGATGTCCTCATGCGCGCCAGCGCGGACGCCCTCGGCATCGGCCGGAATGGGGGGATAATGGAGCAGCCGCAGCACACTGTTGCCATCGCCCACTGCCGGGTCGAACCAGTCGGGCGCGAGCCCGAGATAGCGCGCGATTGCCGACAGCAGCTTGTCGCCCGCGCGGTCGAACGCGGTGAAGAGTTCGAGGAAGACGTCTTTGAAACCAGCGGGGCGGTCGGGCCAGATATTGGCGGCCATGTCGGCGGTGAAGCGATGCCCCGCGGGAAGCTCGCGCCCGACATGCCAGAATTCCTTTAGGTCGACCACGCTCGCGCCCTTGGCGATTTCGGTCTTGAACGGGGTGTAGCCGCGCGCGCCGCCACCGCCCTCGACGAAATAGCCGCGTTTTTCCGCATCGGGCAACGCGAACAGCTCCTCCGTCTCGCGCCAGGCGCGCTGGATCAGATCGTCCGGAATGCCATGATCGGCGATGATCGCGAACCCGAAGCGCTCGAACGAACCGCCGAACGCTGCCGCAAACTTGTCGGGGTCGCGCGCCTGATCGGCAAGGTTGAGGGTCGGGACCTGCGCGGTGGCGTGGTCAGCGGTCGGCGTATCGAGCATGGTGTTGGCGTCCGGTTGTGGGTGAAGCGACTATACCCCGCCGATCGACCGCCGTCATGCGCCTTGTCAGTGACGCAGGGCGAAGTCACGATCACGAATCACCGGCTTCATAAGTCATAAACCAGCTTTTCCACGAGGTTGCGGGCGTTGGTTCCGATGTTTTCATCGGCTCGCCGCAGTCCGCTGTCGGTTGAACCCGCGATGAAGCAATGCCTCTTGCCCCCCGCCGCGGCTTATCGTTCAACCATGATCGTGGAGCGCGGAGGGGCTGCGAATCACCGAACTTGAATGAAGTCGCGCCCGGTATTGGGCTGGCGCGGCGCAATTTATGGGGCACGATGATTTCTTTTACTCGATCCGCCGGTGCTTTTGTTCAGCGCGCGCGTTCCGTCTTTATTCCCCGTGATTTCCTGTTCCACGACGGCAAGACGCTGCGACGCATGAGCGTCAGTGCGCGCCGGCAGGCCACGATCGCCTTGGTCGGTGCGGTCGCGATCGGCTTTTCGGGCTATGGGGTTGCCCATGCGGCCTATGATGCCGCCGCGATGGCCGGGGTTGTCGCCCCCGGAACGACTGACGCCAGCCTTGATCGCATGCAGCACCAGGTCGCCTCGATGCAGCACCGCGTCTCGACGATCCGCCAGGTCGCCGCGGTCCATGCCGAGCGAATCGAACAGCGTCAGGCGCTGATTACCGCGGCGTTGACCGGATCGGGCGACGAGCAGCGGATGGCGCTCGCCACGCTCACGATCGATCCCGCCAAGAACCAGCTCGCCGCGACCGCGATCGCGCCGCTTGCGCGCGTCGAGGCCCGCCAGGTCAAGTTTGCACAGGCGGCGCAGAAACTGCTTGACCAGCGCTACGCCGATACCACCGCCGAAATCCGCAAACTCGGGCTGTCGAACAAGATCAAGCCGGGTAAGACCGGGCTGGTGAGGGGCGGAATGGGCGGCCCGATGATCGCCGCCGACAGCGCCGAAGCGGTCGCGGATTTGAAGGCCGACGCGCAGTTCCGCACCTTGTTCCAGACCTGGAAGAAGCTCGATACGCTCCAGCAGGGGACGGTCGCGATTCCCTCGGTCCACCCGGTCGCCGATCTGCAGTTCACCAGCAATTTCGGGATCCGTTCGGACCCGTTCCGCGGAACCGCCGCGATGCACGCCGGCGTCGACATTCCCGGCCCGGTCGGTACTCCGGTCTACGCAACCGCCGATGGCGTGGTCGACCGCGCCGAGCGCGCAGGGGGCTACGGCAATCTCGTCGAGATCGACCACGGCAAGGGTATCCAGACGCGGTACGGTCACCTGTCGCGGATTCTCGTCGCGGACGGCGCCCGGGTGCGTCGCGGCCAACTGATCGCCTTGATGGGATCGACCGGGCGGTCGACCGGCCCGCATCTGCATTATGAGGTCCGGATCGACGGACATGCAGTGAACCCGGTGCCGTTCCTGACGACCGCCGACTATCTGCTCGCGGCGCAGGACCGGTCGGTCCATGCGATCCCGGTCTCGACCGACGGACCTGCTGCGCAGGATTGATCGTCCTAGGGGGTCGCTGGTCGTTGCAGCGCGGCAGTTGCCGTGACGACTGCCACCCCCTATCTCTCTGCCATGGCAACGCTCGCAGTCGATATCGCGCTGACCCCCGCCGCGGCGGCACGCGTCGCGGCGATCGCGGCGAAGCAGAACAAACCCGCGATCCTCCGGCTGTCAGTCGACGGCGGCGGGTGTTCGGGGTTTCAGTATAAATTCGGGTTCGCGGACGCAGCCGAGGGCGACGATGCGATCGCCGAGACCGACGGGGTGCGGCTCGTCGTCGACAGCATCAGCCTGGACTTGGTCCGCGGGTGCCGGGTCGACTATGTCGAATCGCTCGGTGGCGCAGCGTTCAAGGTCGAAAATCCGAACGCGGCGAGCGGCTGCGGCTGCGGGTCGAGCTTCGCGGTCTAGGTGAAGCGACGCCCGTGAAGATCGTCACGTACAACGTGAACGGGATCAAGGCGCGGCTGCCGCGGCTGGTCGAATATCTGACCGAAGCGCAGCCCGATATCGTGTGCCTTCAGGAATTGAAGTCGAACGACGATACGTTTCCCGCCGCCGACATCGAGGCTGCGGGGTATGGCGCGGTGTGGCATGGCCAGAAGAGCTGGAACGGCGTCGCGGTGCTCGCCAAGGGGGCGGTTCCGGTCGAGCGCCAGCGCGGGCTCGCGGGCGAACCAGAGGATGAGCACAGTCGCTACCTGGAATGCGATATCGATGGATTGGTGGTCGCATCGATCTATCTGCCGAACGGCAATCCGCAGCCCGGCCCCAAGTTCGATTACAAGCTGCGCTGGATCGATCGGCTCGCGGAGCGCGCGTGCGCGTTGCTCGCCGAAGAAGTGCCGACGATCCTCGCGGGCGATTACAACGTCATCGCGCATGACGATGATACCTATTCGGTGCGCGCGATGCAGGACGATGCGCTGATGCAGCCCGAAAGCCGCGCTGGGTTCCGCCGGCTGGTCGCGCAGGGGTGGACCGATGCGCTGCGGACCCGGCATCCGACCGGCGGAATCTGGACGTTTTGGGATTATCAGGCGGGCGCGTGGCAGCGCGACGCGGGGTTCCGGATCGACCATCTGCTGCTGAGCCCCGCAGTCGCGGATCGGTTGATCGAGGCGGGGGTCGACAAGGACTATCGCGGGCGCGAAAAGGCGAGCGATCACGCGCCAACCTATGTGAGAATCTCTTGAGAGCCACTCTGCTGACGGCCATCGTCGTTCTTGCCTTTCCCGCCGCGGCCAGCGCGCAAGATCCGACTTATTGCGCGGAGCGACCCGGCATCAATACACCGCCCTGCATCACGCCGCAGGGGCATGTGTCGGTCGAAACCTCGATCCTCGACTGGACTCGTGACGATAGCGCGGGGACGCGGAGCGACAGCGTGCTGATCGGTGACACCGTGGTACGGATCGGGGTGAGCGACCGCATCGAGGCGCGTGTGGGCTGGACGCCGTTCGGTCATTCGCGCACGCGCGATCCGGGCGGCGTCATCACCGCCAATCGCGTCGGCGATGTGACCTTGGGGGTGAAGGCATTGCTGACCGACCCCGATGACAGCGGGCCGTTCGCGATGGCGGTGCTGCCCTATGTGTCGGTACCGGTGGGACGGACCCCGACCGGGGCGGGTGACTGGGGGGCAGGCGTGCTGTTGCCGATTTCATACAGCCTTACCGACAAAATCGGCCTCGCGCTGACACCGGAGGTCGACGCCGCGGTCGATGGCGACGGCAATGGCCGTCACCTGTCGTACAGCGCCGCGGCGGGGGTGTCCTACGCGCTGACCCAATCGCTGACCGCGACCGGGGAATTCCAGGCGCTGCGCGACGACGATCCGGCGGAGCACGTCACCCAGACCGTGGCAGCGCTATCGTTCGCGTATCTGGCGACGCCTGATACCCAGTTCGATATCTTCGCGGCTGTCGGGCTCAATCGAACCGCCCCCGATGCCGAGCTTTACGCGGGCATCGCGCACCGCTTCTGATCGACTGGCGCAGGCGCGACCTCGGGTGTAACGCTTGCGCGATACACTGGAGATTCAAGCCATGAAGCGCCTAGTTCTGCTCGCCGCCTTGCTCGCCTCGACTGCCATCGCTCAGGACGCACCAGTCGGCATCGATCCTACCGCGATCGATCGGTCGGTAACGCCGGGCAATGATTTCGACGCGTATGCCAATGGCGCGTGGCGCACACGAACCGAAATTCCTGCAGACCGGGCATCGACCGGGGTGTTCCTGACCGTCTTCAAGAAGGCGGAGGCCGCCAACGCCGCGATCATCAAGACCGCGGGCGCTGCAGACGCGGCGACCGGGACCGACCAGCGTCGGATTGCGGATTACTATGCGGGGTTCATGGATACAGCCGGGATCGAGGCGCGCGGGATGGCGCCGGTGACCGCAGACCTCGCCGCGATCGCCGCGCTTCAGGACAAACGCCAGTTGGCAACGATGCTCGGCGCAAATCTGCGCGCCGACGAAGACCCGATCAACGCGACCCACCTTGGCACCGAGAATCTGTTCGGGCTGTTCGTGACCCAGGCGCTGACCAAGCCCGACGAGACTGTCCCCTACGTTCTTCAGGGTGGCCTCGGCATGCCGGACCGCGACTATTATCTGTCGACCGCCGCCGACATGGTCGCGATCCGCACCGCCTATCGCGGCTATGTCGAAAAGCTGTTCACGCTCGCGGGCATATCCGATGCTGCCGCGCGCGCAGACCGGGTCGTCGCACTGGAAACCAAGATCGCGCGCGCGCACGCCGATGTCGTCACCACCAACCAGATGAGCCAGGGTCACGATCCGTGGAGCAAGGCCGATTTTGCCGCCAAGGCTCCGGGCCTCGATTGGGATGCGTATTGGCGCGCCGCCGGGCTTCCCGACCAGCGCGACTTCGTTGCGTGGCAGCCTGCTGCGGTGACCGGGGAAGCCGCGCTCGTTGCGAGCGAACCGCTTGGCGCGTGGCAGGATTGGCTCGCCTTCCACCGGATCAACGAGGTGACGTCGGTGTTGCCGAAGGCACTCGATGACGCGCATTTCGATTTCTACGGCAAGACCTTGACCGGCACTCCGCAGCAGCGCGCGCGTGACAAGCGCGCGATCGCCGCAACCGGCAATGCGCTCGGCGACGCGGTCGGCAAGCTGTACGCTGCGCAGTATTTCCCCGCCTCGTCGAAAGCGGACATCCAGCACATGGTAAAGGGCATCCTCGGCGCGTTCGACCGCCGCGTCGCCGCGCTCAACTGGATGGCCCCCGCGACCAAGGCGGAGGCGCGGCGCAAGATCGAAACGATGCGGGTCGGGATCGGTTATCCCGAAACGTGGCGCAGCTATGCGGGGTTTACCGTCCGCGCGGACGATCCGGTCGGCAACCAGCGCAGCGCGGCACTTGCCGAATATCGCCACCAGATCGGCAAGATCGGCAAACCCGTCGATCGCGCCGAATGGTGGATGACGCCGCAAACCGTCAATGCGGTCAACCTGCCGCTCCAGAACGCGCTCAACTTCCCCGCCGCGATCCTGCAGGCACCATTCTATGATCCGAAGGCGGATGCGGCGTCAAACTACGGGTCGATCGGCGCGGTGATCGGGCATGAGATCAGCCACAGCTTCGACAACAATGGCGCGGAATTCGACGCCTCGGGTCGGTTGCGCAACTGGTGGACCCCTGCCGATCTCGCGCATTTCAAGCAGCAGGGGGCGGCCTTGGCGGCACAGTATAGCGCGTACGAGCCGCTGCCCGGCGTCCATCTCAATGGCGAACAGGTGCTCGGCGAGAATATTGCCGATGTCGCGGGGCTGACCGCGGCGTACGAGGCGTATCACGCATCGCTCGGCGGCAAGCGCGCGCCGGTGATCGACGGCATGACCGGCGACCAGCGTTTCTTTCTCGCCTTCGCGCAGAGCTGGCGCGAGAAGACCCGCGACAAGGCGCTACGCGCGCAGATCGCGACCGATGGCCACGCGCCGGGCCGCTATCGCGCGCAGACCGTCCGCAACCTCGATGCGTGGTATCCAGCGTTCAAGGTCATCCCCGGGCAGACATTGTACCTCACCCCGCCGAAGCGGGTCCACGTGTGGTGATCGCCCGCTCTTTTGCCGCCACCGCCCAGGTTTGTTAGGGACGGCGACAAAGGGGACACCATGAACAGCTTGTTTCGCCGTAAAATCATCACGCCGCAGGCACCCGAGAACCAGCTCGCCCGGACCTTGTCCTGGCCGCATCTCGTCGCGCTGGGGGTCGGTGCGATCGTGGGCACGGGTATCCTGACGCTGATCGGCGTCGGCGCCGATCGCGCAGGTCCGGGGGTGATTCTGAGCTTCGTGATCGCGGGCGCGATCTGTTCGTTCGCCGCGCTGTGCTATGCGGAAATGGCGACGATGATTCCCGCCTCGGGCAGCGCTTACACCTATAGCTATGTCGTGTTGGGCGAGATCATCGCCTGGGTGATCGGCTGGTCGCTGATGCTCGAATATTCGCTCGTGGTGTCGACCGTCGCGGTCGGCTGGTCGGGCTATGCCGCGCCGCTGCTCGAAGGGCTCGGCTTCCCGCACAGCCTGACCCAGGGGCCGCCGCTCGGGGGTATCATCAACGCACCGGCGATCTTCATCATCGGCGTCGTGGCGGGGTTGCTCAGCCTGGGCACGAAGGAGAGCGCGACGCTCAATGCGGTGCTCGTCGTGGTGAAGATGCTGGCGCTTGCACTGTTCGTCGCGGTCGCGCTGCCGCATTTCGACGCTGCGAACCTTCACCCGTTCATGCCATACGGGTTCGCCAAATCGGCGGAAGTCGGGCCCGACGGCGTGGTGGCCGCGCGCGGGGTGATGGCGGCCGCCGCGATCATCTTCTTCGCGTTCTACGGTTTCGATGCGATTTCGACCGCCGCGGAGGAAACCAAGAACCCGGGGCGCGATCTCGCGATCGGGATCGTCGGGTCGATGGTTGCGTGCATCGTCATCTACATCCTGATCGGCGTTACCGCGGTCGGCGCGCTGCATTATACCGAATTCGCGAACAGCCCCGATCCGCTCGCGGTGATCCTGCGCAAGGTGAACCAGCCGGTCGTCGCCACGATCCTGGCGGTCAGCGCGGTAGTTGCACTGCCGACCGTGTTGCTGGCCTTCCTGTTCGGGCAGAGCCGGATTTTCTTCACGATGGCGCGCGATGGGCTGTTGCCGGTAGGGCTGACCAAGGTATCGAAGCGGGGATCGCCGGTGCGGATCACGCTGCTGACCGCGGTGTTGGTCGCCGCGATCGCGGGCTTCGCGCCGATCGATGCCATCGCGGCATTGGCGAATGCGGGGACGCTCGCAGCGTTCACCGCGGTGTGTGTATGCGTGTTGGTGATGCGCCGCCGCGCGCCCGATGCGCCGCGGACGTTCCGCACGCCGTTCGCGTCGGTGGTTGCGCCGCTCGGGATCGCGGGATGCGCGTATCTGTTCTTCAGCCTGCCCACGCGGACCGAGCTGTACTTCCTGGGGTGGAACGCATTCGGGTTGCTGATCTACTTCCTCTACGCGCGGCCCAGGATGACGGGGGCGGAGGCGTAACTCAATGGCTGCCGGGGAGCGGGGCCGCGCGCACGCGGTGGAGGGAGCTTACCGCGCGCGCTGCGTTCGCGGTCAGCCTTCCTCCATCAACCTGCAGCCGCCACCTCCCCGGGCATCCCGGGGGAGACTTATCGGGGCGACCGTCGCCGCATCGCGATGCCGACCAGCGCGGCGACACCGATCGCACACCACGCCGCATCGAGCGCCGCGACCGGCACCGCGCCGTGAGCCCAGCCGTTGAGCGTCAGTCCCGCGGCGCCCACGACGTTCATCGACTGGAACGTCGCCGACTTGCCCGACAATTTCCCGGTGGTCACCAGCGCATAGGCGGCCAGGATCAGCGCGCCGCCGATCCAGCCGGCAACCTCGATCGGCGACACCCCGATTTTCCCCGGGATCAGGCGGCGAGCTTGCGCAGCACATACTGCAGGATGCCGCCGTTGAGGTAATATTCCAGCTCGTTGACGGTATCGATCCGGCATCGGGTCATGAACTGTTCGCTCGCTCCGTCCGCGCGGGTGAGGATCACCTCGACGTCCTGACGTGGGCGGATGTCGGCGACCCCGCGGATCGTGAAGGTCTCCGATCCGTCGAGCTCCAGCGTCCGGCGGGTCACCCCCTCGGCGAACTGGAGTGGCAGGACGCCCATGCCGATCAGGTTCGAACGGTGGATGCGCTCGAAGCTTTCGGTGATAACCGCGCGGACGCCGAGCAGGATCGTGCCCTTAGCCGCCCAGTCCCGCGACGAGCCGGTGCCGTATTCCTTACCCGCGATGACGACGAGCGGGGTGCCATCCGCCTTAAAGCGCATCGCCGCGTCGTAGATCGGCATGATCTGGCCTTCATAGGTGGTCATGCCACCTTCGATGCCGGGCACCATCTCGTTCTTGATGCGGATGTTCGCGAAGGTGCCGCGCATCATTACATCGTGGTTGCCGCGGCGCGCGCCATAGCTGTTGAAATCGGCCTTCGCGACCTGATGCTCCTGCAGATAAACCCCGGCGGGGCTGTCCGCCTTGATGCTGCCCGCGGGGCTGATGTGATCGGTGGTGATCGAATCGCCGAGCACGGCTAGCGGCTTGGCCTCGATGATGTCCTGCACCGGCGCAGGGGTCATCCCCATCCCGTCGAAATAGGGCGGGTTGGCGACATAGGTCGACCCGGCGCGCCAGCCATAGGTGTCCGACCCGGTGACATCGATCCCGCGCCACTGCGCGTCGCCCGCATAGACGTTGCCGTAGCGGTTGCGGAACATGCCGTCGTCGATATTGGCTTCCATCAGCTCGCGGACTTCATCGTTGGTAGGCCAGATGTCCTTCAGAAACACGTCGCCACCGTCCTGATCCTGACCGAGCGGGGTCGCGACCATGTCGGTCGTGACGGTGCCCTTGATCGCATAGGCGACGACGAGCGGAGGGGAGGCGAGGAAGTTGGCGCGCACGTCCTGGCTGACCCGCCCTTCGAAGTTGCGGTTGCCCGACAATACCGACGCGGCGACAAGGTCGTTTTCGTTGATCGCCGCCGAGATCGCGGGCGCGAGCGGCCCCGAATTGCCGATGCACGTCGTGCAGCCGTAACCGACCAGGTTGAAGCCAAGATAGTTGAGATCGTCGGTCAGCCCCGCCTTGTCGAGATAATCGGTGACGACCTGCGACCCCGGCGCGAGCGACGTCTTGACCCACGGCTTCGACTGGAGGCCGAGCGCGCGGGCCTTGCGCGCGACCAGCCCCGCCGCGACCAAGACTGACGGGTTGGAGGTGTTGGTGCAACTGGTGATCGCGGCGATGACGACGTCGCCGTCGCCGATGTCATGGTCCCGGCCCGCGACCGCGACCCGGGTCGGCGCCGCCTTCTTATAGAGGGTGCCGAGATCGCGGTTGAACTCGTCGTCGACGTGATCGAGCGTCACCTTGTCCTGCGGGCGTTTCGGCCCGGCGAGGCTGGGGACGACGCTGCCCATGTCGAGGTCGAGCGTGTCGGTGAAGATGGGATCGGGCATGTCGTCGAACCGCCAGAAGCCGTTCTCCTTGGCATAGGCCTCGACCAGCGCGATATTCTCCGCCGAGCGCGCGGTGAGGCGCATGTAATCGAGCGTGCGGTCGTCGATCGGGAAGAACCCGCAGGTCGCGCCATATTCGGGCGCCATGTTGGCGATCGTCGCGCGATCCGCGAGGCTCATGCTGGCGAGGCCCGGGCCGTAGAATTCGACGAACCGGCCGACGACCCCCTTGGCGCGGAGCATCTGCGTCACGGTCAACACGAGGTCGGTCGCGGTGATCCCTTCGGCGAGCTTGCCGGTGAGCTTGAATCCGACGACCTCGGGAATGAGCATGCTGACCGGCTGGCCGAGCATCGCGGCCTCCGCCTCGATCCCGCCGACGCCCCAGCCAAGCACGCCCAGGCCGTTGATCATCGTAGTGTGGCTGTCGGTGCCGACCAGCGTATCGGGATAGGCGATCATCGTGCCGTCGCCATGCTCGCCGACGCTGCCCGACGACCACACCGCCTGCCCGATATATTCAAGATTCACCTGATGGCAGATGCCAGTGCCGGGGGGCACGACCGAGAAATTGTCGAGCGCCTTCGAACCCCATTTCAGGAATTCGTAGCGTTCCATGTTGCGCTGATATTCGAGCTCGACATTGTCCTCGAACGCCTGCGGGGTGCCGAATTCGTCGACCATCACGCTGTGATCGATGACGAGGTGGACCGGCACCTGCGGGTTGATCTTTTCAGGGTCTCCGCCGAGCGCGGTCATCGCATCGCGCATCGCGGCGAGATCGACGACGCAGGGCACGCCGGTGAAATCCTGCATCAGGACGCGTGCGGGGCGATACTGGATTTCGCGATCGCTGCAGCGTTCCTGCTGCCAGTCGACGATCGCCTTCACGTCGTCCTTGGTAACAGTCACGCCATCCTCGAACCGCAGCATGTTTTCGAGCAGCACCTTCATCGAGAAGGGCAGGCGGCTGACGTCGCCATATGTCGCCGCCGCCTTGGCTAGGCTGTAATAGTCGTACGATTTACCGCCGACCTCCAGCGTCGAGCGGGTGTTCAGCGTGTCCTGGCCGATCGCGGTCATAAATATCCCTTCGATTGCACGCTTGCGGCGCTCGGGGAGGCGGAAAGAACCGCACGGGCGCGACGTCAAGCGCTGGAAAAATGCGAATGTCGGGTTAGCCTTAGCAACCAGCGCCAAGAGGGGGAAGCGTGGTTCGTGCGCGAAGCAGCCCGCGAATCGGCTGTGTCGTGCGATCCGTCGCGCTTGCTTTGTCGTCCAAGACACCGGAGACCAAGTATCGTGAGCGACCAAACCCGATTCGACCGGCTGACCAAACGGCACCGGGAGTGCTTGACAGGCGTGCGCGCGCTGCAGGGCTCCAAGGAAATTGCTGACGATCTCGGGATCGAAAAATCCACCGTCGACAGTTACTTGACCGAGGCGGTTCGTATCCTCGGCGCCAAAAACCGCCGCCATGCCGCACTGCTGCTGGCCGAAAACGAGGAGATCGCCGCCCCGCGCCTCGCGGAAAATGCCCCCCATAAAATAGGGGCCGATTCTGCACGGCTTGCCCCGCTCCACGGTTCGCTGCCATCCGACATTTCACCGGGCGAACAGGTCGTCGGGCAGCCGGACGGTCGAGAACAGGCACTACGCCATCGGTTCTCGTCGATCGGATTGCCCTACCGGCGGAAGGGACAAGCGAATAACGATCTTTCGGTCGGCGATCGATTGATCTGGATACAGGCTATCGCAGTGGGCAGCGCCATCGGTTTCGGCATGCTCGCAATGGGTCTCCAGGTCGTCACCACGCTGGTCGAATCCGTCACTCGCCACCTGTCCTGACCCTCATGTGGAAGGCACCCGAGCGGGTGAGCAGGTGGATATGTCCAGTCTCGATGCCCGCACAGCAAACGATGCCGTCGCCGAGTTGGTGTGGCGGCTCGAGGCTCAACTCGACGAGGCGTTTGCCACCGGTGGAGAGTTGCTCGCCTCGCTCCCCAAGGCGCGCCGCGCTTCCAACCTGCCTGCGATCGCAGGGCAAGCCGCGTTCGAAAAATTCAGCCAGACCCTTCTCGCGATCAGCGAGGCCCGCGGCCATGTCGTCGCCGGCCACCGCGTGGTCGAGAAGGTCGGCAAGCAGATCGGTTATGAAACCAGCTATGGGTCCGAAAAGCCAAAAGTTGAGTTCATGCCGACGGGTGCCGACGCCAGTCATCTGCGCGTTGCTGCCTAAAGGTTATGGCCTGGTCTCCTGGTCGCTCCTTTGGCAGACCAGGCCATGACTTACGTTTATCTCTTCAATGCGTGTCTATTCCTCGTATGCGGTTACGCGTTCTGGGGCGGCGGTGCGCCGGAGCGCGCGACGGGCCTAATTTTTCTTGTTGCTGCCGCGGCAAGCTATACCGTTCCCTATAGTCATTTCCATGTCGTAGAAGGGCCGCTGTTCGCGGTCGATCTCCTTACCCTCGCTGCGTTGACGGTGATCGCTTTGACGGCGAACCGATATTGGCCGCTGTACATTGCGGCCATCCAGCTTCTTACCGTCGGGATTCACGCAGTGAAAGCGTATGAGCCCGAATTGGTTTACTGGCTGTACAATTGGGCCAGCGCCGTTCTCGCTTATCCGACGCTGATCCTGTTGGTAATCGGCGTCGCACGTCATCGTGAACGCGTCGCTCTACTTGGTGGCGACCGACCGTGGTCGTCGGGGGGATCGCGAGAATTGATGTCTTGATCGAGTTGCGGTGGCGTGCCCACTGTGATGCGGCGCGTGCGAACTTCATGACCGCAGCGCCCGCCGCCCCTGCTCAAGGCAAAGCGTCGACGTGGAGATCCAAGGGAAGGGAATTCGCAGAGCAAGGAAGCTAATGAAAGACGAGTAGCGATTCCCAGCGCCTTCCCCCGGCCAGATCACGTATCGCAGGGCGAACGAGTGCCGGCTGAGGTGCAGCGCGCGTCGGTTGCGGCACTCGATCAGACGGGGGGTCGCCGTCGCCGCGGTCCCGACCTCTGACGTGATCGCTGCCGCCCGGCCCGCGCTTTTCCGCCCCGTCAGCTTGCCCTTCCGCCGCGTCCGGTTCACCATCGCGCTCATCGGCGAACGATAACGCCGTCGCAGGAGAGACCGGTTGCAGCAACTGTCCGCGCAGGACGCGTCGTTCGTCTATCTGGAAACGCCGCACACGCCGATGCACATCGGGTCTGTCGGCATCTACGACCCGTCGACCGCGCCGGGCGGGTTCGTGCGGTTCAAGGACATCCTCGATTTTATCGGCCAGCGCCTACAGGGCGCGCGATCGTTCCGGCAGCGGCTGGTGCGGGTGCCGTTCGATCTCGATCATCCCTATTGGATCGAGGACCCCGAATTCGACATCGAATTCCACGTCCGCCACATCGCGCTGCCCAAGCCCGGCGACTGGCGGCAACTCTGCATCCAAGTCGCGCGGCTCCATGCGCGCCCGATGGACCTGTCGAAGCCGTTGTGGGAATTCACGGTCGTCGAGGGGCTCGACGAGATCGAGGGGTTGCCGCCGGGCTGTTTCGCGCTCGTGAGCAAGGTGCATCACGCGGCGATCGACGGGCTGAGCGGGGTCGAGATGTCCGCCGCGGTCCACGATCTCGATGCATCGATGACGCCGCCGTCGACCCCCGACGACTGGACGCCGGAAAGCATGCCCAAGGTCGCGGACCTGCTCACCCGCAGCTATTTCAGCAGCCTGGTCCAGCCGATGCGTATCGTCGAGACGATCGGGCGGTCGCTCCCCGGCATGGCGAAACTGACCGCGCAGGTGAGCAAGGGCGACGTGTCGATTCGCAACGCGCGGCCCGCGCCGAAGACGCGGTTCAACGGCAAGGTATCGGCGCACCGGGTATGGAATGCGGTGCCGTTCAAGCTCGCCGACATTCGCGCGATCAAGGATGCAGTGCTCGATGCGACGGTCAACGACGTTGTCCTGTCGATCGTCGGCGGCGCGCTCAGGACGTATCTGAAGGACAAGGACGAACTGCCCAAGGACACGCTGACCGCGATGGCGCCGATCAGCGTGCGCGGGGAGGGGGAAAAGGCCGCGCTCGGCAACCTGGTTTCGGCAATGGTCGTCGGGTTGGGCACGCAGATCGAGGACCCGCTCGAACGGCTCCGCTTCGTCCATGACGAGGCGGTGAATTCGAAGGCGATGACCAACGCGGTCGGCGCCAAGACGCTCGCGGATTACAGCAAGCTGATGCCATCGGGTCTCGCGGGATTGGCGGCGCGGCTATACACCCGCGTCGGCGCGGCGAACGCGCATGCGCCGCTCTACAATTGCGTCGTCACCAACGTGCCCGGCAGCCGCGTCCCGATGTATTTCTGCGGCGCCCGGATGATCGGCATGTACGGGACCGGGCCGGTGTTCGACGGGATGGGGCTGATCAACCCGGTCTACAGCTACGGCGACACGATCGCGGTGTCGTTCACCTGCGACCGCGACATGATGCCCGATCCGGATCGCTATGCCGAGGCGTTGCGATCGTCGTTCGCCGCGTTGAAAGATGCGGCGGCTAAGCCTGCGACGGCACCTCGGGCGAAGGACAACGACAACAAACCAGCGCGGAAACCCGCGAAACGCAAAGGAGCGACATGATGGCCGACACCAAGAAGAACATCGACGAGGCTGCCGACAAGGCGAAATCTGCAACCGACAAGACCGCGAACGCCGCCAAGGCCGCGACCGACACGATGCGCGAGGCGGGCGACAAGGCGCGCGCCGGGTTCAACGATCGCGTCGTCGAACCCGCCAAGCGCGCGGGCGAGGCAGTGAAAGCGTCAGGTAAAAAGGTCGCCGAGGGCGGATCGACGATCAGCGCCCGGCTGATCGATCAGGCAGAAACCAACGCCAAACAGGCGTTTGCGGCGATGCGCGAGGCGGCCAAGGCGAACGACATCAGCGAGGTGATGCGGGTACAGGGCGACTATATGCGCAATCAGGCGCAACGCAGTGTGGAACAAGCGCGCGAGATCGGCGAGTTGATCGTCCAGTTCGGCAAGGAAGCGGTCACGCCGTTGAAGGGCGACGCCAAGAAGTGAGGGGCCGTATCGAGAGGCGCGACGACGTGAAAGTTATCAGACCGTCCACCGTTCGCCCTGAGCCTGCCGGGTTCCCGTGAAAGTAATACTTTCACGGGGCCGTCGAAGGGCCGTGAGTCTCACCGTGCTTCGACAGGCTCAGCACGAACGGGTCTAGGTGCAATTATCTCGCTAGCCCTCGGCCGACACGCTCACGCGTGGCCCGCCGCGGGATACACCAGCGATTTGACGCCGTGGCGGTCGAACGGGTGCCAGTCGTCCTCGGCCTGCGCGAGCCGGTCGGCGACCGCGTACAAGACCGATGGATTGATCCCGAGCCCGATGTGGCTGCCGTGGACCTCGATATTGTCGGTCGCGGGGCCGGGTTGCTCCCTGCAGATCTGCCATGCGACGACGCCGTCCTCGCGCGAATAGATCGCGGTCGACGGGACCGGGGGCGGGCTCGCGGCTTCGGCGAGCTGGCTCTTGGCGTTGTCGCTTTCGATATGGTGGCCGGTGAGGAGTTCGTACGCGCGCCAGACGTTGGTCGCCTTGGGGCTGCCCGCAAAGGGCGAGCCAAGCGTGATGACCTGGCGCACCGCGTCGGGCGCGCGGCACGCGACGATTCGCGCCATGATCCCGCCGAGACTCCAGCCGACCAGGCTGACTTTCTGGCCGGTGAGGTCGTGGATCGCACGGAGCCGCGCCACGAGCTTTTCACCCTCGGCGCCGATCGCCTTGGGACCAAAGTTGCGGCCGAGCTGCCAAGCGTGCGCGTCATAGCCCATTTTCTTGAGATAGCGGCGCAGCACCAAGGTCGAGGTGTCGCTTGCGATGAAGCCCGGCAGGACCAGCACGGGGTGGCCGTCGCCGCGCGGGGCGCTGGCGAGCACGGAGGCGGCGAACGGGAGCGAGCCGAGTTCGACGAGCGCACGCGGCAGCTCGGTCAAAGCGAGCAGCGCCGATGGCGCGCGGATCGGGTCATAATCACGGGTGGTCATTGCGGCTGACGCCATCGGGATTCCTTTTCAGCAATGGCGGCATCAATGCGCCGGTTCGCGTTAAAGTTCATTCCAGGCCGAACGCGCTGTGCCGCGCGGTGACGCGCGCGACGTCGTAGCTGAGGATCGCGATGTCGTGGGGCAGCCCGTCGCGCCCGCGGACCTGTTCCTTCAGCATCGCCTCGGCGCGGAAGCCGAGATTTTCGAACAGCGCGATCGAACCCTGCTGGTCGGTCGTCATCGCCGCGGTCAGCTTGGCAAGACCGTGGACGTCGGCGATTGCGAAGATTCCTTCGAGCAGGTCGCGGCCGAGCCCCGCGCCGCGTCGTTCGCTCGCGACGAGCAGCCGGACCTCGCCGACATGCGCGCTCCAACTCAGCGGATCGCGTACGAGCGCGGCGGAGCCGACGATCGCGTCATCCTCTTCGGCGATCAGACTGTCGATCCAGCCTTCTTCGATCGCGCCTAGCCAGGCCTCGATCACCCGCGGGTGGCGCAGATCGCGGCCCAGGAACAGCAGGTCGTGTTCGGGCAGGTCCTTGGCGAAGGCGATCATCGCCTCGCGGTCGTCGGGCTGAAACCGGCGGATACGGTGGCTCATGCTATCCTTTCAGGATTCAGGTCGACCGAACGCTCAGCCATTGCGCGAGCTTGGGCCACATCCGGCGGACCGCGTTGGCGCCCGCGACCAGGCTGACATGGCCGCCCTTGAGCACCACCTCCTCCTTGTCGTCGGACCCGACCATGCCGAGCAGCGGCGCCGAGGCGGCGGTGGGGACGATATGGTCGTGTTCGGCGGCGACGTGGAGGAACGGCGCCGTAATATGCTTGAGATCGATTACGCGATCGCCAACGGTCATCGACCCGTCGAGCAACCGGTTCTCCCACATCAGCTGCTTGACGGTCTCACGGAAATACTCCCCCGCCAGCGGCAGGATGTCGGTCGACCAGCGATCGAACATCCGGAAGGATTTGACGAATTCGTCGTCGTGGAGGTTGTCGATCAGCCGGACGTTGCCCGCGACGCGTGCGCCGGGGCGGAGCATGTCGAAGGCGGTATAGAGATAGTCGCCGGGGCAGTTCCCAAAAGTGTCGACCAGCTTGTCGACATCGAAGAACCGCCGGTCGGCCCAGGACTGGAACATGTCCATCGCGCTGAAATCGACCGGGGTCGTGAAGGTGGCGAGGTTGGCGAGCGGCGCGGGGTTCAGCGCCGCCCACAGCAGCGACAGCACGCCGCCGAAGCAATAGCCGACGATGCTGACATCGGGCTCGCCGGTTTCCGCGGCAACGCGCGCGACCGCCTGGGGCAGGAAGTCGAGGACGTAGCTGTCGATCGTCAGTCGCTTTTCATCGGCGCGCGGCGCCTCCCAGTCGAGCATGAACACATCGAACCCGGCAAGCAGCAGATATTCGACCATGCTTTGGCCGGGGATCATGTCGAAGATATAACCACGGTTGGTCGTCGCCATGACCAGCAGCACGGGCACGCGGTACACGTCGTCGACGCGCGCGCGATAGTGATAGAGCCGCATCGT
>JALYTW010000070.1 GCA_030854075.1 Pseudomonadota bacterium
GCGCATAGGTTTCGCCGGTGCCACTTGCCCGGCCCGCGGCATCGATATGCGTGCGTTCGACAATCACGCTTTCGACCTGGCGATCGCCTCGGATCGCCACGGGCATCGCGAAGAAGTCGAAATCGACGGTGATAGGTTTCGAGTCGGCTGGTTCGGCAAAACTGCGCAGCAGCGCCACCGACTTGCGCTGGCCCGGATCGAGCGCGGCGTCGTCCTCGATCGGAGGAAGGTCGGCAGCGTCGACGCGGGGCCGCGCGCGGGCAAGGTGGGCGAGTTCGCCGAGTTCCTTGGGCGTCATCGCGATCGCGTGGGGACCGCGGCGCGCCAGGATCGTGACGCGGTCGATCGTGTGAGGACCGAGCGCGTCGAGCGCGTGGCCGACGATGTCGGAGCCGGTGAATTCGTCGCCGGACTTGGCGAGGATGCGCGCGACGTCGAGCGCGACGTTGCCCGCGCCGATCACGACCGCGCCGGGGCCGTGGAGCGGGGGAGCCAATCCTGCGAAATCGGGGTGCCCGTTATACCAGCCGACGAACGCCGCCGAGCCGATCACGCCGGGCAGGTCGGCACCAGGAATGTCGAGGCCGCGGTCTTGCGGCGCGCCGGTCGCCAGAACGACCGCGTCGTACAGATCGAGCAGTTCGGGAATCGATACATCCTGGCCGACGGTCACGTTGCCGACGAAGCGGATATTGTCGGCTTGCGCGGTCGCAGCGTAGCGGCGGCTGACCCCCTTGATCGATTGGTGATCGGGCGCGACCCCGGTGCGGATCAGGCCGTAGGGCACCGGGAGGCGATCGATGAGGTCGACCCGGACCGCGTCGCCGAACAGCTTTTGGCAACCCTCCGCGGTGTAATAGCCCGCCGGGCCAGAGCCGATTATCGCGACGTGGCGCATGGGTGCTCCCGGGGTTGGCGCGCGGGGTGGCCCACGGCACGACGTTGACGACGTTGACACGGAATCGATGGTTTGTGCGCCATTCCCGAACCCCGCACGGACAAGCGGTGAAGAAGGGGGTGGAATGGCATGGCCGCGATCCTGACACAGCCGTCGCGCATAGGACAGCCCCACCGCTGCGGCCGACATCCACCGCTTTACGTGTGCGTCCCCGCTGGTAGGCGGGCGGGGTGAACAGCATCGAAGCCCTTGCCGCCGTGCTGGTGGTCGTGAACGTCGTGCTCGTCGCGCGCCGCCGCATCTGGAACTACCCGTTCGCGATCCTGGCGGTCGCGATCTACGCAGTCGTGTTCGCCGAGGCGCGGCTCTATTCGGATACGCTGCTTCAGGGATTCTTCTTCGTCGTGAACATCTATGGCTGGGCGAATTGGACGCGCGCAAAGGCGGCGACGGGGGAGGTCGTCGTCGAGACGCTGACCCTTAAGGCGCAGCTATCGTGGGTCGCCGGGATCGTCGTCGCGGCGACGATGTGGGGGACGGCGATGCATGCGTTTACCGACGCCTCCTACCCGTGGTGGGACGCGGGGATCGCGGCGGCAAGCGTCACGGCGCAGGTGTTGCAGGCGCGGCGGCGACTTGAGAGCTGGTGGCTGTGGATCGCGGTCGATGTCGCATCCGTGCCGCTGTATGCAGCGAAGGGGCTGTGGTTCACCAGCGCGCTATATCTGATGCTGCTCGCGATCTCGGTCGCGGGGCTGATCGACTGGCACCGGGCCTATGCGCGCCGGGCTTTGTCGGTCGAGGCAGAATTGGCGTGACGCCGCGCTCGATCTGCCTCCACGGGCCGGAAAGCACGGGCAAGTCGACGATCGCACCGCGGCTGGCGGCGCATTTCGGGACGCCATTGGTGGGCGAATACGGCCGTGATTATGCCGAGATGCACGGCACCGATTTCACGATGGATGACCTCGTCAGCATCGCCAAGGGCCACGACATGCTGACCCGCGAGGCGCTGGCCAGGGGGCGCTATCCGGTGATCCTCGACACCGACCCGCTGATGACCGCGGTGTGGGCCGACATGCTGTTCGGATGGCGCGACCAGTGGTTCGACACGTGGGACGGCGCAGCGGACCTGTATCTGTTGTTCGACATCGACCTGCCGTGGGTGGGGGATGGAACGCGGATGTTCGGCAGCACAACGCTGCGGCGACGGTTTTTCGAGCTGTCGAAGGGGGAACTCGAGCGGCGCGGGGTGAAGTGGCGATTGGTCGGCGGTGTGGGGGAGGCGCGGTGGGAGAGCGTCGTCGCGGCAATTAGGGGTGAGTTAGGGGCGTAAATGGCTGAATTTGGTGGTAAGCGGACTGGCGGGTTTGCGGGTCGATCGTGATTAAAACTGCTGCTAACATCGCCCGATGGACTTCTCCGGCTTTATCTTAATCCCGCTCGCTGCGGCAATCACCTTTTGCTGGATCATTGGAAGCGCAGTTTTGGCGAAGAACGGTCCGGGCTTTCGAGCGCCATTTTCAATGTCTTATGGGCTTGGCGTGATCTTCATGGAGCCGTGGAGGTTAGCGGCTTGGCAAGAACTCGGCGTGTTCGCAGTCATGCTCGTTATGCTCGCTCTCTGGGTTGCCGCCGGATGTATCATCGGCGGCATTCCTGCTGCGCTAATAGTGTCCGTCGGAACGAAGCTGCGGCAACGCATCAGACCATAGGGGGCGGGGCGGCGATGGTCGGTGTCCCTTTGGCATAATCCCCCGCCGCTGCTAGAGGCGCGCATCCCTCACGCAGATTGAACCGACACCTGTGGCCACTCCGCTTTCCCGCATCCGCAATTTCTCGATCATCGCGCACATCGATCATGGCAAGTCGACGCTTGCCGACCGGCTGATCCAGCTGACCGGCGGGCTGTCGCTGCGCGAGATGAGCGAGCAGGTGCTCGACAACATGGACATCGAGAAAGAGCGCGGGATCACGATCAAGGCGCAGACCGTGCGGCTGGCGTATACCGCGAAGGACGGCATCGAATACGAACTCAATTTGATGGACACGCCGGGGCACGTCGACTTCGCGTATGAGGTGAGCCGGAGCCTCGCGGCGTGCGAGGGCGCGCTGCTGGTGGTCGATGCCGCGCAGGGTGTCGAGGCGCAGACGCTCGCCAACGTGTACCAGTCGATCGAGCATGATCACGAGATCGTGCCGGTGATCAACAAGATCGACCTGCCCGCCGCCGAGCCCGAGATGGTGCGCAAGGAAATCGAGGACGTGATCGGGATCGACGCGTCCGAGGCGGTGCTCGCCAGCGCCAAGGCGGGAATCGGGATCGCGGAGATCCTGGAGGCGATCGTTGCCAAGATCCCGCCCCCCAAGGGAGATGCCGACGCGCCGCTGAAGGCGATGCTGGTCGATAGCTGGTACGATCCGTATCTGGGCGTGGTCATCCTGGTCCGCGTGATCGACGGGGTGATGAAGAAGGGCCAGCAGATCAAGTTCATGAACGCGGGCACGACGCATCTGGTCGACCGGGTTGGCTGTTTCCGCCCCAAGATCGAACAACTCGCCGATCTGGGGCCGGGCGAGATCGGGTTCATCACCGCACAGATCAAGGACGTCGCGCAGGCGCGGGTCGGCGATACGCTGACCGACGCAAAGCGGCCCGCCGAGCAGGCGCTGGCGGGGTTCAAGGAAGTCCAGCCGGTGGTGTTCTGCGGGTTGTTCCCGGTCGACGCCAACGATTTCGAGAAACTACGCGAATCGATTTCGCGGCTGCGGTTGAACGATGCGAGCTTCAGTTTCGAGATGGAGACGAGCGCCGCGCTGGGGTTCGGATTTCGCTGCGGGTTTTTGGGGCTGCTCCATCTCGAGATCATCCAGGAGCGGCTGACGCGTGAATACGACCTCGACCTGATCACGACCGCGCCATCGGTGGTGTACGAGATCGAGCTGACTCATCCCGATCCCGCGGGCATCACGCATCTCGAGCTCCACAACCCCGCCGACATGCCCGATCCCAACAAGATTGCAATGATCGCGGAGCCCTGGATCGAGGCGACGATCTATGTTCCCGACGAGTATCTGGGCAGCATCTTGAAGCTGTGCCAGGACCGGCGCGGGGTTCAGAAGAACCTGACCTATGTCGGCGGGCGCGCGCAGGCGACGTACGAATTGCCGCTGAACGAGGTGGTGTTCGATTTCTACGACCGGCTGAAATCGCTGTCGAAGGGGTATGCGAGCTTCGACTATCATCAGATCGGGTATCGCGACGGCGACCTGGTGAAGATGAGCATCCTGGTCAATGAGGAGCCGGTCGACGCGCTAAGCATGATCGTCCACCGCGGCACCGCCGAGGTGCGCGGTCGGGGGATGTGCGAGCGGCTGAAGGAGCTGATCCCGCGCCACCTGTTCAAGATCCCGATCCAGGCCGCGATCGGCGGCAAGGTGATCGCGCGCGAGACGATCAGCGCGATGCGCAAGGACGTGACCGCCAAATGCTATGGCGGCGATGCGACCCGCAAGCGCAAGCTGCTCGACAAGCAGAAGAAGGGTAAACTGAAGATGCGCGAATATGGCAGCGTCAGCATCCCGCAAGAGGCGTTCATCGCGGCGCTGAGGATGGGGGACGAGGGGTAGCGCTTGCCCCGCGCGGCGAGACCGGAGAGGGTGGTGACTTGAGGAGATACCCGATGCGCCACCTGTTGCTCGTGATGTTGCTCGTTGCCGCGCCGGCGTCGGCCAAGACGTGGGATTTGCCTGCGACTCCGGCGACGGTGGCGTGGGGGCATTACGACGCGACCGAGAAGCCCGTGCTGACGATCCGGTCGGGCGATTCCGTCGTCATTCACACGCTGCTGACCAACAGCCCGACGGGACTCGAAAAAGCGGGGGTCAAGCCGGGCGATGTCGAACCGGCGTTGCGCGCGGTGTTTGCCGGGGTGCCGGTATCTGCGCGGGGGCCGGGAGGTCATATTCTTACCGGTCCGATCGCGATCGATGGCGCGGAGATCGGCGATACGCTGGAGGTAAGGATCAGGAAGATCGATCTCGCGATCCCCTATGCCTATAACGCATTCCGTTATGGCGCTGGGTTTCTGACCGACGATTTCCCCTATGCCCGGGTGAAGATCGTGCCGCTCGATCGCAAGCGGATGGTGGGGGAGTTCGGACCGGGGATCGACGTGCCGCTGCACCCTTTTTTCGGCAGCATGGGGGTAGCACCCCCCGCCTCGTTCGGACGGTACGACTCGGCGCCGCCGACGATCAACGGCGGCAATATGGACGATAAGGCGCTTGTTGCGGGCACAACGCTGTTCCTGCCGGTCCATGCGCCGGGCGCCTTGTTCCAGGCGGGTGACGGCCACGCCGCGCAGGGTAACGGCGAGGTTGACATCACTGCGCTCGAAACCTCGCTGACGGGGACGTTCGAATTCGTGCTGCACAAAAAGCTGGTCACTCCCTACCCGCGTGCGGAGACGCCCACCGCGTATATCGCGATGGGGTTTGACGACGACCTGAGCAATGCGACGCGCAAGGCGTTGCGCAACATGGTTGATTTTCTCGTCGCCGAAAAAAAGATGACCCGTGATGACGCCTATATGCTGATCAGCGTCGCGGGCGATGTCGAGATCACCGAACTCGTCGACCGCAACAAGGGCGTCCATGTCGTCGTTCCCAAGGCGCTGTTCACGACCAACAATCGCGGTTCGTGACGCTTGAGCGCAGGGTCCCCCGCGCGCTAGAGGCGACACCATGACCACCACCATTCGCGCCGCCGACCTGATCGAGAGCGTCGCCGACGCGCTGCAGTTCATCAGTTACTATCACCCGATGGACTATATCCGGGCGCTGGGCGTCGCCTACGAGGCGGAGCAAAGCCCTGCGGCGAAGGATGCAATCGCGCAAATCCTCACCAATTCGCGCATGTGTGCGGAGGGGCATCGGCCGATCTGCCAGGACACCGGGATCGTCAACGTCTTCGTGACATGGGGGATGGACTGCCGGCTCGACGATACGTCGCGCTCGTTGCAGGAGGTTGTCGACGAGGGAGTGCGGCGGGCGTATCTGAACCCCGAGAACAAGCTGCGCGCGTCGATCCTCGCCGACCCGGCGTTCACGCGGCGCAATACCAAGGACAACACGCCGTGCGTGCTCCATGTCGACATGGTGCCGGGCGCGACCGTCTTGATCGATGTCGCGGCGAAGGGCGGGGGCTCCGAGAACAAGTCAAAGTTCAAGATGATGAACCCGTCGGACAGCATCGTCGACTGGGTGGTCGAGATGCTGCCGCAGATGGGCGCGGGGTGGTGCCCGCCGGGGATGCTGGGGATCGGGATCGGCGGGACCGCGGAACATTGCGTGCTGCTCGCCAAACAGGCGCTGATGGAGCCGATCGACATGGGGCCGCTGAAGGCGCGAGGGCCGAAGAACGATATCGAGGCGCTGCGGATCGAGATTTTCGACAAGGTCAATGCGCTCGGGATCGGGGCGCAGGGGCTGGGGGGCCTGTCGACGATCCTCGACGTCAAGATCAAGGATGCGCCGTGCCACGCGGCGGGCAAGCCGGTCGCGATGATCCCCAATTGCGCGGCGACGCGGCATGCGCATTTCACGCTCGACGGGTCGGGGCCGAGCTTTCTCGAGGCACCTAAGCTCGATGAGTGGCCCGACGTGAACTGGACCCCCGACAAGGCGGCGATCCGGGTCGACCTCGATACGCTGACGCCCGCGGTGGTGCAGGGCTGGCAGCAGGGCGACCGATTGCTGCTCAACGGGCGGATGCTGACCGGGCGCGACGCGGCGCACAAGCGAATCGCGGACATGCTGGCGAAGGGCGAGCCGCTGCCGGTGAGCTTCGCGGGGCGCGTCATATATTATGTCGGGCCGGTCGATCCGGTGGGGGAAGAAGTCGTCGGACCGGCGGGGCCGACGACCGCGACGCGGATGGACGGGTTCACGCGGATGATGCTGGGGCAGGGGCTGCTCGCGATGGTCGGCAAGGCCGAGCGCGGCCCCGATGCGACCCAGGCGATCGCCGAGGGCAAAAGCGCGTATCTGATGGCGGTGGGCGGCGCGGCGTACCTGGTGTCGCGCGCGATCAAGGGCAGCCGCGTGGTCGGGTTCGAGGATCTGGGGATGGAGGCGATCTACGAGTTCGAGGTGGTCGATTTCCCGGTGACGGTGGCGGTGGATAGCGCGGGCCACAACGTCCACCAACTCGCGCCGCTGGTGTGGCGGGACAAGATCGCGCGCGAGGGGTTGCTGGCGGGGGTGTGAGGGGTTGCTGGTTCGCCCCATTAGCAGGCATTGCAAAACGCGTCTCGGACGGCGAAAAGATGAGGATGTTGGGCATCTCCATTCGCACCTCCGATCCCAATCCCGAATTCTGGGCCGTAGTGGACAAGGCCGCCTCGTTTGAGACGCGGCCGAGCCTGCGCGAGCTCGGCTATCCGGCGCACATCACGTTCGCCGCTTATCGAGATGTAAAGTCGGCGGTCTTGCGGGAAGCGCTGAGCGTATTCGACCACGAGCGGATATTCACCGCGCGGTTCGAGGCGCTGGCGACGTTCGATGCGGCTTCGCCCGTGATTTGGCTGAAACCTAATGCCGATGGTCGCCTCTACGCGATCCACGACCGTATCCACGCCCTGGTGGACGAGGATCGCTGCGAGCCCTATTATCGGCCGGGAAACTGGATTCCACACTGCACCGTCGCCGTCGCGATTGATCCCGCCCAAAGGCAGGCGGCGCTATCATTCGCGCGACGCCCGCTGAGCCGATTCTCGATCAGTTTTGACGTCGCCGAGGTGATCTCGTGGCCGCCTCCGAAGCCGCTCGCATCAATCGAGTTGCGCCGGTAGCAATGTTTCCATTTCCACAACCACCGCCGTTCGGACGCCGCGAGCGTGGTCGTGATGCTTGAAAGCCGACTAGCAGCTATTGGATGGAAAAGCAGTCGGGCGGGAAGCGCCCAGTTGCGGACGTTTCTGCCCGTGCTACATTTCGCATATGGATCGGGCTGACTTCATCGGTGTAGTGCGGGAACACGCGGCAGGCATGGCCATTTTCGCGATCTTAGCTGCTATCGTTGCTGTGTTGATCCCACTGGGAACACCTACCCGTTACCGCGCTACCGTCACGGGCTTTCGATTGGTAGAAGTCTACGGCAAGGGAAGCGAACTCAACGTATTTGCGTTGGGAAAGGACGGGCAGAAGGCTGTCGTTTCAATCGACGAAAGCGCTAGATGCCGAGTTGGCTCCACGATATATCTTTTGAAAACTAGGACGCTAATCGGATGGCGCACATCTGCCAGCCCGGAGAATTGCCGCGATCAGTGAGGCAGCTAACCACCAATCTTTGCCATTCGCTTATATCGGACTGCGTCAGTCGATGCGCTCGAATTGGATATTCCGCTTTGCCACGTCCACCGCCGCCAATCGGATGCGCACCGCGTCGCCCGGGATCGCCGTCGTGTCGACCCGCGCGACGATGGGGTAGTCGGTGAGCTGGATCCTGGCACCGCGATCGTCGGTGTCGGTGACGATCGCGGCGAAGCTGTCGCCCTCGCGGCCTTGCAGCATGATCGCTTCGGCGAGGTCGATCACCGCGCGGTCGATCCGGCCCGCGGTAGCGTCGGCGCGCGCCATGACCTTGGGGAGGCGCTCGAACGCGGCGGTGACGACGGCGGGGACGGGCTGGCCGTTGGCGACCGCGAGCGCGGCGCGGATGACGTAGCGGTCGGCGAGGCGGCGCAAGGGGGCGGTGGCCTGTGCGTAGGTGGCGGCGACCGCGGCGTGCCATGGCGTCTCGCCATCGTGCCAGGGCGCATAGGACGCGCCGTGCCCCGCGCGGCGGACCGCGAGCATGAACGCGGCGGCGCGGGGCTGCGCGGCGTCGAGCGTGCAAGTGAAATCCTCCAAGGGTTGCGCGGCGGGCCACGCCAGCGCGAACGCCTTGGCAGTGTTGCGGAGCCGTAGCACCGCGGCCTCGTCGGGCGCCGCCATGACGCGGAACAGCCCGGTGTGGTGCGCGAGCAGCGCCTGGCCGACCGCCATGTTGGTCGCAAGCGACATCGCGGCGTTGCGATCCTCCGACACGAGGCGCGGGCGGAAGCGGAGCTGGAGCTTGCCGTCGACGCGCTCGATTTCCTGTTCGGGGGGATCGACGCGCGCGGCACCGCGACGGCGCTCGTCGACCTGGATCCGCTGCGCCAGATCCGCGAACCCGGCGGGCAGGTCGACGTCGGTGACGGTTTCATAGGCGAGTTTGGCGCGGCTGCGGATCAGCGCGCGTTCGACGCCGTCGAGCACCACCGCCCCCGACGCATCGACGCGGACGGTAAAGACGATCGCGGGACGCGGACCGTCGGGGAGCAGGCTGGCGGCGCCCTCGGCGAGGATCGGGGGATAGAGCCCGGCCTTGCGATCGGGCAGGTACAGCGTCTCGCCGCGGGTCCACGCCTCACGGTCGATGACGCCTTCGTCGTCGACGAACCACGCGACGTCGGCGATCGCGTAATGGAGGAGGAGATCGGCACCCGCCGACTCGATCGCGAACGCCTGGTCGAGATCGGTCGAGGTGGCGGGATCGAGCGTGACGAAGGCGCGGTCCGTGCGATCGACATGGTCGGTCGGCTGGCGGCGAGCGGCCTCGTCGGCGGCGGCGAGGACCGCGGGCGGGAAGCCGTCAGGCACCTGGAATTCGGTGCGGATCGCATCGAGCCCCTCAGCCAGCGCATGCTGGGGGTCGGCGAGCGTCTTCATGCGCGGATCACGCGGTCAGCCCGCCGTCGACGGGATGGATCGCGCCGGTGACGTAGCGCGCAGCGTCGCTGGCCAGAAACGCAACCGTCGCCGCGACTTCGTCCGCGTTGCCGTAGCGCTTGGCAGGAATGAACTGCGCGCGTGCATCCGGCTTTATCCCCGCCTCTTCATCGAGCGATGTCATCATCCGGCCCGTGATCGGACCGGGATTGACGCAATTCACACGGATGCCGTGTGCCGCGACCTCCTTGGCGACGACGCGGGTGAGGCCAATGACGGCGTGCTTGCTTGCGACATACGCCGCCATGCCAGGTGACCCGGCCATTCCGGCAACGCTGGAGGTGTTGATGATCGAGCCCGACGATTGCGCGAGCATGACGGGCACGACGTATTTCATCCCCAGAAAGATGCCATCGACATTGACCGCGAACACGCGCCGGAAATCGGCGAACGCGTAATCCTGGATCGGCATCACCGGCCCTTCGACGCCGGCATTGCTGAAAAAAATGTCGATGCGGCCTGCCGCGTCGATCGCCTTGGCGACATAGTCGCGGACGGCGGCTTCGTCGGTTACGTCGGCCGCGACGTTCAGGACGGTATCGAGCGCCGAAAAATCGCTGCCCGGTCGATCGACCGCGATCACCCGCGCGCCGCGCGCGACGAGCATGGTGGCGGTCGCGCTGCCGATTGCGCCGCACGCGCCGGTTACGAGCGCGATCTTGCCGTCGAGGCGGAAGGGATCGGACATCGGAAGCTCCTGTCTATTGCGGACACATGAAAAGAGGTTGCCGGGCGCCCTGCGACGACCCGACAACCCCCTGACATGGTCAGCGGCCGGAGAGCTCCAGCCCGGAGGACCATGCGAGCCGCCTTTCCTGTGGATCACGCCGTTGACTGGAGGAGAATACCTCCCGGCAGATCCGACGGATTAGCAGCGCGTCCCCCGAACGAACCGAACCGAACTCACTGCTGAACCATGAGACATCGGATCACCTCCTTTCGCTAGTTGAAACGGCGTGATCGGCATCGATCACGCCTAGAATGTGAGTCAGAGTGAGATGCGATACAAGTCTTGTAATGCATCGAATTTTGGACGATCACCTTCCGTCGCGTACGACAGCGCCGGTCTGGCGGCTCCGCAGAGCCCGCGCCCCGCGCCCCGCAGTCAGCCCCGACAATCTTCCGTCACCCTTCCCACTTCGGCCCAGGGCGGCACGACGAGCGGGGCGACGCCCTGTTGTTCAAGCGTGAAGCGACCACGGCTGAACGCGATCGCGTCGAGCAACGGATCGCGCGGCGCGAGCGCGACCGCGGCATAGGGGGGCGTGCCGCCGGTCGGCTGGATTTGAAGCGTGCGGGCGGTGCTGGTGGTGCGCACGGTGAGGGGCGTGGCCACCGTCCCCGATCTGGACAAATAGATCTGTTGGCTCGCGGCATCGCAGCGCAGCGTCACCAAGGCGTCGCGATCAGCCGGTCCGAACAGCGCGATGCTGCCGCGCGGGTCGCGGCGGTAGACCCACATTCCCGGCGTCATCGGCCAATCGCGCCAGTCTGCCGCGGCCGCGGGGCTCGGCATTGCAGCGGGTGGCGGGGGCGGTGGCGCCATCGGTGGGCGAGCGGGCGGCGGGGTTGCGGGGGGTTGGGGAACGCAGCCGACCAGCAGCGCCAGCGTAGTGAAGGCGGCCAGACGCGCTACGGTGCGCGCGACGGGCGGGGCGATGAAGACTACCGGGGAACGCATGGCCCGCTCTATGGCCGATGGCGTCGCCGCGCTCAACCGGCTAGCGGTGGCATGGGCATGGGAACCGGTGGACGGCGCCGCCGGTTGATGCGTCATACCAGGGAGCTTGCATGACCGAGACGAAGACGCCGACGCCAACCCAATTGTTGAGCCAGGCCAATACTGCGCAGACGATCAAGGTCGAGAGCCGCGACGGCGACGCGGTGGGAACGGTGTATGCGTTCATGGTCCACAAGGGTACCGGGCGGGTGACGCACGCAGTGCTCAGCCTCGGCGGGTTCCTGGGCATCGGCAAGAGCTTCTATCCGTTGCCGTTCGGGCTGATCCAGTTCGATGCGGTGCGCGACCTGTACGTCGTGACGATCGACCGCCGGATGCTGGAGGGCGGGCCAAGCTGGGCCAACAATGCGCCCGCATTCGACCAGGCCTATGCGGATCG
>JALYTW010000078.1 GCA_030854075.1 Pseudomonadota bacterium
AGGCCGGGAATGTTGGCGACGATCATCGCGAGCGCTGCGGCCACGATCAGGATCACGCCGCCCGACGCCTCGCTGGTCAGGAAGTCGCGCAGTGTCGATCGGTAGCGCTCGGGCGCAACTTTCACGATCGCCTCGGCGACGCTGGGCTGGGGCTGGGGATCAACGGACATCTGGTTTGGGTAACCGCTGGCGAAGACCACGCAAAGCCCCTAACCACGTAACCCATGGCGGAAACCGGGCCCCACCACGTCCTCCTCGCCTGGTGGCGCACGAATGCGATCGTGCATGTCGAGCACCAGGCGGTCAACGAACGCGTCCACGAGGATGCGGGATGGAGCCCGCGCTATCTGTTCAACACGGCGATGTCCGCCGGGATAGCCATCCTGGGGTTGCTGTTGTCATCACCCGCGGTCGTCATAGGCGCGATGCTGATCTCGCCGCTGATGGGGCCGATCATCGGCCTGGGTTTCGCGCTGGCGACCGCCGACGCGCATCAGATCCGCCGGTCGGGGATCGCGTTGCTCGGCGGATCGTTGTTCGCGGTCCTGTTCTGCGCGCTGCTCGTGCTGTTCTCGCCGCTGCAGAATGTGACCAGCGAGATCGCGTCGCGGACGCGGCCCAATCTGTTCGATCTGATCGTCGCGTTGTTCTCCGCGCTTGCGGGCAGCTATGCGACAATCCGGGGGCGGGCGGGCACGATCGTCGGGGTCGCGATCGCGACCGCGCTGATGCCGCCGATCGCGGTGATCGGCTTCGGGCTCGCGACGGGAAACGCGACGGTGTTCTTCGGATCGCTGCTGTTGTTCGTCACCAATTTCGTGACCATCGCGCTGACCGCGGCGGTGATGGCGCGGATCTACGGCTTCGGGCCGACCTTGTCGCCGCACCAGACCGTATTCCAGAGCATCGCGATCCTCGCCACGCTCGCGCTGTTGGCGGTCCCGCTGGGGTTGTCGCTGCGCCGGATCGCGTTCGAGAATTTCGCCAACAGCTATGCGCACAAAGCCGTGAGCGACACGTTCGGATCGCAGGCGCGGATCAGCCAGCTCGACCTCGATTTCCGCTCGTCCCCGATCAAGCTGACCGCCACGGTGCTGACTCCTACCTACCGCCCCGACGCCAACCGCAAGATCGAACAGGCCTTTGCCAAGGCGGCGGGACAGGGCGCAGCGGTGTCGATCGAGCAATATCGCGTCGGCACCGGCCCCGGCGCGGCCGAGGCGGCGGCGCTCCAGGCCGCGGCGAGCCAGGGCAGCGTCAGCTCGGTCGACGCGGAGGTTGCCGAGCTGGTCGAACGGCTCGCGCTGGTGGCGGGCGTCGACCAGGGGCAGATCATGGTCGATCGCGATAACAAGCGCGCGCGCGTCGCGGCCACGCTGCTGCCCGGGGCGCAGCTCGCCGCTTATCATCTCCTCGAATTGAGGGTCGCAGGCGTCGAACCGGGCTGGACGATCGCGCTCGTCCCTCCCGCCGCGCCGCTGCCCGACGTTAGCTTCGGTGACGACGATGCGCCCAACGCGGCGGGGCGCGCCGCGCTGGGGGAAGCGATCTGGGCGGCGAAACGGCTCGGCCTTGCGATCGAGGTTCGCGGGCCGACCGCGCACGCGACCACGGTGGTCCAGGCTGTGACCAACGCGGGCATCGCCGCGACGCGGGTCGGCGGCGGGCGGACGGTTACGCTACGCTGGGCGGTACCCGATCCGACCGCGACGCCGTCGCCCGCTCCCCGCGCTACGCCGACTCCAGCACCAGCGCTTCCGCGATAAGCCGACGGGTGTTGGCGATGCCGAACAGCGCGATGAAACTCCCCATCCGCGGTCCCTGGCTCGATCCCAACAGCGTTTCGTACAACGCCTTGAACCAGTCGCGCAGGGACTCGAACCCGCCAAGCCCGTCGAATTCGGTTTTGCCGATCTCGTAGACGATGGTCTGGATATCCTCCGCGCTGGCATCGTCGGGCAGCGCCGCGAGATCGGCGTCGAGCCGCTTCAGCGCGGCGCGCTCGATCGGATCGGGCGCGCGGCGCTTGAGCGTCGGCGCGACGACATCGCGCACATATGCGAGCGCGTAATCGATCAGCCGATCAAGCGCGGGATACGCCGCCGCCGAGGCCTGCTCGACATAATTGCCGAGATACCCCCACACCTGTTCGCGGGTCGCATCGCCGCCCATCACGCCGACCAAGTTGACGAGCAGCCCGAACGTCACCGGCAGCGCCTCCCCAGGCACCGCGCCGTCATGGATGTGATGGACCGGGTTGCCCAGCTTCTGCTTCCAATCCTGCGCAGCGTAATTCCCGCGAAACTGCCAGTAATCGTCGATCGCGCGGGGGA
>JALYTW010000080.1 GCA_030854075.1 Pseudomonadota bacterium
GCCCCGACGCGTTCGACCAACTCGCCGAAAGCGACCTGCGCGAAACGCTGGTCGCCGCGATCGCTGCGCTGCCCGAACGGGAGGCGCAGGTCGTCCAGCTCTATTATGTCGAGGAATTGAACCTCGAGGAGATCGGACTGGTGCTCGGCGTCGGTTCGGCACGGGTCTGCCAGATCAAGGCCGCCGCCCACGCCAGGTTGAAGAAGGCGTTGGCTAGGAAAGTCTAGGCTCGCTCCGGACTAAGGCAGCCCTGCGCTAAGCCGCCAGCGCTCGTCGCGGCTCCTCGTCATCGTTATCCGCCGACCGTTCCGCGCGAACCGGCCTCGTCCGCACCGCGCGCGGTCGCCGTGCCACCCGCCGCCACGCCGCGCCGATCCGCGCCCACGCCGTACCGATCCGCACTGATGTCGCGACCAGCACGACGCCCATCGCGACATCGAGCAGCGCGGCCGCGTCGACCATCACGAGCCACGACAACGCCTCGGGCGACGCCATCGACACGAGCCGCACGGCTTCCTCGCCGACCAGCCAGATCGCGCCGGCCACCATCGCGACAAGTAGCGCCGTCAGCAGCACGTGCCCGCGCGTGATCCGGTTGACGAACCGGGCAGGCAGCTCGACGATCCCGCGCCACAGAGCGCGGCCTACCATCGTCTCGGGCGCAACCGCCATCACCAGCCACAGCATCACCAACGTCGCCACCATCGTCACCTCCCAGCCCAGATCGTTCGCGAATGACATATGGCGATGCGGCCCCGCCGCGCCAAGCCGCACCACACTCTCACCCGTTCGCCCTGAGCTTGTCGAAGCCCGTCCTGAGCTTCGTTGAAGGGGGCCTGAGTCTCACCGCGCTTCGACAAGCGCAGCACGAACGGGCCCACGGAATGTCATCGCTCTCTGGCGAACCTCCACGACCCGAACACGAAAACCCCGGCGGCATTGCTGCCGCCGGGGTCCGTGCGCTCCCCGCGAGGGGAGCGGATCGTCGGCACCGTCACCCATCGGGGGGCGGTGTCGGCACCGATACCGGGATTACTGAAGCAGCTTCAGCACGCCCTGCTGGCTCTGGTTCGCCTGCGCCAGCATCGCGGTCGATGCCTGGCTCAGGATCGACGCCTTGGCGAGCGCGGTCGATTCCGCCGAGAAGTCGGCATCTTCGATGCGGCTTCGCGCGTCGGACAGGTTGGTCGAGTTGGTCGTTAGATTGTTGACTGCCGACTGCAGCTGATTTTGCGCAGCACCGAGCGAGGCGCGACGGCCCGAAACGGTCTGGATCGCGGTGTCGAACTTCGCGAGATCGGCCGTGGTTGCGGCGCTCGCGGTCACCGCAGTTGCGTCGGTAATGGAGGTCGCGGTTACTAGATTGGACCCCAGATCGAGATCGATCTTATCGGCAAGATTCGAGCCCGCCTGGATTGCAACTTTACCGCCGGTACCGGCGGATGCGTCGAACAACTTCGTACCGTTGAAGTTAGTGTTGGTCAGAACGCTGGTGATCTGCGTTTTCAGTGCTGCCATTTCCGCATCGATGTTCGTCTTGTCGGTTACGCTGTACGTACCGTTGACCGCCTGGACAGTCAGTTCACGCTGGCGCTGCAGCATGTTGGTGACTTCGTCGAGCGCGCCTTCAGCGGTCTGCGCCATCGAGATGCCGTCATTGGCGTTGCGTACGCCCTGGTTCATGCCACGGATCGACATCGTCATCGACGCTGCGATGGCGAGGCCGGCGGCGTCGTCTTTGGCCGAGTTGATGCGCTTGCCGCTCGACAGCCGTTCCATCGCGGTCTGCTGCATCATGTTGGCCTTGTTCGACGCGGTTGCGGAACGCAGCGCCGAGATGTTCGAAGCGATAACAGTCATGGTCTATCTCCATTAAGTTCGGCGTTTACCCCGCCGCCCCCAGAGCGGAGGGCCGAGCCGCCAAAGGGGGTAACGGCTGCCGCGCGGCGGACTTAAGCGGAAAAATTCATCCGCCCGCCGCACGCCCGGTTCGCCTGAAATCTTACGTGCGCGCGAGGCACGGGCGGCGCCCCGGAAATAACTTGCCGCCTCGCCGACATAATTAACGCCGCGTTTACCAGCCTTGCCGCATTCCCCGGTCGTCCAGAGGGGATTTGCATGCGCTCGATCTTTCCATCCGCCGCCGTTACCAAGCGCAAATACGCGCTGATCTCGAGCCTGCGGGCGCAGGGTTTTGGCGTCGGCACGATGGAGGGCACGCAACCGACGGGTCACGACCTCTTCCTCGTCGCAGACGGTGAGGCCCCACCCGCCCCTGCACGCACCGTTGTGATTGGCGAGGAAGGCCGCCACGTGATCCCATCCCGCGATGGCAACCCCGCGCGGATCGCATTCGAGGCGGCCGACGCCGCGGTCGGCTATGCCTTTGCCCGCGCACTGATCGCCGGGCCTGACACTCCCACCGCCGCCGACCCCGAAAGCCTGGCGCTGCTGGCGCTCGCCGACCGGGTCGCGCAGGCCGACATTACCGTCCTGATCAACGGCCCGACCGGCACCGGCAAGGAAGTGCTCGCGCGCGCAATCCATCAGGGCTCGGCGCGGCGCGATGGCCCGTTCATCGCAATCAACTGCGCCGCGCTGCCTGAAACGATGCTAGAGGCGCTGCTGTTCGGCCACCAGAAAGGCGCCTTCACCGGGGCATCCTCTGGAGGCGAGGGCTTTTTCCGCGCGGCCGATGGCGGCACCATCCTGCTCGACGAGATCGCCGAGATGCCGCTGACGTTGCAGTCGAAGCTGCTCCGCGTTCTCCAGGAACGCGAGGTCGTGCCGATCGGCGCAACCGCCGCACAGGCCATCGACGTCCGCGTCATCGCCTGCGCCAACCGCGATCTGCAGGACGAAGTCGCCGCGGGTCGCTTCCGTGCCGATCTCTATTACCGGCTCGCGGTATTCCCGCTCGCCACCAAGCCGTTGAGCGAGCGCCCGCAGGATATTCCCGCGCTCGCCGCAACGATGATCCTGCGCCACGCCGGCAATCGCCAGATCATTCCGTGGCCGACTGCCGCCGCGATCGACGAACTGATCCGCCACGATTGGCCCGGCAACGTCCGCGAGCTGGAAAACGTCATCCAGCGTGCGCTGTTGTTCGCCGGTGGCGATACCATCGAGCCGAGCCATATCCTGTTCGATCGACCGGTCCGCTTCACCTTCGAGCGCGCCGCACCGATCCCGGGCGCGAACTCGGGCGCGATTACGGCCCCCGTCCCGGCCCAGCCCATCGCGACTCCGACGCTCGACAATGTCGTCCAGCTGAGTGAATTCCACGCCATCCGCGAAACGCTGAAAGCGTGCGGGGGCAGCCGGATCGAAACTGCGCGGCGGCTCGGCATTTCCGAACGCACGTTGCGCTACCGCCTGGCAAAGGCGCGCGAGCAGGGCGAGGAACTCGCGCCGATGCCTAGCTGGAGGGCGCAGGCATGAGCGGCATCGGCGGCATCGGCGGTGCTCAGGCACTGGGCGGGATCGATCGGGTGATGGCGCTGCGCGCGCAAATCCTCGAAAAGAATCAGGCGCTCGCGCGGGCCGGGGCCAGCGGCCCCACCGCACCGGCAACCGGCGCGACCGAGGCGAAACCGACGAGCTTCGCCGAGACGCTCGACAGTGCGCTCAAGAACGTCAACGCGACCCAGCAAGAGGCCGGCAGGCTCTCCGAAAGCTACGAGCGCGGTGAGACCGTCGACATCGCCAAGGTGATGCTGTCGCGCCAGCAGGCGTCGGTCAGCTTCGAGGCGACGCTACAAGTCCGCAACAAACTCCTGTCCGCCTACAAGGACATCATGAGCATGCCGGTATAATCTGAGATGAGCACCGCCCTCACCACCACGCCCGCGCTCGTTCCCGAGCGTTTCGCCAACCCGCTGCAGCAAATTCGCGGCGTCATGACCCAGCCCGCGGTCCGCCGCGCGCTGCCAATGACATTGATGATCGCGCTGATCGGTGCCGCCGCGCTCGCGTGGATGGCGCTCTCGACCCCGACGCAGAAGACGCTGTTCACCAGCCTGCCCGATACCGACAAGGCCGCGGTCACGAGCGCGCTCGACCAGGCGAATATCAAGAGCCATGTCGACCAGGGCACCGGCGCGCTGACGGTCGGCGAGGACGATTTTTCGAAAGCTCGGATGCTGTTGGCGGGTCAGGGTCTGCCCAAGGCGGCACCCGGTGGCTATGCGATTCTGGATCAGTTGCCGATGGGCGTCAGCCGCGCGGTAGAGGGCGAGCGGCTGCGCCAGGCGCGCGAAACCGAGCTCGCCAAATCGATCGAGGAGCTCGACGCGATCGCCGAAGCGCGCGTCCATCTCGCGATGCCCGAATCCAGCGTGTTCGTCCGTGACAACGCCAGTCCTTCGGCGTCGGTCATCGTCAAGCTCCAGGGCGGGCGGTCGCTCAGCGAATCGCAGGTCGGATCGATCGTCAACCTCGTCGCCAGTTCGGTGCCGGGGATGAAGCCCGAAAGCGTCACGATCGTCGATCAATTGGGGGCGTTGCTGTCGAAACCCGGCGGCGCTGGCGATCCTGCGGGCGACCAGCGGCTCGAGGTCCAGCGCAAGGTCGAGGACAAATACCGTCAGCAGCTGATCCAGCTGCTGACCCCGCTCGTCGGCGCAGGCAATTTCACCGCAGAGGTTCAGGCCGACGTCAATCTCGACGAGACCCAGGCGACCCGCGAAAGCTACGACAAGGACGGCGTGCTGCGCGCCGAAACCGGCAACTGGACGGGCAATCAGGCGACGCCTAATGCCGCGCCCGGCGGCATTCCCGGCGCACTGAGCAATACGCCGCCACCGGCGAGCACCTTGCAAGCCCCGCAGGCCGCCACCGGCGCGAGCGGATCGCCCGCCGCGGGTGCCGCCGCGCCCGACCCGATGAAACAGTCCGACCAGTTCCAGCGCGCCTATGATCTCGGCCGCGAAGTATCGGTGACCCGCAACG
>JALYTW010000111.1 GCA_030854075.1 Pseudomonadota bacterium
ATCGACACCCATGCCGAGCGCCGCGACGCGCAGCCGCCGACGGGATCGATGCTGGCGGTGCGCATCCCGCTGCGGACGTCGCGCCTGCGTGACGGGGGAATGGACACGAAGCTGGTGCTCGGCTGGACCGCGCTCGTGGCGGTGGCGATGATAGGCGTGGTGACGTTCGTCACGATGGGGTTCGGTGCCGTGGCCGCGCTCGGGGTTCTCGGCGCAGGGCTCTATCGGAAGCACAAGCCGGCGCTCGACCGCTGGCTCGCCGCGCTGGAATGATCGCGGCTACCGATCATCTCCACGTCATCACCGGTGGTCCCGGCTCGGGCAAGTCCACGTTGCTCGCCGCGCTCGCCGCCACCGGCGTCGCCACCAGTGCCGAGGTGGGGCGGCAGATCATCCGCGAACAGGTTGCGTGCGGTGGCAATGCGCTGCCCTGGGGTGACGAGCGCGCCTTCGCGCGGTTGATGATCGATCGCGAGATCGCCGCGCGCGAGGTGGCGTTGGCGACGGGGGCCACCGTCGTCGTTGATCGCGGTATCCCCGATGTCGTCGGTTTTCTCCGGGTGTCGGGTCATCCCGTGCCCGCTGCGATCGACTCCGCCGCGCGAACGCTGCGCTACAACCCCCGTGTCTTCATCGCGCCATTTTGGGCGGCGATCTACGCTGCCGATTCCGAACGCAAACAGACCCCTGCGGTCGCGGCGGCGACGCATGCCATCATGGTCGCGACCTATACGGACTATGGTTACACGCTGGTCGAGCTTCCCCGCGTTACCGTTGCGGGGCGCGTGGGCTTCGTCTTCGATCGACTCTGAACTCCGCACTCCCGCCGCGCGTTGCTCCTTCGAACCAAGGAGTATGTCGATGTCTGACCAGCAACCCAACAAGCCCGGCGGCGATTTCAAGCCGGATGGCTCACCCCGCGATCCGGGCGACGAACAGGCGGTCGAGAACCAGGCCACCGTCACCCCCGATGATTATCCCGACGGCAGCGGCGGCAAGCCCAACTACAAGGATCGCGACAAGGCGTGACGCGCCGCGCGGCGGGGTAGCTCGACCTCAGCCGCGCGCCCCATAATCGGCGTCGCTGACATGCTCGAGCCACTCGACCGCCTTTCCGTCGAGCGCTTCCTGGATCGCGATATGCGTCATCGCGGTGTTCGCGGTCGCGCCATGCCAATGTTTCTCGCCCGGCGGGATCCAGACGACGTCGCCGGGGCGGATCTCGGTGACCTCGCCGCCTTCGCGCTGCACCCAGCCGAGCCCCGCGGTCACGATCAGCGACTGGCCGAGCGGGTGGGTGTGCCACGCGGTCCGCGCGCCTGGCTCGAACGTCACCACCGCGCCTGCGACCCGCGCGGGCGGTTCGGTCGCGAGCAGCGGATCGATCCGCACCGTGCCCGTGAACCAGTCCGCGGGGCCCTTGGTCGAAGCGCGTGATCCGTTGCGCGTGATCTCCATCGTCATTCTCCTGTCGGTCTGACACCCAAACCGTCGGGCGCGACGATCGTTCATCCGCGCACCAACCCCGGCGAAATCCCTGTCCTACACCGACGCGATATGCTCGAATGCGGTCATGTCGATCCGTGCCTTCGCCCGCTCCATCCGCCGTGCCATCCGCCCTTTGCGGGGACGCCGCAAACCACCCCATTCCGTGTCAACGTCGTCAATGTCGCTCGCGCTTTTCGCCGTGCTCGTCGCCACCTCCGCCGCCGCGCAGACCGTCGATACTCGAATCGATCGCGTTCTCACCGCCGCGCCGATCATCGATGGGCATAATGATCTCGCCTGGGAATTGCGCGACGCGCAGGGCGGCAAGGTCGAGGCGACCGACCTCACCCGCGATACCGATAAACTAGCGCATCCGCTCCAGACCGATATCGCGCGGCTCCGTCGCGGCCATGTCGGCGCGCAATTCTGGTCGGTGTGGATCCCCGCCGACACGATCGGCCCCCGCGCGGTCGAGATGACGCTGGAGCAGATCGACATCGTCCGCCGCTTCGTCGCCGCCAACCCGACCGCGTTCGCACTCGCCACCACCGCCGCCGACATCCGCCGGATCGAACAGACGGGGCGGATCGCGAGCCTGATCGGGGTCGAGGGCGGGCACCAGATCGACGGCCGCCTCGCGGTGCTGCGCCAGTAC
>JALYTW010000170.1 GCA_030854075.1 Pseudomonadota bacterium
CGCTAAAGCTGGCCGCCAGCGGATAATCTGGTTCCGGAAGTGGAGGTCGGCTTCGCTGTCATTGGCCGACGGCTCGATGAAAAGACCGCTTCCGACCACTTCCGGTCATTCCGTGATCGGAGCGTGAACGTCCGCTTCTGACAGAACCGGTCGCTCGCTCCTCGCGAACCAGACGTTCGGCAACGCGCCCATCCCGGTCATTCCGATGGTCAAGTTCGGGGTCCAAAACCCGACCATCGGCTTATGAGTCGAGTGCGCCATCCAATCCATGGAATGAACGGCACCGTCGGTGGTTAGCGGACATCTGGCCGAAGCTAAATCTTTGGCGATGGCGTATCTGAGAAACCCGCTGCGTTGGGTGTAGCAGAATGTGGGCCGCTTGGGCGACGCCCCTCCAGATCAACAAGACGCCTTTGGGCAAACTGCACGAAGTACCGAAATTCGAGCAAAAGCTCTTGAGCCTGTAGCGCTGCATGCGAACTACCGCGCGACGCGAGCGATTGTGAAATGACATCCTGCCGGGCGATGCGCGCCTCGCCCTCTCGAATATGCCGTCGTTCCATTTCGATGGCTTCGATTATATCGAAAATCATGGCGTCAAACTTGCTCCGGCACCGGCTTATGCCTCATCAGCCTCTTCAGCCGCTCGTCGAAGCGGGCCTCGTCGCGATACAGGTTGAGACAGTCATCCATTTGAAGATTTAGTCATGTCGCTGGAATGTCTGCAAGTGGGCGGTTGCCGACAGGCTGCTTCGAACCCGGCGTCGCGGATCCACTGTTCGGGCCATTCGCCCAACCGGCGGGCCAATTTCATCCTTCACACGGTCATAGTGGCCGCAGGAGAATGACTCGGCGACCCTTCGGACGGCGTACCGATCGGTCAATTGATTGCCTCCTGGCAGCCAAATGGTTCGACGCGCGTCAACGCGGCCCCTGCTGCTCGGCGTCTGGATTGGCAGGCCCGCGTTGCCGCGGGGATTAAGGCATGTCATACGAATGCCATGAGCACCAACGAGGTGATATCGCCAGTCGAATCCCGTGGCCTTCGTTCAATCTTGCGCACGCTTGGGCCGGGGCTGATCACCGGGGCCGCGGACGATGATCCCAGTGGGATCGGTACTCACAGCCAAGTCGGCGCCCAGTTTGGCTATGGGCTAGCCTGGACATTCGTTCTCAGTTTCCCACTGATGGTCGTGATCCAGGAAATCGCCGCGGAAATCGGGCGCGTAACCGGCGCCGGGATAGCCCGCAATTTACGCCGCCATTACCCGCGCTTCATTCTCTATTTCATGATTTCTCTGCTGCTCGTCGCCAACATCGTCAATCTGGGGGCTGACTTGAGCGCGATGGGGGCGGCACTAGCGTTGCTCGCGGGAGGTAAGCCAGGGCTGTACACCTTGCTGTTCGGCATCGTCTGCATCGTCCTCGAGGTCGGGCTCAGCTATCCCCAATATTCAGCTGTTTTGAAATGGGCGACGCTGTCATTGTTCACGTACGTTGCGGTCGTCATGGTAGCCCACGTCCCGTGGAGCCATGCTTTGCGCTCGCTGGTTGTCCCAGAATTGCAGTTTAATGCCGCCTACGCGACGGCATTCGTTGCCATTTTGGGAACGACGATCAGCCCCTACCTCTTTTTTTGGCAGGCTAGTCAGGAGATTGAGGAGCAGCATCGCCACCACGCCAAGCCGCTATGCATAACGCCCAAGGCCGCCGGTCCTGAACTGAAGCGTATCCGGATCGATACGTTGACGGGAATGGCGTTCAGCACCCTCATCTCGCTTGCGATCGTCTTCGCTACCGCGGCGACGCTGCACGCGAGCGGGGTGCACGACATTGCGACGTCGTCGCAGGCGGCGGAGGCCCTCCGTCCGATCGCGGGCCAGTTTGCGTTCGCAATGTTCGCGGTCGGCATCATCGGTACCGGGTTGCTCGCCGTCCCCGTACTTGCCGGATCGGCCGCCTATGCGGTGAGCGAAATGACGGGCTTCGCCGGGAGCTTGGATGCGAAGCCGCGCAGCGCGAAGCTCTTCTACGCCACGATTGCAGTAACGACGCTGGCCGGAGCATCGCTAAACGCCGTGGGGATCGATCCCGCCCGAGCACTCTACTGGGCCGCTGTCGTCAATGGCATTCTGGCTGGGCCGTTGATGATCATGATGATGCTGATCGTGCGAAACCCTCACGCGATGGGACGGCTCACCGTATCGGCGCGGCAGCAAATATTAGGATGGGCGGCGACGATCGTGATGATCGCCGCGTCGGCGCTGTTCCTGGCGTTCGTGGTATTTGGTACGAACTGACGCGACGAAACTGGTGTCCGCAAGCGCTCGAAACTGAGCGTCGGCCAGCCGGCGCGGTGCGCCCGTATCTGCCGCCCACCGCTCGGAAGGGGACTATCAGCTAACGGCCCATAATTCGTCATCGTAGCAGTTGGTCGGCAACGCGCCCACAATCGGTCGTTCAGTCCGTTCATGAAGACCGCCGTAAGTGGTCATTGACGCACTTGAGTGACGGCTCGCCCGTCAACGAAGGGTCAGCTGCTGCCCGATTTCCGTTCTTCGAATCCGAGCTGAATGATTGAACGGGGTCAGAAAGAATGGGCCATTCCGAGGAACGCACTCAATCCCTTACACACTCCGCCGCAAGCGACGGTGCAGGTAATTGTCGTCGAACCCCGCGATGTGCGCCAAGCGGGAGATATCCGCGATCACGATGCTGCCAGGGCGCAGTTCGAGGGCACCCGCCGCCCGCAACTTCCCGATCTGCCGGTTGATATGGACCGGGGTCAATCCGACTGCGTCCGCCAGCACGATCTGCGTGAACGGCATTTCGCAAGGGCCG
>JALYTW010000062.1 GCA_030854075.1 Pseudomonadota bacterium
CACCAACTCCGACGCCGACGCCGACGCCCACACCAACTCCGACGCCGACGCCCACACCAACTCCGACGCCGACACCCACGCCGACCCCGACGCCAACGGCGGTTTTCCCGCCGACGACTCGCCCTTATGATGCAGCGGCGGCAAATCTTATCCGTGCGTCCGCGGAGTATGGCGGGGTTACGCAGAGCCCGGATCGCATCTCGCTGGGCAGCGACACCAGCGATGCTACGGGCGCGACTAATCCCTATGATCGTGCCAAAATATATGTGGCCTACGGTTACGGTCTCAGCGGCGCCGGCATCAAGGTTGGCGTGGTCGATTCAGGCTTCAATTTGCTCGACGGCAAGCCCGCGCACAACGAATTCTCGACCGCCGGGAAGATCACCATTTTGGAATCCAGCGGTGCATTCTCGAGTGATGCGCATGGTACCCATGTTTCCGCCTTGGCGGTTGGTGATCGCAACGGCACGGTGATGATGGGCGTTGCATACAATGCTCTGCTGTATTTGGGCGTTGCCAATCCAACCGGACAGGGATTTACTGCTCTTTTTAACGAATACACCGCAAAAGGTGTCAAAATCTCGAGCAATTCGTACGGGATACCGGTGGCTGGCGATGAGACCTCCGGGTGGAAACCAGTCAAGACCAGTGACTCTTACGAGGTCACCGCGAAGAATGCGCTAGCTTATCGAGACGCCAACAATCTCACTAGTGCCCAGCTGTTCGCCACCATCTACAAAGACACCGGAAGCGCGGACGACTGGACCGCTGCCATCGCCGCGCAGAAGGCGTTCCAGGATGCGGGCGGCGTAATCGTGTTCGCAAATTCTAATTATGGCACGAGCGACATCGCCAACGGATCAAAAGGGTTGGATGACGTTGATCTGAGCGCGGCGTTCCCGCTCGCGTTCCCAGAACTGAAGAGCGCCTGGATCGTCGTCACCAATGCGACCTCCAAGGGATTGTCGACCAAAGTGAACGGTGCCGACTACGTTGCAAAGGCCGTGGCCGAGAATAACATCGTGTTGAACTCGGCACCCTGTGGCATCGCCGCCAACTTCTGCATGTTGATGGATGGCGTCAGCCTGTGGTCGGGCTCGAACAAGGGTGTGGGCTCCTACGAGGCGCAGACGGGCACCTCGCAAGCGACACCGGAAGTCGCGGGTATTCTTGCGTTGTTGCGCGAAGCTTTCCCGACCGCCAGTGCCGCCGATCTTGCCGCCCGCTTATTGTTCACCTCGGATAACCGATTTTTCGTCAACAACACGACGATTTCGACGGTGACGACCGCAAGCTATACCAATGCAAACGGCACGATTACCCATAAGGTCAGCAACATCTGGGGGCATGGCTTTGCTGATGTTCAGATGGCACTGTCGCCGGTAGGCACTACGGCGACTGCCACCGCGCGTGGTCAGATCGTCAGCACGGCCACCATCCGCGGCGCGGGTGCGGTCGCGCTGGGTGGCGCCTTCGGTACCGGAGCTGGGGGACTGGCGACTGGATCCTACCTGTATAACGATCAACTGAACGGCATTTTTCGCGGCACGTTGGCCAGCAATGTGACCAGCGTCCCCGACACAACGATGTTTTCGACGCTGGGCGGCGCGTTGGTCGCTGGGTCGATGGCCACAACGACCAATGCCAAGGGCATGACGTTGGCGTTCGGTCAATCGGTGGTTCCCGATGCAGGCGGCAAGCGTTCGCGTGGCAGCACGATGTTCTCGCTGACCCAGCAGATCGGCAACCATGCCGATGTCCAGATGGGGATCGGGTTCAGTCCCGATAGTCGATTGGGCTTCGCACCCCGACATGCAGCGCTGCGCAATGCCTCGCTCACCGATCAAGCAATGGGCATTCCGTTTCTGGCGATGGGCGGATACGGGCAGCAATGGCTCGCAAGCGGCGTGGCATTAGGACCGGTCCGGGCGACGCTCGCCGGATTCAGCAGCGGTGCCAGCGACGCTCAGTTGCGGCTAAACGCGCTCGACGGGCGCGCCCGAACGCGGGGCTTCGTGTCCGATGTGGTCGTCGATACCGGGGCAATGCAGTTCAACATGTCTGTAGGCGCGGTGGCAGAACTCGACGGCTTTCTCGGTTCGCGGTCGAATAGCGCGCTGTTTTCAGGGCATGCGGACAACCGGTTCATCCGGGTCGGCGCGATGGCACCGTTGGGGCACGGACTGGGTCTGCAAGGCAACTACGTTACCGCAGTGTCGCGCGTAACCATGGGTGGCCAGAGCCTGATCGATGGACTGTCGACCGTCCGATCGAACGCTGCAACGTTCGCGTTGACTGCCGATAACCTGTTCGAACGCAACAGCCGGTTGACCATCGGCGTGTCCCAACCGTTGCGGATATCTAGCGGGACCGCGCGCCTTGCGCTGCCGCAAGGTGTCCTCCTGCGAGGACCGGGCGATTACAGCTATACGTACGATAGCAACGGAATTGGTCTTGCGCCGAAGGGTCGCGAACTCGACTATACCGTCGAATGGAGCCGCCCGGTCGGCAAGAGCACGACGTTCGGCATCGCAGGGCGCGCGATGCATGATCCCGGCCATGATGCGAATGTGCCGATGGGCTTTGGCGGACTGCTGAGCCTGAAGTCGCAATGGTAATCGCGTCATGATTGCGGGTGCGCTGATCCTGGCTTCGATCGCTACGCCGCTTGGCGCTGTCGCAGTCGATCTGGGGCACGGCGCACCCACCGTCGTGATCCGGTACGAAACGCAGGAGCGCCTCGGCGGAATCGCAGTTCCGGGGAAGCGGGGCTGGTGCTGGTATCCCCGCACCGGCTTCGTTCGCGGATCGCTGCTGGTTGATCGAGGTGGCCGCCATCGGCGGTTTCGCCTGATCGACGGAGCCGAGCGTGCACACGACCTGATCTTCGAGAAGGGCCAGTTGATCGTTCGGCATCACGGTGACGACCAGCCGCTTGGGCGATGCTGCGCGCGAGCGAAGGAATCTTAATGCGTGCGCGTCGTTGCTCGGCGGACGCGGGTTCGTAGGACGATTGTCGATGATCGCGAACGATGACCCCAGTATTCCGATGTTAGGCAGTGGCCTCGACTCCGAACCGATCATTAACCACATTTTACGCCAGCCAGGAGTGCAAAGGGCACCCGGCGCGAAACTGACGTTGTTTCTGAAGCGGGAATTCCTGGCACCCGATTTATGCGCCGCGATCATCGAACGGGTCGATGCGGACCGCCGCCCGTCGACCATTGCCGACGCCAACGGCGATGGTGCCTATCGTACCAGCGAAACCGGAGATCTTGCCGCGGACGATCCCGCCGTGATCGCGGTCGAGCGTGCGCTCGCCGCCTTCACCGGTCTGTCTCCTGAATTCGGCGAGCCTCTGCAGGGGCAGCGCTATGCGGTGGGGCAAGAATTCAAGGGACACACCGATTATTTCGAACCTGACAGTGCAGATTACGATCGCTATTGCTACGCTGCCGGCAACCGGACGTGGACCATCATGGTTTATCTGAACGAGCCTATTATGGGGGGCGCGACACGGTTCAAAGCGATCGATAGAATTGTTCAGCCGGAAACGGGCAAGTTGCTCGCTTGGAATAACCGGCGGCCGGATACTACACTCAACCCAGCCACGCTCCACCAGGGAATGAAGGTTCGAGCCGGTGTGAAGTATGTCATTACTAAATGGTATCGCGAACGCACCTGGGGCTAAGTTCGGCAGTTCATTGTGTGGAATATGCTCGCGTGACACTTCTGTTCGCGTCGTACACGTCGCACTCGAAGGCGCATCCTGATGGCAGCTGCAATGGACTTTGCCCTTGAGGTGAACGGGCTGTTGTTGGGCGCATTGCTACGGACCGCCTCTGCCATGCGCGGATGGGCAGCTAATGGGCCGGTTGCGGACTGACAGCTTAGGGCCGCGTGTATGAGGGATATCGGATGCGGGCAGGCGAACGATATTCTCCAAAGCAGGAAGCCGCGGGCCGCGGACGGTGACCTATGGGGATTTCGGTTTCGCCCTGTCGTGTGGCGGGCGCATCGACTGGCGGGACGCGCATCGCCGGGTTGGAACGTGGCTGGCCGGGGCGGCGCGCCGCGTGGATGGTGTCTAGGGTCGGGGCTCGAGATGGTCGTCGGAGCGATTGGCCGGGTCGCCTGCGCGAGGAGCCTCGTCGCCGGAAGCACACGACTTTCGGAGCGCGGTGAGGCCGAGTCATGCCGGGCCATGACGTGGTCGTCCCGGCCGCTGCGATGCCGTGCGGCGGTGCGCGTGGCTGGCGCCAACGCTCGAAGGTCTCGCATTGCCTCACCTGATCGTCGCACTGCAATGTCGGCGACCTCGATCGAGGCGCGCATGCGACCTCAACCGGGTGGCGTCTTCCCCTCAATCAGCGTCATCAGCCGGTCGAGCGGACCGGTCCCCGCGTGGATCGTGCGGGTCGCGACCTTGGGGTACAGCGCGGTCGTCTCGAGCTTGCTGTGCCCGAGCAACACCTGGATCACCCGGATATCGACGTCCTGCTCGAGCAGGTGGGTGGCGAAGTTGTGCCGCAACGTGTGCGGGCTGACGCGCTTGCGGATGCCCGCCGCCTCGGCCGCCTCGCACACCGCCCTGTGCAGCTGCCGGGTCGAGATCGGATTGGTAAGCTGCGCCCGGGGAACAGCCAGCCGTGCGGCAGCAGGACGCTGCGCCGCTTCCCCTCGCGCCACCACAGCCGCAGCAACTCGAGCAGCTGAGGTGAGAGCATCGCATTGCGGTCCTTGCGCCCCTTGCCCTCCTCAATGCGGATCAGCATCCGCTTGCTGTCGATATCGTCGGCCTTGAGATGCGCCACCTCCGACACGCGCAGTCCCGCGCCGTATGCGACGCCGAGCGCGGCGCGGTACTTGATGCCCGGCGCCGCCCCGAGCAGCTTCGCCACTTCGTCAACGCTCAGCACATCGGGCAGCTTCCGGGGACGACGCGCCAGCACCAGGCGGCGCGACAGATCAGGCCGATCAAGCGTCACGCCGAACAGGAAGCGTAGCGCCGGCACCGCGCCAATGATGGCGGACTCCCCGACACCATGCTCGCGCTGGTGAAGCTGGAAGCGCCGAACATCCCCGGCGGTCGCGGTGTCGGGCGAGCGGGCAAGGAACGCTGCGAAAGCGCGAACGTGGCGGACTATAGCCGTGCTGCGTCCGTGATCCCATCCGGCGCATCGCCATATCGTCGAGTATGCGCTGACGCAGCGGGGTAACGGGTCGGTCGATCGGTAAAGTGGCCATGGCGAAGTTCCTCTCGTTGAAGGAACTCCATCGTCCGCCGTCGTCGCCGCGCTGCCAAACCTCAGCGCAGGCGCGCTACCTCACCGCCAACACCAATCCCGCGCAGCGGCTTCGTGCTGTGGGCGCAAAGCTGCCATCAGGCAGCTCGCAGAACCAGAATTCCCCAATGATTTGAGTGCCCATTGCTTTCATGCCGGGTGCACCAATTCCCATTGATTCCATTGGGCTTTTCCGGGACTTTGGCACCGTATGGTAAAGTGCCAATCTGCACAGTCGCGTTCGCATCCTGGATCCGCGGACGCGGCGTTGCCGGTCAATGCTGGCTGGCTGAATGCGCCAAAAGAGCTATTCGGTCGCGGGTTCGATGGGCGTTACCGCAACCTATGAGTATAACATGCGCATGACGATGCGAATCGGGATCGGCGGCTGGACCTACGAGCCGTGGCGCGGGACCTTCTATCCCGACAAATGGCCGCAGAAGC